>CAMFNB010000005.1 GCA_945965275.1 uncultured Clostridia bacterium | reverse complement strand
AGATCTACACCTAAGCCTTCGTCGGCAGCTTCAGATGTGTATAAGAGACAGCTCTGAGAGAGACCAACTCTTCCCTGAGCATCAAACTCACCGTCAATTTTTGAGCCTATGAAAAACAACTGCATGGATCTTGCATTTCTGTTTGTGAAAGATTCTCCGGAAAGTTTTTCTTCAATCTTTTCGAAATCAGCTTTCGGTAAAACGAATGCGCAATGGGAAAGACCTTTTGTAATTACAAAGCCTTCATTAAGCTGTTCACGAAATTTAATCGGAATAACCACTCTTCCCTTGGCGTCTATGTTGTTTTGATATTCGCCTGAAAAGCCCATAATGCCGCAGTTTTCGGCTCCTTTCATCCTGTGTTAAAAAAATCTTTTGTACTTTTTAAAATTTTTTCTTTTGTACTTTTCTTCTGTAACGTAGTTCTTTTGTCTTTAGTATGTGCAAATAATACCACCTTCTAACACAAAATGCAACACTTTGAGAAAAATTTCCACTAAATTTTATTATTTTGTCTGCTTTGCATAAAAAAAGAGCAGGACTTATGGTCCTGCCCCTAAAATCGCTTTTATTATTATTTTGTTCTTGCCATTTTCATTTCGTTGGATTCAGCAGCCTTTTCATTAACCTCTTCCGGCGTTTTATATGTCGGAACAACCTCATGCATGGCTTCTCTGATAATATCACAATTTGAATTTTCAGATTCGTTGACTGCTTTCATAAGTCTTGCAATCTTTGCATCAACCTGTTCCCTTGTGAGAGGCTTATCTTTCTCCACGAAAATCTTTTCATTTGCTGTCTTATCAAGATCTTCTGATTTAATAAGAAGTTCTTCGTAAAGCTTCTCTCCCGGTCTGAGACCGATTTCTTTAATCTGAATATCAACAAACGGCTCAAGTCCTGATAGCTTTATCATGTCCAACGCAAGATCATAGATTTTTACCGGCTTGCCCATATCAAGAACAAAGAGCTGTCCGCTTTCAGCCATGGCTCCCGCTGTCATTACAAGTCGTGATGCCTCAGGTATAGTCATGAAATATCTGATGATTCTTGAGTCCGTAATTGTTATCGGTCCGCCCTCTTCAATCTGTCTCTTGAACAGCGGAATAACAGAACCATTGCTGCCGAGAACATTTCCGAATCTGACTGCGGCAAAGGATGTGGTTGAATCAGTTCTGCACTGAACAACCATTTCACACATTCTTTTTGAAGCACCCATGATATTGGTTGGGTTAACTGCTTTATCGGTTGATACAAGGATAAACTTTTTGACTCCGTACTTTTCGGCCATATTCGCAGTGTTATATGTTCCGACAACGTTGTTCTTAATTGCTTCTGCCGCACTGACTTCCATAAGCGGAACATGCTTGTGAGCTGCCGCATGAAAAACAACATCCGGTTTGTATTTTTTGAATACTGCCTCAAGTCTTTCCGTATCTCTTACGGAACCTATGAGAACAACAAGGTCGAGCTCTCCTTTATATTTACGAACAAGTTCCTGCTGAATTTCATATGCATTGTTCTCGTAAATATCAAATATAATAAGCTGTTTCGGTTCGCACTCCGCAACCTGTCTGCAAAGTTCAGATCCTATTGAACCGCCGCCGCCTGTAATAAGGACAGTCTTTCCTTTATAATATTCGCCGGCCTGTTGTGTCTTAATATCAATTGCCTCTCTGAAAAGAAGGTCTTCAATATTAAACTCACGAATTGACGCCTTCGATTCTCCGTCTTTTCCTATCAGAGTTTCGAACACTTTAACCTCACAGCCAAGACCTGCATAATGATAATAAAGTTTAGACATTTCTTCGCTGCTCTTGTTCGTGATGGCTATGATTACTTTCTTGATGCCGAGCTTTCTGATGATTTTTTCTGCGTTTTTCTTGTCATGAACCTGAAGACCGCCTATCTTATTTCCTATCTTCGTGGGGTCTGTATCCACATAGAAAAGAGGCTCCATTTTTGAATTCGGGTTATTTGAAAGATCTCCTGCAAGATATGTGGCAAGTCTTCCTGCACCTACGATGGCAACAGGTTCTCTTGTCTTTGTGTTCTTCGGACTGGATGTGTACTTATATACAAGGTTGTAGGCAATTCTCGCAGAAAGTGCCAGAAGACATGCAAAGGCACCGACAAAGGTTGCCTGCCACATTCCGTTATATGTGCCGATGGCACGGAGCACGATTATTGTTATAATACCCGCAAAGCTATCCGCTGTTATAAGAAGGAAATAAGCCTTTGTACTTGTATATCTCCAAACATTGTTATATACGCTCAGAAAAGCTCTTATAAGCAAAGTAAGCGCAAGATGAATTGCACCGTTAAAAATGAAAAGCAACGGAGTGTCAACGGTTACAATACCGTTGGCGTTCTGCTTAAAGAAATAGTAAAGTCCCGATACAGCGGTAAAAGAGAATATGTCAAAAAGGAGAAGAATTATTCTTCTCGCAATTTTACTGCTCATTATTTTCGATATAAGCTTACCCATTCCCTACCCGTAATTATTTTTAACAAAATTAACTGTTTATTAATAATTTGTATTATAAACCTTTTTTAACAATTTGGTCAATAAAAACTAAGTCTTTTGGGATAGCAATTTTGTTTTTATTTCATAATAATTCGATAAAACATATGCTCTGCGTTCATCAACATTGCAGCGATATTTATCCTGTGCTCTTGCTTTATAAATTGCACGCATCACGTTCATATGTGCACGAAAACAGTACAACTCCGCAATTTTTAAGCAGAGACAGACAGTATTGTGTCACCGGTAGATTTGCTTCGTCCTTCGATGTGATTTCTGTCTGTTTTAAAGATGAAAAACTTTCGGTCGTTACTGAGTTCGGATGTTTACGGTAGCAATAAAACCTTTCATCGTTAATTACGCAGCTTCTGCATTTGGACAGGTATTCAATGTTGAAAATCAGATCTTCCCCCGTGAACCATATCCGACGGAGACCCGCTGCTGACAACATTGACACTTGAAGAAAAGTTTGCAATTGCAGTACATAGTATTTTGAAACGATATAATAACTTAGCGAGGTGAAATTCACCTCGCTTTACGTTATCTAAAATTTCTATGACAATTTTGTTTTAAAAATTCTTTGATTTCTCCACTGTCTTTATCTTCATAATAATTTATCAAAAGTTTTTTGAATTCAGGAACGTGATTTTCGGGTATAACCAAGAGTCCCCCCGCTTTTGAAATTAAATAATGATTTGCAAATATAACCGATGCACGTTTATTACCGTCATTGAAAATTTGTGTTTTCATACAGTAAAGACAAAGCTCTATTGCAATATTTATCGGCTCATCATTTCGGTTTGTAATTTCTAAAATGTTTTCAATAGCAACGGTTTCAATAGGTAACGGCGGAACATAAGAGGTGCCACCTATGGTTACAGGTACACCTCTTATTCTGCCGCCGCTTGCAAAGAAGCCTTCGTTTACGAGCTTTGCAATGTGGCAAAGAATTGAATAATCGCTTTTCACTTGTAACACATCTTTGTCCAAAATAAATTCCCAGGCGTGTTTCAGATTTAAGATTTTTTGCACGTCACTTGCCGTTACACCGTTTACCTTACCGTTTTCCAGTATATCTTCGGTTTGGGGGAAAGATGTTGCAACACCCTCTAAAACAGCCTGCTCATAAATGGACAATTTCATATTCATTCGGGCAAAATCAAGGTTTAAAAGTACGTCGGGGGAGAATTCGTTTTCGGTAAAACCTTTTTCAGCAAGCGCCTTTTCAACTTTTCTGATTTGCTTTCTCAGTTCCTTTGCTTCAGCATTATTACGAAGCAAAAGTTGATATATTGTATCGGAATAAACATCAACATAGGTCGATGTCACTCGGCTGCCTACACGCTTGCGGACATATAGATATTTACCGCTTTTGTTTTCTTTTATTTCGGGTGTGCCGTCATAAGCCAATAATTTAAGACGGGCATATAAATCAGCTCGCTGCTCCAATAATTCTTGTATTTCGGGGTAGTTATTCATACCAAAACTCCTTTTAGGGAACTTTTTGTAAGTTTATTATGACTATTGTTCCCTAAAATGTCAAGAATAATTCATTGAGACCGTTTGACAAGTTTTGTATTGCGATACATAGTGTGGTGGAGAGAATAACAGCGCAGTGACATCACTGCGCTGTTTCATTTTCTATCAATTCTCTAACTCTAATTATTCTCTTTTTCAGTGGTGAAAGATACTCTTCTTGAATCCATTTGGCAAATGACGGATGATAAAAACATTGTATCAACAATCAATTGACAATAATGGTCAATAAAAACTAAGTGAAATAATGTGCTTTGTCATGTAATCGGCCTCGGTCCTGTCATGGGTTACCATGAGTACAGTCTTGCCTGCTGAATATTTTTTTACATAGTCCATGACATTTTTCTTAAGTTCATTGTCAAGGCCTTTAAACGGTTCATCAAGAAAAATGATATCTGCATCTGCAAGGATTGCCCTTGCAATTGCAACACGTCGCTTCATTCCCCCGCTGAGCTTTCTTACCTTGGTTTTGATTTCCCCTGCAAGTCCCAGTTCCTCAAGGTGAGTCTCAATCTCCGCCTCCGGAATCTTCTTCCGTGATGCCATTTTCATATTGCTTTCCACGGAATAATCTTCGGCAAGTCTGTCCTCCTGGAAGACAAAAGCCTTCCTTTCGGGTATGCCCGAAATCTCTCCGCTGTCCGCATTTTCAAGGCCTGCTGCAATTCTCAGCAAAGTTGTTTTGCCGGATCCGGACGGACCCATAATTGCAATAAACTCACCGTCTTTAATATCAAGTGAGAAATTTTTTATGACAAGCCTGTCCCCAAAGCTTTTTCTTATATTGTTGAATTTAATCACAGTTTCTCAACTCCTTTGAACAAAGCTTTAAGAATAAGCATAAATGCTTTTTCAAGAAAAACACTGAGCAAAATAATAATTACTGTCCATGCAAAGAGATCAACACTTTCAATATATATCTTTGATTCGTATAACTTTTCACCGATTGAACCCTTTACTATTCCTATAACCTCTGCGGCTATGCCGGCCTTCCATGCCATTCCCACTGCTGTTGAGCAGGCAGAAAACAAATATGGCTTAATACCGGGAAGATTTACGTAAAGCAGCCTGCGTCTCCAGGACATATTATGAAGCTTCGCCATTTCAAGCATTTTACCGTCAACATTTTTTATTCCCTGTAATATGTTGTTGTATATTACGGGAAATGCAATTAAAAACGCAATAAAAACCGTAAGTTGGCTGTAAGTAAACCAGATTAAGCTGAAAATAATAAAGCTGGCAACAGGTACGGTTTTTACCGTTACAACCCACGGCCAAAGCAATATCTCAACCGCCTTGAATTTGCCTGCAAGAGAAGCAAGCACGATTCCGGCCAAAAGCGCAAAAAGAAAACCTGCGGTTATTCTGAGTAAAGAAAACAAAACGGTAAAAAAGAAACCGTCTTCCTTCCAGATAACTGCAAGTCTTTGTATAACACTGAGAGGAGATGCCAAAAGCATCTCCATCCCAACTGCCATTGATACAATTTGCCACACGACAAGAGCGATAACTACCGATCCTGCCTTAAGCAACATGTTTTTCTTCATTATTTTCCTGTGTAGTAGAAGTCATCTGCAGGAAGCGCTCCGCCTACTGACTGTGCCTTGAGATCGAATAATACCTTGAGGTAACCCTCAGCTCTTGACTTCATTTCTTCTCCTGTTACGCATACTATGCTGCAGTAAGGAATTGCCTTCTCTGCAACTGCTGCCTTAACAATATCATATTTCTCTATAAGTGCGCCAGCCTCTGCTGTGTTGTTATTTACATATTCAACTGATGAGCTGTATTCTTCGAGGAACTTTGCAACTGCCTCCGGATGTTCCTCAAGAAATTCTGTTCTTACAACAAGACCTGCTGTTACGAATGCAGTTCCGTCATTAAGTCCGTCCCACTCTTTTGTGAGATTAAGAGCAACCTTAAGTCCTTCAACCTGTCCCTGCGCAACAGTTACGAAGGGCTGAGGAATCATTGCAACTCCGGCATCCTGTGTTTTTAAAGCAGCAACTACTTCAGTAGGCTCACTCTTCCATTCCATTGTAACATCCTTCTCAATATCAAGTCCGTTCTGTGCGAGAAGGTATGTGAGTGCAAATTCAGGAGTTGTGCCTTTGCCTGTTGCATAAATTGTTTTTCCTTTGAGGCTTGCAATATCAGTTACTGTGTCTCCGCCTTTTTCACAAACATAGATAAGACCGAGTGTTGTGGCTGCAAGAAGAGTAACCTTGCCTTCTGTTTTATTATACAGAACTGATCCTAAATTTGTCGGAACAGCCATAATGTCGATTTCGCCTTTTAAGAACTTTGGTGTGAGTTCGTCAGCTGAAACGCCCATTGTAAATTCATATTCATTTGCAGTGAGACCGTTTTCGGCATCATCAAGGAGCTTTACCATGCCCATTGTTGTTGCGCCCTTAAGACCTGCCAAATTGATATGTACTGATTCATAAGGCGCCTCTGTCGGTTCTGCCGTAGGCTCTGCTGTAGGTTCTGTTGTATTTTCCGCACATGATGCGAGTGCGAATACCATTGCGATTACCAATAAAAGTGATAAGAATTTTTTCATTTCATATTCCTCCTTTTTACAGTGATATTAAACACCGATTCTGCGGGAGATTATGTTGCAATTGCAACGTAACGTAAAATATCGTACAATACTTTTATGGATATTAGAAAATATGAAAGTATAATAAAGAATGTTACTCTTTTCTTCGGAACCGAAGGCAGCGGTCTTGACCTTGCCGTAAAAAACATGGACGGTACAATAAAGTCATATTCAAAAGGCGAGTTTCTTCACATGGCCGGTAAAGCCCTCAGAAAATTCGGGCTGGTTCTCTCCGGAACGGTTCAGGTTTTGAGTGATGACATTAACGGAGAAAGAACTATCATGGCCTCCGTTTCGCCCGGCGAAACATTTGGTGAATCTCTTTGCTTTCTTAAAAAGAAAAACAGTCCTGTATATATTTATACTTCAGAGGGAGCTGTTGTGCTTTGGCTTTCAGCGGAAAAGATAAAATCCACGGAATACTATGACCGTTTTACCGCAATGATTGCGGAAAGAGCACTTGCAATGAATAACAGAATACAGATTCTGTCTAAAATCACTCTGCGTGAAAAGCTCATCACATATTTTACCCAACTTGCTCACCAAAACAAAAGCAATACTTTTAACGTGCCTCTTAACAGAGAGGATATGGCAACCTATGTGGGAACAAACAGATCTGCCCTTTCAAGAGAGCTTTCAAACATGAAAAAAGAAGGCCTCATAGATTTCTATAAGGCCTCCTTCAAAATTCTCAAATAGGAATTAAAGTTGTACTGTTTTCTCCCAGGTCGGAGCATCTTCTCCGATGTATCCGAAATGACCGTAGTTGCAGTGGTCTCCGTATACAGGCTTCTGAAGATCGAGATATTTGATAATTGACTGTGGTCTCATATCAAATTTGATTTTAACCTTCTCTTCAATTTCCGTCTCAGGTAATTTACCTGTTCCGAATGTGTCAACTCTTACTGATACAGGCTCGGCAACACCAATGGCATATGCAAGCTGTACCTCGCAGCGGTCTGCAAGACCTGATGCTACGATTGACTTTGCTATATGACGGGCCATATATGCAGCCGATCTGTCAACCTTCGTCGGATCCTTTCCTGAGAAAGCTCCGCCGCCGTGACGACCCATTCCGCCGTATGTGTCAACAATAATCTTTCTTCCTGTTAAACCGGAGTCACCGTTAGGTCCGCCCACTACAAATCTTCCTGTCGGATTTACAAGGAAGCGTGTGTCGTCATCCAGCATATCGGCCGGAATACACGGCTTGATTACCTTTTCGATAATGTCATTATGAAGAACTTCCATATCCACATCAGGAGTATGCTGTGTTGAGCAAACAACTGTATCAACACGAACCGCTTTGCCGCTTTCGTCATACTCAACAGTTACCTGGCTTTTACCGTCAGGACGAAGGTATGTAAGTTCTCCGCTCTTTCTGATTGCAGTGAGTTTTCTTGTGATTTTGTGTGCAAGCGAAGCAGGAAGCGGCATAAGTTCTTCTGTGTCATTGCATGCATATCCGAACATCATACCCTGGTCGCCTGCGCCCTCAGCATCAACACCCATTGAAATGTCAGGTGACTGTGCATGAAGACAGTTTGTAATTACACATGTATCGGCATCAAATCCTATTTCCGGATCTGTATATCCTATATCACGAATTGTATCGCGGGCAATCTTTTCGAAATCCACGTTTGCTTGGGTTGTAACCTCTCCGATTATAAAGAGACGGTCAGTGCATGCCATTGTTTCGCATGCGCTTCTTGTTTTCGGGTCCTGTGCAATCATTGCGTCCAGAATTCTGTCTGAAACCTGGTCACAGATTTTATCCGGATGTCCCTCTGTTACTGATTCTGACGTAAAATATCTTTTACTCAAAATATCTCTCTCCTTAAATTGTATTTTATTAAAAGCTTATCGAGAATTTCACTTTGCTTTTTCTTAGTATCCTCTGCTTTCTTCTCATCAACGAACTGGTGAATAAACTTATGTTTAAGTCCTCTGAGTTCCGTGAGATATTTGTATCCGGCAGGGAACGGCATTCCGTCTGCAAGCATACCGAGTTCAATAAATGAATTCTGGTATTCCTGAGCATCAGAGAGTCTTCCCTCATCATATGCTTTATACATTTCTGATACAAGTTCCGGCATACACACGGACATTGCAGATAAGCTTCCTTCACATCCTGCCACAAGTGCCGGTAAAATGATATCATCGCTTCCGCAATATACGATGAAGTCATGTCGGCCGGCTTCATCCTTAAGATGTGCCGCCTGGCGCATTCTTCTCATATTTCCCGAAGAATCTTTGATGCCCACGCAGTTCGGATTCTTAATCATCTCAGCCACAACAGACATCGGAACTTCTGATGTGAAAGCCGGAATGTTGTACATAAGAATCTTCATTCCGTATGGGTTTGCACAAAGAGCTGTGTAATATTTTACAAGCTCATCAGCGGACTGGGTGTAATAGTACGGGCTGCAGGCAATACATGCGTCGTATCCGAGTTCAGCGGCAATCTTTATGATTTCCATTGACTCTGAATAGTTTACACCGCATGCGCCGGCAATCATTGCTTTTCTGCCGTTGTTTACTCTTGCCGTAATTTCAAGGCAACGTCTCTTTTCCTCAATGCTGAGGAAAGGAAACTCACCTGTTGTTGCAAGAGGGAACACTCCTGTGATTCCTGTATTGCAAAGTGCATCTACTTCTTTTGTAAGAGCCTCTTCGTCAACAATGTTTCCTTCCTTAAAGGGAGTTACCATTGTTGCGAATGGTCCTTTTATCCTGTTTATATCAAACATAATGTCCCTCTTTTGTCTCAGCCTACTCTGTACTTGTTAACTGTTTCCCAGTCAATTGTTGCACCGATACCCGGTCTGTCAGGGATAGTTACCATACCGTTGTGTACTTCAATAGGTTCCTTGATAAGTCCTCTTGAAAGAGTTGTTTCCTGTCCGCAGTACTCAAGGAAGAGTGCATTCGGAAGAGTTGCGATAAACTGCATTGTACCCGAAAGAAGAAGTCCTGACTTGAAGTTGTGAGGTACAATCGGAATACCTGCATTGTATGCGTAGTCACGAACCTTTCTTGCAACTGTGAGTCCGCCGCATCTTGAGATGTCAGGCTGAAGAATGTCAACGCAGCCGTTGTCAATATATTTCTTGAATTCGTCGAAGTGGAATAATTCCTCACCTGCCGTAATGTTAAGGTTAACTGCGTTACGAAGCTTTGTAAAGTCCTTGTCTCTCTCAACTCTGAAAGGTTCTTCAACCCAGAATACATCGTATTCCTCGAATGCCTTACAGTTCTTAAGGGCTACCTTGTAGTCTTTCCATTCCATTGCGATGTCAATCATAAGCTTCTTATCAGGGCCGAGAGCTTCACGTGCTGCTCTTACAAGTTCGCAGTCCTTCTCGAAGTTGTTTCCGAGACCGCCCCAACCAAACTTAATACCGAGGTAGTTTTCCTTCATGTGATAGTCAACAAGTCTCTTAACTTCATCAACTGTATCAGGCATGAGAATTGAGATATATGCCGGAATTTCTGTCTGGTATGCACCGCCGAGTAATTTGTGAACCGGCTTACCTACTGCCTTACCCATGATGTCCCAAATGGCATTGTCGATACCTGACATTGCATGAATAACAGCTGCTGCACGTCCGTGATAGTATGCGAACTCATACATCTTGTTCCAGATTTTTTCAACATCAAAAGGATCCTCTCCTACGATTAAATCCTTAAGTCCCTGGCATGCCATGTGGCTTGCAGGCATATCTATTATTGATTTTACAACATAAGGTGCTGAGTCAACTTCGGCAACACCGTCAATTCCTTCGTCTGTGTGAACAACAATGATAACTGTGTCCTGTGTGCCGTCGCCGATAAGTGTTACCTGATCTGCGGCTCTTACGATAATAGCTTCTACGTCTGTGATTTTCATTTTTCTACCCTTTCTGTATGTAAAATATATTATTCTTCATCCCATGGATGTACTACAGCTTTAATAAATCCGACAGGTCTTTCCGTTGCGATTTTTACCGCTTCTTCTGTTTTCTCAATCGGGAACGAATGAGTAACCATGTCTTTTGCATTTACTTTTCCGCTGGCTACAAGGTCAATAAGCGGATCCCATGCAAGCTCGTTGTTTGTTACACCGATTACTGTAACCTGGTTCATAATCATATGCTTTACGGGGAACTGAATTTGGTCGTCATCACCCGGAAGTCCGTAAAGAATTGTTCTTCCGCCCTTGCCTGTGAGTTTGACTGCATTCTCAAGAGTCTCCGGAGAACCCGCAGCATCAATGGAAAGCGAAACGCCAAGGCCGTTTGTCTCTTCCATTACTCTTTGCGTTAAATCCTCGTTCTTTGTGGAGACGATTACATCAGCCCCGTATTTTTTGGCTTCAGCAAGCCTCTCCGGGTTTCTTGCGGCTACGATTACCTTCTTAGGTGAGTACAATTTTACAGCCTGTAAAAATGAAAGGCCGGCGATGCTTGTTCCCTGAATGAGAACTGTCTCTCCGATATTCATTCCGTATCTGTAAATAGCGCCGAAAGGACAAACCATTGCTTCTAAGATGCCGCCTTCGTCATATGACATATTGTCCGGTATTTTATGGATGCAGGATGCCGGAGCTGTTACGAACTGTGCATATCCTCCGTCATGTGGAGGGAATCCGATTTCGCTGCCGTCCGGGCAAAGATGCTTGTTGGCGGTAAGACAATGTATGCAGTCTCCGCAGCCGATTGCCGTTTCAACAACAACTCTGTCGCCAACCCTGCATGAACTTACCTTTGAGCCGATTTCAGTTATAATACCGCAGATTTCATGTCCGAGAATTCCCGGAGGATTTCCGTTGTTGAATTTTCCGCGGATGATATGTGTGTCTGTTGCGCAAATACCGACTGACATTACTTTAACAATTACCCAGTCCTCTTTGCATACGGGATCCGGATAGTTGACATCAAGTCTTAATTTATTTACGCCTTCCCAAATTACTGCCTTCATATTAGTTCCTTATTTTATAACAAAGTATTCCATTTCCGTAGGGTAGTTGAACATGCATGTAAGCTTGTCACGCTGTACCACATAATCGTTTTCAACTCTGATACCGAACTTGCCCGGAAAATATAATCCGGGTTCAAGAGTGAGTATCTCGCCGTCCTGAATTTCCATATCGCAGCTTTCTTCAAAAGCAGGCTTTGCATAAACCTCCTTGCCGACTGCATGTCCCACATGATGAGGCATAAGTCCCTTCATTCCTTTTTCTTCAAGGAATTTTTCGGTTGCGGCTTTTACACTGCAGGCAACAACGCCTGTCTTAACAAGACTCTGTGCGTTTTTCATCGCATCAAGAACTATCTGATAAGCATTTTTCATTTCATCAGTCGGTTCTCCGATGAAGAATGTACGGCAGGTATCACACCAGCCGGTATTGTATCTGAGTGACAGGTCAAGCATGAATACGTCGTTTTTCTCAAGCTTTCTGTCTGTGGGATCTCCGCCGATTTCGACAGTTCTCGGACCGCTTATGAAATCACCCATGAACATGCTGTGATTTCTTTTTTTATATGGCTGAATCATTTTATCAACCATTGAATATATTTCTCTTTCTGAAATTCCCGGCTTGAGATTTTCACGGAGCATTTCATATACATTCTGTGAAATTTCCAGTGCCTTAAAAATATCTTCGTTGATTTCCATTTCTTACCTCTTTCGTTATGCCAATAAGTGTTCGAGTAAAATCTTAACACCGATTGCAATTAAAACAAGACCGCCAACGAGGCCTGCCTTTGTTCTGAAAAACTTTCCGATTTTTTGTCCCACCATTCCTCCGAATAACGGAAGAACAAATGCAACACCACCGATTACCGCACATGAAATCCAAATGCTGATTGAGCTGCCTGCAGAAAGAGAAATGCCTACTGCAAGAGCATCAATGCTTGTTGCGATTCCCTGTAAAATAACCTTTCCCGGTGTGAGAATAAAAGGTTTGATTTCTTCTTCAGGCTTGTTCCAGTCGCGGATAACATCGAATACCATTTTACCGCCGATAATGAGCAAAAGTCCGAATGCGATCCAGTGATCAAACCTTGCAATATATTTTTCAACGCTCTTACCCAGCAACCAACCGATAAGAGGCATTAAAAACTGAAAGCCGCCGTAACATAACGCGGCGGCAACAGCTGTTTTCTTGTTGAAATTCTTCGCTGTCATGCCATTGGTAATTGATACGGCAAATGCATCAAGAGCCAAGCTTATGGCAACCAGTATAAGTGCAACATATTCCATAAATTAATTAGCCCTGTTTGCTCTTATAATCATCAATTGCTGCTTTGATGGCTTCCTCAGCAAGAACTGAACAGTGCATTTTTACCGGCGGAAGTCCGTCGAGTGCTTCTGCAACAGCCTTGTTTGTAAGCTCCAGAGCTTCTTCAATTGTTTTTCCTTTGATGAGTTCTGTAGCCATTGAGCTTGTTGCGATGGCTGATGCACATCCGAATGTGTTGAATTTAATATCATAAATTACATTATCTTTAACTTTGATATATACCTTCATGATATCGCCGCATTTAGGATTACCAACCTCTCCTACTCCGTCAGCATCGTCCATTTTACCGACGTTACGCGGGTTCATGAAATGATCCATTACTTTATCGCTGTATTCCATTATTTATTCTCCTCCTCCATAATGTCTTCCCAAACCGGAGACATGTCTCTGAGTCTTTCGACAATGCCGGGTATTGTTTTTATTACATAATCAACCTCTTCCTCAGTATTGAATCTTCCGAGACTGAGTCTGAGTGAGCCGTGAGCTATTTCGTGCGGAAGTCCTATTGCAAGCAATACATGGCTCGGGTCAAGGCTTCCTGATGTACATGCAGAACCGGATGATCCGCAAATTCCTGCTGCATCAAGGAGCATGAGAAGTGACTCGCCCTCGATACCTTCAAAGCATGCATTAACATTTCCGGGAAGTCTGTTTGTTCTGCTTCCGTTTATTCTTGTGTGAGGAAGTGTAAGGATGCTGTCCATGATTTTTCCGCACAGTTTTGTAAGACGTGCGTTTTCCTCGTCCATGATTTCCACTGAATCCTTAAGAGCAACTGCCATTCCGTAAATGCCGGGAACGTTCTCAGTACCTGCTCTCTTTCCTCTTTCCTGAGCTCCGCCTTCAATTAAGTTGCCAATCCTGATTCCCTTTTTTATATAGAGAAGTCCGACACCCTTAGGCCCGTTGAATTTGTGGCCTGATGCTGAAAGCATATCAATGTTCATTTCCTGAACATCAACTTTTATATGTCCCAGTGCCTGAACCGCATCAGTATGGAACCATACCTTTTTCTCGTGACATACCGCACCGATTTCTTTAATCGGCTCAACAGTTCCGATTTCATTATTTGCAAACATTACGGAAACAAGAATCGTTTCGTCAGTGATTGCTTCTTCAACCTGCTTGGCTGTAACTAAGCCTTCGCTGTCAACAGGAAGATATGTAACCGTGAAGCCCTGCTTTTCAAGTTCCTTCATTGTGTGAAGGATTGCATGGTGCTCAATTGTTGTTGTTATTAAATGTGTCTTACCCTTTGCTTTTCCGTAAGCGGCTGCAGCTTTAAGAGCCCAGTTGTCCGCTTCGCTTCCGCCTGATGTGAAATACACTTCATCGGGACTGCAGTTTAAAACTTCTGCCACCATATTTCTTGCATCAACAAGTACGTGAGCTGATTCATGACCTATTGTATGCATACTTGAAGGGTTTCCGTAAACTTCTTTTGTTTTTGTTATTACGGCATCAAGAGCTTTTTCGGAAAGCGCTGTGGTAGCCGCATTATCCATATATATCTTATTCATTGTAACTCCTATTCTTTATCTGTCGTATTAAACATATCATCCTTCATGATTGAGAATGTGTTAAATACGTAATATACATAACCGATTAAAATTGCACTTGTGAGAATCCAGTTGATTACGATACAGAGCAAAGCATGTCCGCCCTTTGCAACACCGAATCCCATCTGGAGCATGATGATCTTGTCCAAAAGGAGAAGAAGAAGGAAGAATGTTGTTCTCGGCATGAGATACCAACAATATCCGTTTGTCATTTTAAATGACACAATAACTCCGCCCTTCTTGAAAGCAATAAGAGCAGGAAGCATATATGACATATACATTGTGTAGAAAATCAATGCAAAGTAGTCAAACAAAATCGTAAGTACCGCAACGATAAGCATCATGAAAATTGCAGCAGAATCACCTGCGAGGAACATGTTTAAAAGTGTGAAAAACGGTACTGTTGAGAAGAGAAGCATTCCCATCATAAGGAACATTGAAATGATGAGGAAAAGGAAATAGAAAGTAAGCTTGATATAGTATCTGTTTATTGCCTGCTTAAAGTCTCCTCTCTTCTTCGGGATGTCGTTAACAGCAAGATAAAGTGTCTGGTTGTATCCGCCGAAATACACACCGAGAATAAATGAAAGCGCAAGAAGCACAAGAATTGCAACAATTACGGAAAGAACCATAATTGCAGGTGATGATGCAGTGATTTTAATTCCGTCTGCAATGTCAGAAACCGTATTCATAAAGTTCTGTCCGAACAACAGAGAAAAAGATCCGACCTTCTGAACAACGGAGCTGTACTGCTCATATATAACAAGCGGCAAACATGCGAGTGCCATCATTAAAACTATAAGAGGACGCTGCTTAACAGCATTGAAAAAATGCTTCATAAAAATCTTCTTTCTTATATAATTACATACCTAATAAATTATATCACAGTATCATTTGTTTTCAATACCCCGAAGCCGTCAAAATCGGGTATGAAGCTCTCTGAAACAGTGCCGCCTTCCTGGTAAAAAAGGTTGTTGATTCCTATCTCGTCCGCGTACTCAAGGACGCTGTCATATTCGTCTTTTTCCGTGGATTTTCGAAGGATTTCAGGCAATTTCGCATCAATCGGAGGTGTATACTGATTCATTATGCTGAGGTAAATTCCGTCACAGTATCTCCGGTGAAGAAATCCGATAATTTTCATCGAGTCAGCTGCATTTCCCGGAAGTACAAGGTGTCTTACTATTACGCCCCTCTGCATTATGCCGTTTTCATCAAATTCAGGTTCTCCCACGTTTTTCACCATGGCATCCAGTGCTTTTATGGCCTCTGCACGGTAATTCTCGGCAAAGGAATACTCTTTTGCCTTTTGTCTGTCCCAATACTTGAAATCTGTGAGATAAATCTGAATATCATCACCCAGATATTCTATGGTTTCCGCGAGCTCATATCCGCTGCAGTTGTATACGATTGGAATTGTAAGTCCGTTATCTCTTGCTGTGTGTACGGCTTCCTTTATCTGAACCGCGTAATGTGTCGGGGTTACAAGATTTATGTTATTTGCCTTCTTTTGCTGGAGCTCAAGGAAGATTTCAGCAAGTCTTTTTACCGAAATGCTTATTCCCGCATCTCCGTCCCTGCTTATTCGCCTGTTCTGACAGTAAACACAGCCCAGATTACAGCCTGTAAAAAACACAGTTCCGGAACCGTTTTTTCCTGAAATGCACGGTTCTTCCCACATATGAAGAGCCGCCCTTGACACATGTATGTCAAGGCCGGCTGATTTGCAATATCCTTTCTGTCCCGCCAAACGATTTACACCGCATTTCCTCGGGCAAAGGGTACAATGTTCTAATTTAGAATAATCACTCTGCTGTGGCATTCGGATGAGGATCTTTCCAAAGCGCATTGTATTCCGCAACACCTGCAGCACAAAGTCCGGCTGTCATTTCTTTTGCTTTCTTTGCTCGTTCAAGTCCTGTTGACGAATTATTGAGTCCGTATGCATTCGGATCTGCGAGGGCAAGAGTAAGCGGAATGATGGTGAATTTTTCATTGCCGTATTTGTGTACCCATGTGGCATAGTATTCAATGTCTTTAATATATGTCTCTCCGTTGGAGTACTTTCTTATTGTAAGGGTCGGAAGCATACCGTTTTCAGTATAGGCATTGTGTCCGCTTGTCTCACCGCTTGAGAGAGAATCTCTGTTCTGATTTGAAATGAGATTACCCATTGAGTAATAGCACGGAATCTTTCTTGTTCCGTCAGATGATGTGATTACTCTTACCGGCTGGATTACATGCGGATGCGATGCAAGAATACAGTCAAAACCGATGTCACACAGCTTCTGAGCAATTGCCTTTTGTGTGTTGTTTGGTTCAAGCTGATACTCTACACCCCAGTGAAGGACGATAATCATAATGTCAGCACCCTGCTCACGGAGTTCCTTGTATCTCTGCTCAACTTCAACATAGAAAGGATCCGGTTTTGCTTCGTTGAACGTGTCGAGAAGCGGCAGGTCTGCATTTGCGATGGCATTTCCGTTGATTCTGGTAACTGAATCATCGCTTCCGCTCTCTAGTGTATAGTTGATAAGACCGATTTTGATGCCTTTTACATCAACAATTTTGTATGTCTTTGTACTTTCATCTTTTCTTGTGCCTACATGGTCGATTCCCTTTTCATTAAGAACATCTATGGTACGCTTAATGCCCTCTCCGCCATGGTCATAGCAGTGGTTATTTGCTGTAAAAAGAAGGTCAAATCCCGCACCTATAATGGAATCTACGGTTGAGTCAGGTGCATTGAAGAACGGGAACTGCTTTTTATCGTAATTGTATTTCGGACCTGAAAGTGTTGTTTCGAAGTTTGCGGTTGCAAAGTCTGCCTTTTCAACAAGCTGCTTGATATACTGCATGTTAATTGTGAAATCGTAGTTTCCTTCGCCGAGCTTAGCTCCCCTGATCTGAGGTCTGTGATACATAATATCACCGCCGCTCAAAAATGTGATTTCCTTATATGTAAGCGGTCCTTCAGTTGGTTCGGGTTCGGTATTGCCGCCGTCATCAGAAGAAACAATGGTTGACGGATCTCCGTTTGTATTTGTGTTTCTTGTGTTGTTTTTGCATGAAACAATAACCACGGTGAGAATAAGTACCATCACCAGTGCAATGAGCAAATATATCAAACCTTTGTTGTTTTTCGGCATTTCGGAACTCCCCCGTGAAATTTTCTTAATTATACCTTATATATAGTAATGTTGCAAAGCATTGTGGTAAAATATCAACATATATGAAAGGAAATCTTATGAAACTTACGGATTTTGATAAAGAATTACTTGATATGACCACCATACCTGAGAATGTGCTTCAGATTCTCAAGGACGCTTTTGAACTTCCCATACTCCAATATTTCGGATACAGTGAAGATGAAATGGACTATGTTCCCTATGACGGCATCTGTGTGAATATCGGCATGATGAAATATGAAGGACATGAAATTCGTGCAAAGGTACGTGAGCTAAGCAAGGCCCTTGCAAAAGAGGCTCCCGATTATACGGCATTTGCATCAGAATATTTCATTCAGCTTGAGGAAGGCGAAGACTGTGTTGCGATAATCAAAACAAGTGACTGGGCCGACCCGATCAGAGCTGCCGGTATTGCCGGATTCAATGCTCAGATTTCAAATCAGGATATAATCGACAAGCTCACAAGCTGGAAAAAAGATTTTGACATCGACTTCAAAGTCATCTACTGCGATATGCAGCAGGTTGACCTGGCCTTCTTAAAAAAGCCGAAAGACATCGAGGCCTTTGCAGAAGAAGTTCATGATTTCGCACCTGACCTTGTGGACAGGCTTCCGGAAAGAGAAACAGATCTCATAACAATTATGAACGACGAAGACATGTTCTCACTTTATTGGGACTGAAAAGAAGCCGGAGCAAATGCTCCGGCTTCAAATATCATTTACTGTTTTTCAATTCTTTTAATAGAATATCAAGATGTTCTTCCTTAAGGATTTCCAGTTTTTCGTCATCATACTCAAACTTTGGATTTTTTTCTTTCTCCTGTTTGAATATTAAATTGATGTAGTCCTCTTCGGCAATTGTATATCTTATTCTTTCCTTAGTTTGAATTTCGTATTGTTCATAAGTTAATCCTGTTTTGTCAAGAAATGCCGCAAGTCGTTCTGAGTCAGCAACCTTTCCGTCTCCCGTGACACCATTGCTTCCCCTGATTTCGTTCAAGACTTTCTGAATTCGTTCTTCCGAAATATCAATTCCGTTTTCTTTTGCTTCATCATTCATCAGTTTTCTTTTAAGTAACCAGTCGGTTGCTTCTTCATCAGTAACTAATGTTTCGCTGCCTTCAAGCATCCTTTGCTGTTCAATAAGCAATTTGGCATTTGCCAGTTCGCCCTCAGTGATACTGTATTTTCCTATACTGTATACTACCTTGGGATCTTCTTCACACAAAAGTCTGATAGCCTGAGCACACTCTTCGGGTTTCTTCTCCATTAAGGAATGTTTCTTCAAGTTATCTTTAACATCCTGTTTTGATGTGTACTTAACAACACCAAAAGTTGTAATGCCTCCAACAATCAATACAGCAACGATAATAATAAAAGCTAATATTTTCTTTTTCATTTTTTCCTCCTTTTTGTTAGAACAATAACGCATCCGCAACAGCTGAAAGTATTCCCTGTTCAACCGGAATTCCGTTGTAGCCTATTCCATAGTAATTTTGAATCCAACTCCTAAAGCAGCGAGCAGTAAAATGAAAATCATAGACGAGTTTTTAATCAGACGTTTCATCACCTCTTTACCATATTCTTTTTTCGCACGTATCTGTAACATTATGATACCCTTATTTTTTTACTATTGTCAAGATTTGACACAACCCTTTAAGCATATTCTCGCTGGTGCTCGAGTATCAAACACAAAGAAAAAAGCCGGGGCTTTCTGCTCCGGCCTGTCAAACAATATTTATATTTTTTCAGATCTTTGCGGCTATTATGTCGCCCATCTTCTTTGTGCCCACAAGCTTGCAGTCATCGTTCTGAATGTCTGCTGTTCTGTAACCCTCTGCCAAAGTTTCACCTACGGCTCTTTCAATGTCATCGGCAGCATCAGCCATGTCAAATGAATATCTGAGCATCATCGCAACTGATAAAATTGTTGCCATCGGGTTTGCTATGTCAAGGCCCGCAATATCAGGTGCTGTTCCGTGAATTGGTTCATAAAGACCGTTTGAACTGTCACCTAAGCTTGCTGACGGAAGCATTCCGATTGAGCCTGTAATCATTGAAGCTTCGTCTGAAAGAATGTCACCGAACATATTTGATGTGACAATTACGTCAAACTGTGACGGATTCATAACAAGCTGCATTGATGCATTATCAACATAAAGCTCGTTAACTTCAATGTCAGGATGATCTTCTGCCATCTCGAAGAAAAGTTTTCTCCAAAGACGCGATGTTTCCATTATATTTGCTTTGTTTACAAGAGTGAGTTTCTTTCTTCTCTTCTTTGCAAAATCAAAGCCTCTTTCAATTACTCTTCGAATCTCAGGTACTGAATATTCTTCTGTATCAAAAGCGCTCTGTCCGTCTTCCGCAAGACCGCTTTTACCGAAATAAATACCGCCTGTAAGTTCGCGAATAATTACAAGGTCAACGCCTCTCTTTAATATTTCATCTTTAAGAGGAGACGCGGCCTGAAGCTCTTTGAACACATGGGCAGGTCTGATGTTTGTGTAAACTTCCATGCCCTTACGAAGTCCAAGGAGAGCCTGCTCAGGTCTCGGTCCGCCTGCCTTGTCCCACTTAGGACCGCCAACTGCACCGAGAAGAACGGAGTCTGCATTTACACATGCATTAAGAGTCTCATCAGGAAGCGGATTTCCTGTCTTATCTATTGCAATTCCGCCTGCAATATATTCTTTGCAGTTAAATTTAACATCATATTTTTCGCCGACTTTGTTAAGTACCTTTATTGCTTCAGCAGTTACCTCAGGTCCTATGCCGTCGCCGCTAAGCACCGCGATATTATACTCTTTCATTTTTTCTCCTCTGCGATGGACTTTAAAAGGCCTCCCGCTTTAATAATGTTCTGAATAAATTCAGGGAACGGAGCTGCTTTGAACTCCTCTCCCGTGGTTTTGTCAGCTATTATTCCTCCGGTAAAATCAACCTCAACTTCGTCACCTGCTGAAATCTTATCACAGGCTTCAGGGCATTCCATAATCGGAAGGCCGATGTTAATTGCATTCCTGTAAAAAATTCTTGCAAACGACTTTGCGATTACAACCGACACACCGCTCTCTTTGATTACAATGGGAGCATGTTCTCTTGATGAACCGCAGCCGAAGTTCTGACCGGCCACCATAAGGTCACCCTTTTGAACTTTTTTAACGAAGTCCTGGTCAATATCCTCCATGGCATGAATCGAAAGTTCGGCTCTGTCTATAATGTTTAAATATCTTGCCGGAATGATAACATCGGTATCAACATTATCTCCGTACTTGAAAACTCTTCCTTTTACATCGGACATGATATTTTGCCCTCCAATGCTGAGAATGCAGCTACCGCAGGACTTGCCAGATATACCTCTGAGTCCTTTGCACCCATGCGTCCCACAAAGTTTCTGTTTGTGGTGGAGACACATCTTTCGCCTGATGCAAGAACGCCCATATGTCCTCCGAGACACGGTCCGCAGGTCGGTGCGGAAACAACAGCTCCGGCTTCAACGAAAATTTCAAGAAGGCCCTCACGAAGCGCATCCATATACACCTGCTGTGTACCGGGAATAATTATTACTCTGACGCCGTCTGCGACCTTTTTACCGCGTAAAATCTTTGCGGCAATACGTAAGTCTGAAATTCTTCCGTTGGTACATGAACCTATGACAACCTGATCGATTTTAACGTCTCCGATTTCATCTGCAGTTCTTGTATTCGAAGGAAGGTGCGGAAATGCAACTGTGGGCTTCAGCTCTGAAAGATTAATTTCAAATACCTTTTCGTATTCTGCATCTTCATCTGCTTCAAACACCTGCCAGTCGTGCTTTGCGCGTCCTTCCATATATTCGATTGTTTTCTCGTCAACCGGAAAAATTCCGTTCTTTGCACCGGCTTCTATAGCCATATTGCATACTGTAAATCTGTCGTCCATCGAAAGTGACATAACACCCTCTCCGGTAAATTCCATTGACCTGTATAAAGCACCGTCAACGCCGATCATTCCGATTATGTGGAGAATTAAATCCTTTCCTCCCACATACTTTGGAAGCTTGCCTGTAAGATTGAACTTATATGCAGGCGGAACCTTGAACCAGCACTTGCCGGACATCATTCCCGCTGCCATATCAGTACTTCCCACGCCTGTTGCGAATGCTCCCAAAGCACCGTAGGTGCATGTATGGGAGTCTGCACCGATAACACAGTCACCTGCAACCACAAGTCCCTGCTCCGGTAAAAGCACGTGTTCAATACCGACTTTTCCGACTTCAAAGTAGTTTGTCACTTCCTGGTTCTTTGCAAATTCACGAAGCATTTTACAGTTTGAAGCTGCTTTAATATCCTTATTCGGTGTGAAGTGATCCGGGACAAGGCAAATCTTGTCCTTGTCAAAAACCTTTGCATTCGGATCTGCTTTTTTCATCTCACAAACAGCCACGGGAGCGGTAATATCATTACCCAGTACCATATCGAGATCTGCCATGATAAGCTGACCTGCGGTAACTTGATCAAGTCCTGCGTGACAGGCTAATATTTTTTGTGTCATTGTCATTGACATCAGAAATTAAACGCCTCTCTTAAATCCTTGATTTCATTGTCTGAAATTTCAACAATCGGTGCGATTACCTTTGAAGCAACTACAGCCTTTGCACTGTATTCCATTACCTCAAGCTTATCAAATGCATTGAGAAGGCTTGCACCTGTAACGATTACACAGTCATTCTCGCAAATGATGATGTTTGTCATGTGGTCAAACATATCCGCAACCATGTCAGGCTGAAGGAAGGATGCACCGAAAGGAATCTTCTTCACGTCACGAAGCATGATATATGCTTCCGGAATTGTTCTTGAATCAAACTCAGCATCAGTACATGCAAATGCCATTACGTTCGGTGCGTGTGCGATGATTATTGAATTGATTTCAGGATGCTTCTCATAAATCTTAAGGTGAAGGAGTGCTGATCTTGAAGGATGCTTTCCTTCTTCTCTGCAGTTGTTCTGAACTTTTACAAGGTCCTCAGGTTCAAGATATTTTCTGTCCTTTGCATAAGGAGTGATAATAATGGAACCGTCTGAAAGTCTCTGAGAGAAAGTTCCCTGGCTGCTTGTGAAAAGCTGCTGGTCATATGCTCTGTGAATGAACTTGCACATATCTCTGCGTGCTTCTCTTTCCTCTGAGCTGTACTTCTCACATTTGAATTCATCTATCTGAACCTGCTGCTTGTCCTTTGCTGTTGAAAGGTATCTGTCAGGTACGACTTTGATGTTACCTATTTTTCTTCCTTCAATTTCAACTCGTGCACAGAAATCAAGAGTTTCAAAAGCCATGAAGGCCTTGAAAATATCTGCAGCGCCTACGAAAACACCGTGGTTTTCAAGCATAACCATATTGTGGCCTTTCTTGAATTCCTCAGTAACTTTTTCTCCGAGTCCGACGCTTCCCGGTACATCGTACGGAGCCATTGACATGGTACCGCAGATTGCATTCACGTTAGGAATGATTTTTGTCTCGGGAATTACTCTTGAAATACTGAAAGCAACAAGTGCCGGCGGATGTGCGTGGAGCACGCCCTTAATATCCGGTCTTGCTTTATATATTCTTGAGTGAACCGGATATTCACTTGAGGGTTTGTGAATACCGATTACAGTTCCGTCCGGTTTAACCTGAACGATGTCTTTTCTTGTTAATGAACCTTTGTCATATCCTGCGGGAGTAATCCAAATGTCTCCGTTGTCATCAAGGATTGAAAGGTTTCCTCCTGATGTTGTTGTCATGCCGTATGAATAAATTCTTTCCATAAGCATAACAAGCTGGTCTGCGGGGTGTAATGTTTCAAAATTCATTTCATCAACCTACTTTCTTGTTCCAACATTCTTTTAATTTTGCTCGTGTTGCCGGACCTACATTGCCGTCAACATCGAGTTTGTATTCTCTTTGAAATTCCTTTACCTTGCTGAAGGTTGTCTGGCCGAAGTCCCCGTCCACAACCAGGTTGTATCCCAGTGTGTTCAGTATCGTCTGAACCCATTTAACTCCGTCGCCTCTTGCTCCGAGTCTGAGACTTTCTGTCGGTTCCGCATATGGGTTCTTCGGTTTTTGTGCCTCTTTGTATGCATCCCATTTTACCTGGAGTTTTGACCTGGTTGCCGGTCCTACGCTTCCGTCTGCGGTAAGTCCGTTCTCCCTTTGGAACCGGAGCACAGCTTCATATGATTTCTGTCCGAATGAACCGTCAACGGTTACACTGTATCCGAGTTTTGCAAGTATGCACTGTACCCATTTAACTCCGTCGCCGCTTGCTCCGAGTCTGAGACTTTCTGTCGGCAGTGCATGATCATCCGGATTGAGGCTGTTGCTTCCGCCCGGTGCAGGTGTTGCCGTTGGTGCAGGCGTTGCCGTTTTCTTCAGCCATTCCTCATACATTTTCGTTCTGGTGCCTGCTCCGACGCTTCCGTCAACAGCAAGACCGTATTTGCTTTGGAACTCTCTTACTCTTGTTGCGGTCGTATTTCCGAAATCTCCGTCAACAGTAATGCTGAAACCAAGGTCCTTAAGTACTGACTGCACCCATTTTACGTTGTTACCCGTTGAGCCCTGTCTGACACTTACCGTCGGCATGCTGCATCCGTTAACCGTTCCCGTTGATGAAGGGGTCGGTGTTGGTGTGGGCTTAGGTGAAGGTGTCGGCGTTGCTTTTTTATTCTGCCATGCTTCATACATTTTCGTCCTTGTTGCAGGTCCCACGCTTCCGTCTGCAGTAAGTTTTTGATAATTTTGGAATGCTTTTACCTTTGACTCGGTTCCCGCTCCGAAAGAGCCGTCAACAACCATGTTATATCCCAGGTCATTAAGTACCGACTGTACCCATTTTACCGCGTTACCTGTTGAACCTCTCTTTACGCTTACGGTCGGCATCGGATAACCGTTAACAATTCCTGCTGAAGAAGGCGCCGGTGTCGGAGTCGGACTTGGCTTTGGTGTCGGTGTCGGTGCAGGCGTATTTGTTGGTGGAGGATTTACACCCATCTTCTTGCACCAAACCTCATACATCTTTGTTCTTGTTGCGGGACCTACTGATCCGTCAGCGGCAAGTCCGTAGTCTTTCTGGAATAAAATTACTTTGTCCTGAGTAAGAGGTCCGAAATCTCCGTCTATGTTTTTAACATAGCCTAAGTCCTTAAGCAGAGACTGAATCCATCTTACACCCTCACCCTGCGTTGCAGGTGAGGTGAGCTTTATTGTTTCTGTCGGCATATTATATCCGTTAACCACACCGTATTTTGCTGCAGGTGTGGGGGTCGGAGTTGTGCTTGGTTTTGGTGTTGCTGTAGAAGAAGGGTTCGGTGTTGCTGTCGGCTTTGTTTTATCAGGTACCTTCTCTGAATACTTGTATTCGTTCCACCATGACTTTAGCATGCTTAAAGTCTGGGGTCCGACTACACCGTCAGCCGTAAGACCTGTATCTGTCTGGAAATTCTTTACCGCAGTTATTGATTGTTTGCCGTATTTTCCGTCGATTGTCATCGGCTTGTATCCGAGGTTGAAAAGAACCGCCTGAATCCATGCTACGTCAAAGCCCTCCATTGAGGGTGATTTTTCCTGAATTGTTGTGGTGGGAACTGAATAATCATCTGCCCACGTACTGTTGTAAGTGGGGTCACCCTTGAATTCAACTTTCGGAATATCAGGCTTTGCTGCAGATGCCGCCTTTGTTGATCTGTATATTGAAAGACCGTCTGCCGATCCTTTAAGATAAACATCATAGTATGCCTGATATGTAAGTACATCGCCCTTTGTTCCCCACATAACAGAATATTTGCTCTGCTCGACTGTGGGCATCATCGGTCCGGCACCTAAGTGAACAGTTCCGCTTCCGGCTGAGTAAAGAATCACGCCTTCAGATGTCACCTTATATACGATAGCCGTATGATATCCGTAGTTGCCGTAGCTGTAATGCATCTGAACCACATCACCGGCCTGCGCCTGCTGGAACAGTGATTTAAGCGATGAAACAGAAAGGTTTCCCTTGTCGTTGCAGACTGTGCTTCCGACCTGTGTCCAGTTTGAATTTGTGTAGAGTGCATATTTGCTGGGTTGCTGATACGGAAGACTGTGTCCGAAAAGCTTTCGGACAACATTATTTAAGAACTGGTAGCAGATACCGCTGCCGGTGATAAATCCCGGCCTTCCGGGGCGAAATCCGTCATTTGTCATTAAGTTTGTAAGGGATTCTTCTATTTGAGAAACTGTCATTGCCTCCGTCTCTACCGGATTTACAGTAAAGAACATGCCCGAAAGAATCGTAATTGCGAGCAGGAAGGCAAGTAATTTGAATTTGGTTTTATCTCTGTAGGTCATTTTTTATTCCTCTTTAGCTTTGGTAAAAATACTTCTCTTATATTATATAGAAAAAAATGACACTATGCAAGGAAACCGCCCCTCAGAAACGCATTGAAAGATACAATGCACGCCTTACCATCGACTCCTGCTTTGCATTCAGACAAACGGGATATACCCTGCGAAATCGCATATTCTGATATGTTCCTCCTTCTTTCATCGCCATAAATGATCCGTACGAGTGGTTGGCGGTCTGAATCACGTTCAATGCGGTCTTTGCACTTTGGGCTGACAATATCACATAAAATGCAGATGCATGATATTCTGCTGTTTTAATTAAAACATTGTGAATCGTTGCCGCATTCAGAAGCCCTGCAACATATCTTCTGCGTTCTGCTGCATTCGTTATGAAGTTCACGTCTCCTTCAGCTGTTACTACTGCGAAAAATGTATTTTCTTTTGTATTTTCCGACATAAAAAATGCCTCCCGAACTTATTTCGGAAAGCATTATATTCTCTTTTGTTTTCGTTTTCTGTCGTTGCCCGTCGGAACTTTTTTTACCGACATTCTTTTCAGTCTCCGTACTCATATCTGATGGCTGAAAGAAGAGCAAAACCCGCTGTTTCAGTGCGAAGTATCCTCGGTCCCAGGGACACTGAATTAAAGCCGGCATTTTTCAGACATTCTTCTTCAGAGGCCGCAATTCCGCCCTCAGGGCCTATGATGAAGTATATTTCCCGTGCCTTCTCTTTTTGGAGAATTTCCTTAAGAGAAACTGTTTTTTCGTTTTCGGAAGCTGTGATAAGAAGCGCATCCTGAGGAAGTTCGGCGATTACCTTCGATAAATTTTCAGGAACGAGAACCTTCGGAATAATGCTTCTTCCGCACTGTTTTGCGGCTTCCATGGCAATCTTATTCCATCTGGCGGCTTTCTTTTCTTTGTCCTGCTGATTTTGGAATTTGACAACACATCTTTCCATTATTACCGGAACAATTTTTGTTATTCCAAGCTCAACGTTTTTCTGTATTATCAGTTCCATCTTTTCGCCCTTTGGCACACCCTGCAGGATTGTTACCGGAATACCCGGTTCATTTCCCTGCTCATTGCAGGACAGGATTTTGACAGTTATCTCTTCCTTGGCGATATTTTCTATCTCACAGGCATATTCCCTGCCCTTGTCGTCACAGATGTCAACATTCTGACCCACAGCCATCCTGAGCACGTTTTTAATGTGCTTAACATCTTGTCCGACAATGGTTATTTTATTATCCGCTATTTGGTTCTCTCCGACAAAAAATCTCGGCATATCAGTCTCCGATGTGTATTACAGGTTCAAATCCGAAGGGCATGAAGCAGTACTCATTTATGTATGCTCCGCATCCTTCTTCCGTCCATCCGTTTTCACAGGTAAATGTTCCGGGTGCGACAATGAGCGGTTCCTCTTCTGCATTGTGATAAGGTCCGAAAAGATTTCGGCCTGAACTGCAAATGTATATGTCAAGCTTATTCTCTCCCGGTAAAATGAATTCGGAAATATCACATTCTTTTCCGAACAGGAGTTTCTTTACGTATTTTCCGTTGAGATAAACCTCGGCAACAGCAAAATTGCCCTTGAGTTCAAGATTGGCATATCTCTTAACTCCTTCGTTTTTGAACATTATAAAGCTGTCTTCAGTGTGAATTTTACCGCCGAAGAACGGATAACCATTTTTTACGAGATCATTGCAGATGTCGGAGGTGAATACGTCAGGGGCCTTTGCAATTGTGAAATCTCCGCTGTAAACAATGCTGCCGTTTTTACCGTCACGGAATTTTGTTTTGTCTGTTTCAACGGCAAAGTCACCGAACAGATAAATATTTTCGATTTCAGTATTGAAGGTGAGGCAGTTTCTTCTTGATTCCATTTGACCGAGATAAAGCACATCAAACACATAGGGATCCTGCCAATAGTTGAATGAAAGTACTATCTCGTTTTTACCGACTTTAACAGCATTTGTCACATCTGCAACCTTGAATGTTCTGTCAAGATACCAGTCCGAACCGAATTTTACTTCCTGTCCGTTAACTGTAATGCTTTTGTATTCCATCGGCTCAACGGCAAGAGAAATATCTGTGTCCGGAAGCTCTCTGACATTGAAATCAAACTTGAGCGTCATATCTCCTGAATATCTCTTACGCAGCGAGAGGTCACGAATCTTTTCAATCGGTTCCTTCTTTCCGTTTGTCTCATTACCGTAATATACAACGGCTTTGTCAAGCACCAGTGTGTTTACGGGGCGTTCCTCTTTTTCCGTATAGAATACGGCGCTCTCGCCTGCTTTAAATGTCTTGGTAAGCTTTCCGCTCTCACATACAAATGAGGTTTTTCCTGTTTCCGGATTGTAGCGCTTTATTCTTTCATTTGTCTTGAAATCAATGTTGACATTAATTTCTTCACCGACATTGAGCAAATAGTAAGTATATCCGTCGTCACGCTTCATATATCTGAATCTGACATCGGTCGCCTCTCCGTTTTTATCTGTTACAACCTTTATCGGAGCCTCTTTATAAAGCTCTTCCATTGTCATGTTAGGCTGAAGCCATTCCATGTCAGCCTTGCGTCCGTCTATGCACTCAGGAAGCTTATCGAATGCACATACCTTTCCGCCTGAGGCAAGGAATCTCTTAAGAAGCCCGGCTGTATAATCGTCAAGCGTATAACAAAGAGGAATTACAACAGTGTCGTATGAGCAGTTGCCCACACGGATTTTGTTTCCGACTACGTCTGCACATTCTGCCATGAGAGTTTCATCACCGAAGTGCCATGAAATCTGATGTGCCTGGAGTCTGTCCAGAAGTCTGTTGATTCCGTCTTCAAGTTCCGTTATTGATGCCATATCGACATCCCTTATGTATTTCATCCAGCAGCTGTGAATCGGATGAATGACAAGAACATTTGCTTCCTCTTCTCCCTCTCCCAGTGCCGCACCCAGACGATTAAAATACTCGTCAAAGTCCGCAAGATATTCAGACCAGGGATTGTGGAAAGAATAGTAGCACGGATAGTCTGTCTTTCTCTGTCCGCGGATTGAATATGGCTGCATGTGCTGGCACATCAGGTTAACACCGCCGCAGTACTGCCATTCAGCTATTCTCTTAAGCTCCGCAATCGGAACATCCCATCCGCAGGCTGCGTACATTTCCGACAGAATTCTCTTTTTACCGTATTGAGCGGCAACAGATGAAACCTGCTTTGTGGCAAGATCGTTCGGTACTCCTCTGCAGAGCTTATCGATTCCAGGTATGTGCTCGTACTTATAGAAGGGCATTACGCCGCCTGTACACCACATCTGACCGGCAAGGAAGCTTTCCTCGATTGTATGTCCGGTGATTCTGCATCCGTTGGCTTCTGCCCATTCGTAAACAGGCTTCTGGAAATTGTTCAGGAAAAGATTATGACAGAGTTTCCAGTAATCATACCTGAAAGTGTCTGCACCCGGTCTGTTCACATAAAGAGCATCAAGACCGCTGAACACATCATATCCGTATGCTTTTCTGAATTCCTCCGGAATCGTGTCAGACCACGGAGTGTTCCATCTGTAATACTGGGGCTCGTCTGTAAAAAATCCCGGTATTCTTTTACCGAACTGCGGGCCGAATCTTTTCTTATACTGTTCGTGAGTGGACTCAATGAACTTCTTTGTAATGTTCACATCCATTGTATCCACGTATGAATCACAGGCATTTTTATATACGCATACAAACTTTCCGTCCTGCTGTTTGTAGCAGCGCATGGCCTTTTCGTCTGCCTCGTCTTTTATTTCAAAAGTAAGATATTTTGCAAAATTATCCGGATCATCAAGAAGCTTCATTCCGGCATATCCGCTTGGCCAACCGTTTTCATCATAAAGCCATGCTTCCATACCGTACTTATCCGCCTCATCGGCAGCTGCCGCAATACAGTCGAACCAATCGTCTGAAAGATATTCAGTGGTAAGACCCATTCTCGCATGCATGAAAAAGCCCTTCATTTTCTTTTCATACATTATTCTCACCTGACGTCTGATTTCGTCCGGTTTTAATTCATCATTAAGTGACCAGAACGGAATGCTTCCGAAATCCGGTGCTTTTTCTTCGATAATGCGCTCGAATGTTTTCTTCATATTCTTATCCTTGTTTATCGTTTTATTTCCGCAGCAAAAACCGCCTCGCAACTGTCGATTGCGATTGTGTCTTTATTTGTTCTCAAAAGAAGTTCGCCGTTTTCCGTGTAGAGAATACAGTTAAGGTCGTTGTCAAATGCAACCACTCGTTCAATATTTGAACTGATTTTCTGCATGGAATCGCCCTTTACAAAGTCAAGATCGTTATATTTGTTTCCGCCTGCTTTATATGAATTTACAAGCAGGAAGTTTTGGTCTGATGAAGCATAAAGTCTCTCGGCGCCGGACGCAACTTTTGCAACCTGGCTGCCCGGAATAATGTAGTAATCATTTTTCAGGGTGTCTGAATATACGACAAACGGCTTTCCGGGATAAATCGAAACAGACGATACTCCCGTTGAAAGAGCTGTAATTTTGTTATTCTCACCCACATCTGCCTCAGATAATTCTCTGTTATGCAGGCAGTAAAGCTTTGTTGTGCTCTCGGACCAAACAAACTCCGTTCCGGCCGGAACATTGGTTATCTTCTCCGGCTTTCTGTCTCTTAAAACCATGAATACATCAAGGCTGTCATCGTCATTTTTTACAGTGTAAATAAGTCTGTTGTTATTTCCTGTATAGGAAATTACCGAATTTACATTTTTGCAAACCGTGCTGTATCCTTCCTCGTTAAAAAACAGTATCTTATTTCCCTGAACTAAGAATGTGAATTCAATTTCTTCGCTGAATTTACTTTCGTTTTTGATTTCTTCAACCGCTGTCGGTTGCTGTATGTCCGTTAAAACAGCGGCATTCTCTGTGTTTGTGATTGCTTTTCCTTCAAAATCGCTGATATATAACGTTCCGTCTGACACATAACTTATGAATTTATCTCTTTTTGAAATATCGGCAGATCCCAGAACGACATTTTCCGCAATTTTATATGTTTTACCGCTGCCGGTCCTGGAATACAAAGTTCCCGTACCTTCATTTTTTGAAACACTGTCAAAATACAGGAATCCGCTTCTTCCTGTTTTTACAAGCATATCTATGTCAACATTCTGGCCTTCTTCGGTAAAAGTGTCATCCTCGGAATTAATCAGGTTGTATATGTGAAGATCTCCGAATGAAGATGAATAAATCAAAGCAGATCTGTCGTTAAGGATTTTGTAACCGGTAACCTTATTTCCCACAAGGATTTTTCTGCTGTTGTTTTTTATGTCATATCTGTACAGAGCTTTGTCTTTTATGTAATAGATATTATCCTTGTCTTTGTCAAAAATTGTGTCGGAAACATTGTTATCAACTGAAGTGACCTTTCCCTCGCTGTTTGCAACCTTAAGAACATTATTTGCGTCGGTATAAACAAACGGAAATACTTCCGCAGATGAAATTCCGTCACTGTTTGCAAAAGTCTTTCCCGTGTTGTTTCTTGTCACCAGCACTGCAATACCAACGGCAAACAGGAGTACAATAAGAAAAACACCTGCTGCTCTGAAGGTGAATCTATAGTTTTTTTCTACGAATTTTCTGCCCGGTCTTCTCTTCATGTCGTCTTGTTAAAAAATAAAGGGTAAACAACTTCTGCTGTTTACCCTTGCAAACTTAACAGTGTATTATCTGTCCTTTAATTCTCTGAAAACCTGAATGAGCTGCATTACTGTGCCTGCAACTGAAGCAAACACACCGACAGGTCCTTCCGGCTGAGCAAATGAATCAACTACATTTCCCACATCTGTCGCAACATCACCGATAACTCCGGTTACATCCTTAACATCGTCTGTGATATCGAGAACATTTTCTGAAATTGCAGGAAGATTCTTTACTGTTTCATTGATGTTGTCTTTGTTGTCGCTGAGAATCTTGTTTACCTTTCCGATTGTTCTGATAAGTTTGATTAAAAGAACAATTAAGAAAATGAGAGCAACGATTGCAACAACAATAAGAGCACCAAGAAGAAGTCCTTTAAGTGTTATGGTTACTGTCATGATTTTGTCTCCCGTAAATTACTCTGCGTCAGAAACGTCTTCTTCGATTTCAGCCTTTGAAAGCTTTTCCTTAACCTTGCCTACGATGTCCTGTGCTTTTTCCTTAACACATCCGTATGCTTCTGTTGTTTTATCTTTTACGAGTTCACAAGCCTCTTCAGCTTTGTCTTTGATGAAAGCTCTTGTTTCTTTTCCTGATGCAGGAGCAAAAAGGATTCCGGCTGCAGCGCCAACGATGGCACCTGCAAGAACACCTACTGCAATTCCTGTGATTTCAGCTTTTCTTGCCTGTTTCTTTGTTGTGAAAGGGATCATACTTACATAATTGAATTTCATAATCTAATTCTCCTTTACTTTAGTATTATTTTAAACTCTGACGGTTGTCCCGGAGTTCTTTAACTTTATCAGAAAGATATTCTTCAAACTCACGAAGCATATTGTCAACATAGCCCTTTGCACCGTTACGAAGTTCTTTTGCTTTTCTCTGTGCATTTTCAATTGTTTCCTGAGCCTGCTCTGTTGCAATCTGAGTAATCTTGTGTTCCTCAACCATTGCATCTCTCTGAGCTTCTGCATCGGCAATGATATCATTGGCATTCTTCTGAGCGCCCATAATGATTTTCTGCTTTTCATCAACAACATCCTGAGCTGCCTTGATATCGCTTGGAAGTGCTGATCTCATTTCGCTGAGAATTGAAAGAGCTTCGTCTTTGTCAATTGTAATCTTATTTGAAAACGGAACCTTTCCGCCGCCTTCAACCATTTGCTCGAGCAAGTTAATCAAATTGATGATTTCGAGTTTCATTATCTTTTGTTCCTCCGATTAATTCTGTACACTTGTACCTATAAATATATTACCATACTTTTCTTATAAAAGGAAGAGTATTTATCTCAATTTCCGGTATATATCTTCCTCGATTTCAGCCGGCACAAGGCCCTTGATGCTGCCGCCGTTTCTTGCAATGTCCTTTACGGAGCTTGAACTTAAGAATGAGTTTTGTATATCCGCCATAAAGAATATTGTTTCAAGCTTCGGGTCAATGTGTTTGTTAAGCATTGCCATCTGCAGTTCGTACTCATAGTCTGAAACGGCGCGAAGTCCCTTAACAAGCGCCGTGGCACCCTTTTTCCTTGCAAAATCCACCAAAAGACCGTGGAAAAAGTCAACTTCCACATTCGGAAGATCCGCAGTGCATTTTTTTATCATGTCATATCTTTCTTCAAGAGAGAAAGCAGGATTCTTGGCATCATTGTTAAGTGCTGCAACAATTACTCTGTCAAAAAGTTTTGATGCTCTTCTGATAATATCCAGATGCCCGTTTGTAAGCGGGTCAAAGCTTCCGGGGTATACAACCGTTTTTGGTTCTGTCATATTATTTCGACCTTTCTTCAGACACCTTGTAAAGGCTTACGCCCACGGTGCCGTATTTCTTTTCCTTTATTTTCTCAAATATGCCGATTTTATCAGGCATTTTGTCGTCAAATGCGTGTTCTGTGAGAATCGTCGTATTTTCTGTAAAAAGACCGTATTTCTCTATAAGTTTGACTGCTTCCTGTTCAAGTCCATGTCTGTACGGAGGATCAAGAAGCACCAAAGTAAACTTTTTGCCTTTTTCCGAAAGAATTCTGAGATTGTCTGAAAAATCTCCTCTCATGACTGTTGCTTTGTCTGCCAGCTTTGTAAATCTGAGATTTTCCTCAATTATGCCTGTGCATTCTTTGTCTTTGTCGCAGAATACCGCACTTTCGGCACCCCTGCTGAGTGCCTCAATACCCAAAGAACCGCTTCCCGAAAACAAATCAAGAACCGTTGCTCCCGGAGTCTCAAAAGTCAGCATGCTGAACATGGCTTCCTTAACTCTGTCAAGGGTCGGCTTTGTTGCCTCGGAATCTCTTGTTTTCAGTTTTAGTCCTCCGGCCGTTCCTGCCACAACTCTCATAAATCACTTTTCTCCTGTGTCTAATTTTATGATTATTTATTCCCTGTGTCAAACACGGGAAATATGGTTTTCGGGGCTTTTTACCGCCTTTCTCACTTGTTCTCACGGTAAACTTTGCATCGACATTCCTCGAACCCGGGAAATATTTGAAATATTCGCAAAAACGGATATTCTCATTCAAAAAGGAGAATCAAAATGGATGTTTTGAAAGTATCAGCAGACGTAAAACCAAACAACCTTGCATGGGCAATAAGGGATCGGCTGGAAAGAGACACTTTTACCGAATTGCATGCCATAGGAGCCGGCGCAACCAATCAGGCGGTCAAGGCCATTGCAATTTTGGACGAGTATTACAGAAACACCGATCATGTCATTTCCTGTGTTCCGGTATTTGACAGCATATCCATAACAGGCCGTGAGGTGACCATGATAAAAATCACGGTTTATCTGGACAGACTTCTTTCACTTGCCCGATATAACAATAAATCGTATAATAGAAGGGTATGGAAAAGAAACTTCAAGCAAAAAAACTGATACTGATTTATGTATTCACGGCTTTGATGATCGGAATCGATCAGCTCACAAAGTATATTGCTGTATACAATATTGACAGAGGTCACAGAAACACAGTCATAAAGGGCTTCTTTTATCTCACCTACTGTGAAAACACAGGTGCCGCATGGAGCATACTCACCGGCAAAACAGTCTTTCTTGCCATTGTGTCGCTGGTATCGGCTGCCGTGATTTGCTTTATTCTTCATCATGCCACATCTCTTCCGCTGGGTTTCGGTTTGGGAGCTATCCTTGCCGGCGCCCTGGGAAACATGATTGACAGATTTTTCAGAGGATTCGTTGTTGACTTCCTCGATTTCGATATTTTCGGATACAACTTCCCGATTTTCAATTTTGCCGATATTTGCGTAGTCTGCGGATGCATAGGGCTTGCACTTACGGTCATTTTGTCAGGCGACAGAAAGCTTTTGCTGAGACCAAAAATTTTCGGTAAAAGCAAAGGGGACAAAGATGGAAACAATTAACGCCGTTGTGTCTGAGGCAGACATCGGCACAAGAGCTGATGCCTATCTTGCCAAATACTGTGAGAACATTATTCCGGGCTCCAGCAGAAATTACATAAAAAAACTCATTGACGACGGTTCTGTCACGTTAAACGGTTCACCTGTTAAGTCAAACTACAAAGTAAGATTAAATGACAATATTCAAATCGAAGTTCCGGACCCCGTCTCCCCGGACGTTGAGCCGGAAGATATTCCCATTGACATTATTTACGAAGACAGCGACATTATCATAATCAACAAAGCCCGGGGCATGGTTGTTCATCCGGCAGAGGGAAACCACTCGGGAACGCTTGTAAATGCCCTTCTCTTTCATTGCAAAGATTTGTCTGACATCAACGGAGTGAAACGACCCGGCATAGTTCACAGAATCGACAAAGACACAACAGGTCTTCTGGTGGTTGCAAAAAACAACGAGGCACATAACTTTCTTGCTGAGCAGATAAAAAATCATGATGTTTCGCGTATATACACAGCTCTTGTCGAAGGCACAATCGAAGAATCCAGAGGCACTGTAAATGCGCCCATAGGAAGACACCCGACTGACAGAAAGAAAATGTGTGTAAATACAAAGAACGGAAAAGATGCAGTCACACATTTTACCGTGCTCAAGAGATATCCTGAAACCACTTTGATTGAGTGCAGACTTGAGACAGGAAGAACACATCAGATAAGAGTTCACCTTTCATATATCGGACATCCCGTAGTGGGCGACCCGGTTTACGGCAGAAAGAACAACCGTGGTATGTCAGGACAGGCACTTCATGCAGGCAAGCTCATACTTACACATCCGCGAACAAAAGAAGAAATGGTTTTCGAGGCTCCTTTGCCGCAAGATTTCCAAAATTTACTCGATATGGTAAAATAGTTGCATGCTCAGATTGATTATATTAGCGGCACTTTTGGTGCTGGCAATAATCGAATACAAGAAACCCCTTAATAAAACAGTATTTCCGATAGTGTTTGGTGTTGTCACTCTCTTTCTTGCTTTAAGAGGCGGACAGGGCACCGACTATTTTTCATACAATCACATATATAATGACTTCGAGGCCTCCTGGACATCCGGCCAATATGAGTACGGTTATCTGGTACTTAACAGAATATTCAGTTTCTTTGATTTGCCGTTTTGGTCATTTATACTGTTCTACTCATTCCTTCTGATGGGATTGTCCTACATCATAATCAGCAAAACCTGTAAAAACAAATTCATGGGCCTATTTGTTCTCTACTCCATGTATTTCCTGCAGTTCTTTGAAAACGGAATCAGACAGGCTCTTGCCATGGTTATTGTATTAATGGGATTATGGCTTGCAACAAAAAAAGAAAAGATTTGGTTCCTTTTAGGTGCCGTGGTAATTGCATATTTCATACACACATCCGCGGTTATTGCTGTCGGAATGATTATTCCTTACGTATTCGTCAAAAATGAAAAATTACGTCATTTTCTTCGCAAACACAGGTATGTTTTACTGATTGTCTTTGCCCTGCTCTGTATCGGTTTGACCGTCTTTAACTACCTGGGCTTCCTCGAAAAACTGATTGAAGTTCTCCCGGCATCCTTCCGCGAGAGATTCATAACATATCTCAGCAGAGATTCAAGCATTATGGCCCTTCTGAGCAGAATTGCCTTTCTTGCGGGAATTGTCTTTTTGTATATCGGAAGCAGAGACAAGCATACAAACATCGAGAAAACATTCTTTTACACATATTTGCTCGGTTTCCTTTTGTATTGCGCACTGTCACGATTTGATATTATCTCATCCAGACTTAATGCATACTACAAAATCACGGAGATATGTCTTATTCCGAACTGTCTTAAAACATTTGATTTTGCAACATACAAAAAACCCAACTGGCTCAGAATCATCAGAAGACCCATTAAATATGCGACAGCGCTCGGAATGTGTACGCTCCTTTGCTTTATGTATGTTAAGACCTGTAAAGATGTAATGAATCAAAGCAACTACTATAGCGAAAGCTATGTATATCCGTATTATTCGATATTTGAAATAAAAGAGCTCTACGGAAAAAGAGGTGCTCCTTATTACATGAACAAAGAGTTCTATGACTCAGTCGAAAGACCGAATCCCAGATACATCGGTTACGGCGACAATCTGTCAAACAACTATTTCTCCTCTCCGATAAGCTCCCAGGAATTTGAGGAATTCGATTGTTACAACAGCGAAAGCAACTACGGAACTCTCGATCCTCTTACGGAGAACGGATATCTTCCGAGAATTTTAAGCTAGTGAGGTAATTCATATGACATTTAACGAATATGTAAAAAGCGCAAAAAAAGGGAACGGTGCAATCATTACTATTGCTCCGTCATGGGACATTTTACCGAGTCAGGTAAAAGAAAAATACAAGAGCTGCGGCGCTGCGTTCTTTGCTTTCTACAAGGTCCTTTTGGACAGTGTCAATGCGGATTCGACTGCTGTTTTGTTTGATGTGCCCTCTTTTGAAGCTTACGGAATAGAAGGCTATGTTCTCTTAAAAGCGTTATCCGATTACTCACAGAATCTCGGTATGGTTACCATTGCGGATGCGTCAAGAGCCGTTAAAAATGCTGCTGAAATTTCAAAGCTTGCAAAGGCATGGCTTTCAGACAACGACCTGTCATTCAGCTGTGATGCCCTTTCTTTTGCAACAGATGGTCTTTCCGATGAGCTTCTTGAAAAAATAGGCTCAGAAGTTGCAAGAAATAACGGAGGCGCCTTTGTAACCGATATATCCGTTATCGAAAAAATAAGCGACGAAAACTGCGGCGTGATTTTACGCGGCAGCTGCAGGGAAATATTAAAAGCACTCGAAGGCAGGGACAGTATTCTCTCACTTGCCGTACCGACAGCATTCGAAAGTGAAGAAGAACTTCGTGATGTTTCCGAAAAAGCAACACTTATCGCGGCACCTGACAGTGTTGTCACTCCCGGTGCCTTCTATAATTTCAAAGAATTACTGGACTGATAAATGAAAAGCATTCCCATAACCAAAATCAAAGGAATCAGTGAAGCAAGAGCAAAAGTCCTGTCAAAGCTCGGCGTGGAAACGGCCGGGGACATGCTTCAGCTGTACCCGCGAAGTTATGAGGACAGAACAAAAGTGCTGCCCGTTGCGGCTCTTGCTCCGGATGTGACAGCCACTATAAAAGTAAAAGTAATAAACATTGCTCCTATTGCAAGAATAAGACGAAATCTTTCGATTGCAAAGATTCTCGTGCAGGATGAAACCGGCACGGTAACTCTCACCTTCTATAACCAAATATACGTAAGAAGCCAGTTCAAACCCGGACATGAGTATTATGTTTACGGTACCGCAACTCCCGGTTACAGAGGACTTGAAATTCCGTCTCCCGCATTTGCCGAAGCAGGCACGGAAGATTTTACCGGCATGATTCCGATTTATCCTCTCACGGCAGGTATTTCGCAGAATATAATGCGGAAGCTCATGAAGGAAACAATTCGCACATGTGCGGATGAAATAAATGACAATCTGCCGGAGTCAGTAAGAAAACAGTTTAATATCATGAACCTTAAGGACGCAGTTCTTAATGTTCATTTTCCCGAGGACCCCGGTAAGTCCGGGCAGGCACGAAGAAGTCTTGTTTTCAGAGAACTTCTGAAGCTCTCTGTTTTGCTCGAAACAATGAAGAAGGACAGGTGCAGTGAACAGTCTGCCGGCATTTCCTTTGCAAAAACCGATTTGACAGACAGACTTATTGAAGCACTTCCGTTTGAACTGTCTGACGGTCAGAAAAAGGTTTGGTCGGAAATTCAGGCTGACATGGAAAGCAACCACATCATGAACCGCCTTGTAATGGGTGACGTAGGTTCCGGTAAAACAATTGTCGCAGTTCTTTCAATGGTAAAAGCAATTGCTTCAGGATATCAGACAGCTTATATGGCCCCAACTGAAATTCTTGCTGAGCAGCACTATAACAATATTTCAAAGCTGCTTGCCCCACTCGGAATCAGGGTCGGTCTTCTTACCGGATCGCTTAAGCAGTCAGAAAAAGCAGATATGCTTTCTCGTCTTTCCTCAGGCGACATTCAGTGCATTATAGGAACGCATGCACTTATTCAGGACGGCGTGTCGTATAAAAATCTCGGCCTGGTAATAACCGACGAGCAGCATCGTTTCGGTGTTCGTCAGCGAGGCAAACTCGCTTCCGGCGGTAAAAACTGCGATGTGCTTGTAATGACGGCTACCCCCATTCCGCGAACCCTTGCACTTATTCTCTATGGGGATCTCGATATATCAACAATCAATTCACTTCCCCGCGGAAGGCTGCCGATAAAAACATACGCTGTGGACGAATCCTTCCGTGACAGGGTTTACACAAGGGCTGCAAAACTCGTAAAAGAAGGACAACAGGCATATATCGTTCATCCTCTCATTGAGGACAGCGACAAAGCCACTGACACCGCACAGCTTTTGTCGGTGGAGCGAAACTTTGTCGAAGCATCGCGAAAATATTTCAAAGACATTTCCGTGGGAATTATTCACGGTAAAATGAAGCCTGCCGAAAAAGAAGAAGTAATGCGTGATTTTGCCTCCGGTAAAATTTCCGTACTCTTTGCCACGACGGTTATCGAAGTCGGTGTGGATGTTGCAAACGCCACACTCATGATTGTCGAAAATGCCGAGCGTTTCGGCCTTGCCCAGCTTCACCAGTTAAGAGGTCGTGTGGGCAGAGGCAAGCTTCAGTCTCACTGCGTGCTCTTCAATCAGGGACAGGGCGAGGTCGCAAAGGAGCGAATGGATATTATGGTTAAGTCAACCGACGGATTCGAGATTTCACAAAAGGATCTTGACCTTCGCGGTCCCGGTGAATTTTTCGGAACAATGCAGCATGGTCTTCCCGCATTTAAAATTGCAAATCTTTACGAAGATACTGCCATTTTACAGGAAGCTCTTTCAGCATCAAAAAACATGCTGTCATCTGATGACAGCATGTGCAGAAAATATATCAGTGAAATGACTGAAGGAAATCTGACACTTTAATGTCAGACTCCATATAATATCCTCCTTTATTGCAGATGACAAATCAAGGCAGAACGGAGAAATGCCCTTTTTGGCGACATCAAGTCCTGTTGTTTTTATTTGACTTCTGCTATTTCAATCATCAATGCCGAATATTTATATGCTTCGAAAACTGCGGGTATACCGCCCTCAAGAATTTCTTTACCTGATATAACGGAAGGAGTTGCATCCTGTCCGCCTCTTATATATCTGAACGCGTATTTCTTGTTCGGATCTATTCCTTTCGGTTGTACAAGAAAAGCCGAATAAAACTCTTCAAGTTTGAAAACCGTTATGATGTGGCGGTCTTCGTAAACATCTGAAAGTTGGAAAATAACCGGACCTTTTCTGTCATACATATTCTTAATCGGAGTGAGTGTTCTGAAAGATGAATTCTTAATGAATCCTCTGTATTTCTTGAACAGCTCCACCGAGTTTTTCAGCATATTCCTGTATTCATCACTGTAGTCACTGATTTTTGAAGTGAATCCCCATGGACCCAGCATCATGAATGCTTCCATGAAATGATGACATACTTCAATTCCGGACTCCCATGTTGCATCAGCACAGGCAACAATTTTTTTCTGTTTCTCGCCGTAAATAGGATTTCTTAAGCTGTCTGATTCAACAACGCCGTGCCACTTTGAAATCATTGATGAAGGAGCTCTCATGCATGCTCCCTGTAAAATTGACAGACTGTCCACCGGATTGATTGTATCACTTAAAAAGTGACTGTCTGCCATGCATATATTTTTCGTATCCGAGCGAAGTCCGCCTGATGAGCAGAATTCAAAATATACATTCGGATGTTTTTTTCTGAATGCTTCATAGAATCTGTAATAACCCTGATAATATCTGAAGAAGCAGCTTCCCGTTTCGTCGCGGTCGCCTTCCACATTCATATCAAACTTTATAAATTCGATTCCGTATTTTTCAATAAGTCCGCTGATAATATCATCAAAGTATTCATGCACTTTGGGAAGTGCAAAATTTGTCTGGCCTGAAAAACCGTTGTTGTTTATTACCCAGTCACTGTGTTCTTTGTATAACTCCGATGTATTTACAACACGCTCCGGCTCAATCCATAAACCGAACTTCATACCCAGACTTCTGACATAGTCTGCAAGGTCCTTCATTTTACCGCGAAAAGCAGATGTCTCGGTTTCCTTCCATGTTCCCACGCATGTTTCCCATCTCTCATCGCCGAACCAGCCTGCGTCAACAACATAGTACTCGCATCCGAGTTCGGCTGCCGCATCAGCTTCCTTTATGAATTTGTCATAATCAAGTCTGTCAAAATCAAAGAACCATGAATTCCAGTAAACGGGAAGCTCTTTGTTTGTCATTCTGTTTTTAATCAGGAATTCGTGAAGCTTGTGGCTTCCCATACTGTTGTCTCCTGATTCAAATGACCAGAAAAGAATTTCGGGCAAATCCACTGTTTCATTTTCTTCGAGAACAAGCTCAAAATCAGTTTCCGGCATACCCATTGAAATGCTCACTGCAGGACAATAGCTGTTGAAAACACTATCTGCGTCAATGGACCATTTTCCGCAGGGTAAAAGGTCAAAGGCAACTCCGTTTCCCTGCAGAGGATTCTTTATTGCCATAAACGGCTGTGCTCCGTCACAGGTTCTTGAACCGATGTTATGCGTGTGGGCACCGCCGGGAAGCATTTTCTTCCAGCTGCCCTGGTTCTCCGTTATCCATCCGCCTTCCTGCGTGAAAACTTCGTAGTCGTATCCGCGAAGCAGAAATTTCTGTCTTACACATGTGATTTTTGATTTGCCTTTTTTAAGATTTCTCAGACTGTCTCTTCTTGACCATACACCGTCCTTGTATGTAAACAGCATCGTAATCTCGGTATCAGGACTTTGTGCACTGATTTTTACCGATGACTCATCAATTGAGAACCATGTGACCGGAATGTCCTGCCCGTCGTAAAAGCCTGTCTCATCCTGAAGTTTGAATAAGCCGGCCATTCCTCTGACAGGACCCATCTCCCCGCCGAGAAGGCCGAGAAGATTAGATATCATAGCATGTTCTTTTCTGACTGCAAAAGATAAACCGTGTAACGTGTGATTCTGAGGACCTACTTCCATAGTACTCTCCTATTTTCTCTTTAATTTGTATACCACTGTTCCCCTGTCGCCGGGGATGTCAGCAAGGATTCCCGCATACATGAGATATGCACCTGTATATGTTCTGCCGCGCTCTTCATCCACATATGTTGCTTCCGGTAAGAGTCCCGGAATGCGAAGTCTCGGAACAGGGCCTTCGATTGAATGATCGATTGTTGCATATGTAACACGTGCTTCGCTTTCATCTGTTGAGAGGAACATCCATGCTGCGTATCCGTCGTCTTTCGGATTGGCAATTCTGTAGTATGTTCCGTTTACGAACATGTCACCGTATGATATGTATTCCTGAATTGTTGCCTTTGAAAGATTTCTTTCTTCCTCGCTCATCTTTGTGGGATCAAGTTCGAAGCCGAATGAGCCTGTGTATGCAACGTCCTGTCTTGTCTTATATGAAACCGTCCTGCCTGTCTGATGGTTCGGGCAAACTGAAATATGTGCGGACATACATGAAAGAGGATATACGATGGATGTACCGTACTGGATTTCAAGTCTCTTGATTGCATCTGTGTCGTCTGATGCCCATGTCTGAGGCATATAGTAAAGCATACCGGCATCAAATCTTCCGCCGCCGCCTGAGCAGCTTTCAAAAAGAACATCAGGGAAATCCTTATTGAGTCTTTCAAGAAGTGAATAAAGGCCTAAAATAAATCTGTGTGATACCTCGCCCTGCTTTTCGGGAGGAAGAAGCTGCGAACCGACCTCTGCAAAGTTTCTGTTGTAGTCCCATTTTATATAGTCAACGCCGTCGCTGATTGTTTTTGCGATACAATCGTAGAGGTAGTCCTGAACATCCTTTCTTGACATATCAAGAAGATACTGATTTCTTCCCTGAGAAATCGGTCTTCCCTTTGCGCAAAGTGTCCACTCAGGATGTGCTCTGTATAAATCGCTCTCACGGCTGATCATTTCAGGCTCAAACCATATACCGAACTTGAGGCCTTCTGCGTGTACTTTTTCAGCAAGTCCCTTTACGCCGCTCGGAAGTTTTTCCTCATTCGGATACCAATCGCCTAAACTTGAGTTGTCTCCGTTTCTGTGACCGAACCATCCGTCATCCACAACGAGAAGTTCAATTCCGAGATCTGCGGCTGACTTTGCGATGTTCACGATTGTGTCTTCATTGAAGTTGAAATAGCATCCTTCCCATGTGTTGAGAAGAACAGGTCTTCTTTGGTTTTTGTATTTGCCTCTGCACATATGGTCTCTGTAAAGTTTATGGAATTCCTGTGACATTCCGTTGAGGCCATTATGTGAGAAAACAAGATTTGCTTCGGGAGTTGCGAATGTTTCTCCGGCTTCAAGCACCCACTCAAAGCAGTCATGGTTAATACCCATTGTAAGACGTGTCATTCCGTATGCGTCAACGTCAGCAAGCATTTCATATGATCCGGAATAAGCAAGAACAGCGCCGTAAACATCACCCTGATTTTCATCAGCTGTTTTTCTCTGAAGCACTACAAACGGGTTGTGAATATGAGATGAGTTTCCTCTCTTGCTGTAAAGACCCTGAACACCTGAGAAAAGTTCGTGTCTTTCGATTCTTCTCTCGCTTGCCCATGCACCGCAGTTTGTTGTCATAATATAGTCTCTCTCCGGAAGGTCGAGAACTGCAGAAAGTGCTCTCTTGAGAACTACTGAATTTTTACCGTTATTTACAATTTCAGCATGACGGCAGATAACAGAAAGATCGCGCCATACTGTATAGAAAAGATGAACCTCAATTGAAACACTGTCATCCGCAACAACAAGTTCAAGTGTTTCCGCTTCACTCTTTTCATTTGCATATGCTGCGGGAAGTCCTTTGATTCCGACTGTTCCTTCATGAACTTTATATGACTTGTATGCAAGAGTTATTACATTTGAACCGTCCGGGAATTTTATTTCAAGTGCGGTTTCTTTTTTGTCTGCTCTTCCGAACACAGGATATTCAAGTCTCATTGCATTATCCGAAATCCAGAATCCGTTTCTGTCATCGATTGCTTCGATTGAAGAATGCGGCGGAGTGTCTATAAGATATGAATAATCTCCGTCGGGAAGTTTACGTCCGAAGTATGCATGATAAAGCATATCCTGATCGTTAACCATAATAAGATAAGAAGTGTCACCGCTGTCTAACTTAAAGCGTCTGTTTTCTTCGTCGATTTTTATTAAGTTGCTCATAAGTACCTCGCAATTGCAAAATATAGGTAGATTTTAACATCACAGAGAAATCTTTACAAGAAAAAAGTCCGCTTTAAAAGCGGACTTTTAAGTATGTTTTTAGTTTATTTATTTAAGTCTTTCAGCCATGAGTTTTTCAGGGTCATATTCCGGAATTGCACCCTGCTGTGATGCAACATAGTCTCCCATGATATTTCCCACAATGCCTGCCTTTTCAACACCGTCACCGCGAAGGTATGCCGTGATAAAGCCTGCACTTAAAGCATCACCTGAGCCTACAGTGTCAACAGCAGGTGAAATGCAGTAGTTCTGGTCGTAGTGAGTATCACGTGTGTAAATTGTTGCACCGTTTGGTCCCTTGGTTACAAGGATGATGTGCATCTTTTCGTATGTTTCAAAGAGCTTTGCAATAACAGCTGTCTCTTCCTTTGTATCGAAGAACATGTCACCTACCATTGCGCACTCATCCTCATTGATTTTGAGGATTGTTGCATAAGGAAGACTCTCTGCAATAAGCTCTTTGCTGTAAAAAGGCTTTCTTATGTTGATGTCGAAGAACACTTCTTTAAACTCAACGTTATCAAGAATTTTGTGAACCGCTGCCTTTGAAACTTCGCCCTTCTGAGCAACTGTTCCGAAATAGAAAAGATCAAAGTTCTTTGCCTTTATTTTCTCTATTGTTTCATCATCTGCTTCGATAAAGTCATAAGCCGTATCCGGGATAATAGTAAATGTGGGTATCGCTCTCTCATCAAGAACAACCTGAACATAACCGGTAGGCTGATCCTTGCTTACCTGAACAAATTCCGTGCCGACGCCATGACCTTTGATTTTATCCATAGCGGCATGACCTAAATCATCGTCGCCGAGCTTTGAAATAACATACGAATCACCGCCGAGCTTTTTAACATGAGCGGCTACATTATACGGAGCGCCTCCGATTCTGGACTGATCCGGAAAACAATCCCAAAGTATTTCACCAAAACATAAAACTGACATATCGTACCTCCGTACTTAATTTTGATATATTTTAACACACCGACTTGATTCCGTCTATTGCAGCAGACATAATTCCGCCTGCATAGCCCGCACCCTCTCCCATAGGATAAAGACCTTTTACCGAAATGCTTTCACCGGTCTCTTTGTCTCTTAAAATTCTCACAGGAGATGAGCTTCTTGATTCAACACCCGTAAGAACGGCATCATATGCGTCGAAGCCGGGAAGCTTTTTGCTGAAATCAGAAAAAGCGTTTTTCATGGCATCAGTTACGAATGTCGGTAAAATGTCATCCATCTTTGCAAAGTTCGTTCCGGGCATATATGAAGGCTGAACCTTGCCGAAATCAGAAGAATTCTTTTCTGAAAGGAAATCACCGAGCAGCTGAACCGGTGCCCTGTAATTTTCTCCGCCTGCCCTGAAAGCTGCCTCTTCAATTCGTCTTTGGAACTCACAGCCCGATAGTATGTCATGAGACCCGAAATCATCAGGTGTAATTCCGACAAGTACTGCTGAGTTTGCATTAACTCCGTCTCGAGCGTAATTGCTCATTCCGTTTGTAACAAGTCGGCCCTCTTCAGACGCAGCTGCCACAACCTGCCCTCCCGGACACATGCAGAATGTGTAAACTCCCCGCTTGCCCTCTCCGGTTGATGAAAGCTTGTAATCAGCAGCGGAAAGATACGGCGAGCCCGCATATTCTCTGTATTGAGCCTTGTCTATTTCGCTTTGTAAATGTTCAATTCTCACGCCCACTGAAAAAGGCTTTCTTTCCATTGCGATTCCTTTTTCCCTAAGCATTTTGAAAGTATCTCTCGCACTGTGACCTATGCCGAGAAAAACGTGGTCTGTTTCAATGTTTTTTCCTGTATTTGTAATTACGGCCGTGACTTTTCCGTTTTCGATTAATATGTCCTCGGCCTTTGTATTGAAAAGAATTTCTCCGCTAAGTGAAAGGATTTCCTCTCGTATGTTTTTAACAACCTTTTTCAGCACGTCCGTTCCGATGTGGGGCTTTGCCTCGTACATGATTTCTTCCGGAGCGCCTGCTTTTACGAATTCTTTCAGAACAAATCTTCCCAATCCGTCCTTTTCTTTTATCAGCGTTGTAAGCTTTCCGTCTGAAAAGGTTCCTGCTCCGCCTTCACCGAACTGGACATTTGATTCCGTATCAAGTTTGCCGTAATTCCAAAACTGATTTACACTTTCGGTTCGGTCTTCCACCTTTCCGCCGCGCTCGATTGTAATCGGGTTTGCTCCTGCTCTTGCGAGAAGAAGCGAAGCAAACATTCCGGCAGGACCGAAGCCTATGACAACAGGTCTTTTACCGAATTTTGATTTATCGGGCATAGGATTCGGGAACTCTTCCTTTTCTGTGAGGAATGAATAAACAAATGAAAATGTTTTGCCGCGCCTTGCATCCAGTGATTTACGTATTATCGTTATTTCATCTGATTTTGCGATTTTTGAAAGTTCCTTTTTCGGATCTTTGTCTATCGAAAGTTTAATATCGGTGTATTTCATTCTTCAAACACCGCCTCATACAAAACTTTCGCAAGATCTTCATGTATTACCAAATCCGCATATTTGTCGTATGCGGTTTCATCTCTGTTTAAAAGCACCATCCTGCCATTGGCATATCTCACAAATCCGGCAGCCGGATAAACAACAAGGGATGTGCCTGCAACTATGAGAAGGTCTGACCCTGATATGTATTCTACGGCATTGTTTATTGCATTCTCGTCAAGACCCTCTTCATAAAGAACCACATCCGGCCTGACAATCCCTCCGCATTTGTCGCAGTGAGGAACTTTTCCGTCAGCCTCGAGAATCTTATCCATGCCATATTCCGTTCCGCAGGAATTGCAGTAATTTATGTGAGCGGTGCCGTGAAGCTCAATTACGTTTTTGCTTCCCGCCTTTTGGTGCAGTCCGTCAATATTCTGTGTTACCACAGCCTTAAGCTTTCCTCTTTTTTCAAGTTCTGCCACAGCTCTGTGTGCACCGTTTGGTTTTGCATCCGGGTAAAGCATTCCGTGAGTATAGAACTCATAAAACTTTTCCGGATGCTGCTCAAAATATGTGTGCGAAAGCATAATTTCATAGGGCACATCATTTTCCTTCGTGTAAAGTCCGTATGTGCCTCTGAAATCAGGTATGCCGCTGGCTGTGGACACACCCGCTCCTCCGAAAAACACAATATTATTCGATTCGTTTATTAAGTTTTTCAGTTTGAGTGTTTCATCCGTCATGTTGTTTCCTCTGTTTCCGAACGTAAAAAATCCGAAACTAATGTCATTTTCGCAGTCATCTTTGAAAGCACGTGTAAAATGTGTGAATTTGCCCAATATTTTGCTGTTTTCAGAAGTCGCAACACTTGATTGCAATTTCTTTGCGTGGCATCAGCAAAGCGTCGTTTTAATGCGTTTTCAGTCCGCATCCTCGTCAAGGGTTTCAAGTAAAAAAGAAACAGGTCTGAATCCGTCATCACACGAAACCATGGCTGACTTTTTGTTTTTCATCCAGCCATCGTAAAAATTCTCAGCTCCGTGCGAAAGCGCCATTACATATTTAGAAATACAGCTCCATGCATTTTCGCAAAGACCCTCAGGTTTTACCCATCCGTTTGCGGTAAAAATCATGCCTTCTTCCAAATCGCACGCATGCTCAATGGGATTCTCATATTTTTCCATGAGATCTTTATAGCAGGCTTTTTTCATTACTGTTATTCTTACTTTTTTCATCGGTTTCCTCGAAGAATTGTTTTCCTGATTATATCATACTTCTCACGTTAAAAGAAAAAAGACTTTCGAATAATCGAAAGTCTTTTTGGTGGTGACCCCTACGAGAATCGAACTCGTGTCGCCGCCGTGAAAGGGCGATGTCTTAACCGCTTGACCAAGGGGCCATATGTGGTAGCGGAGAGGGGATTTGAACCCTTGACCTGCCGGGTATGAACCGGATGCTCTGGCCAGCTGAGCTACTCCGCCACGTAATAGCTCGCATTTTCCGAGCGCCACAATAGTATAACAATAAGATAAGGGGTTGTCAATAACTTATTTTATGTTTTTTCAAAGAAATCTCCCCGGTTCCCCGGGGAGATAAATAACTTATTTATTAACAGGTGGCTTTGGAGGCATCGGAGGTCTCGGAGGCATCGGAGCGCCCTGAGGTCTCGGAGGCATCTGTGGTGCCTGAGGTGCCTGTGGTGCATAGCCCTGAGGCATCTGAGGTGCCTGAGGAGCTGCAGGTCCCTGAGGAGCCTGAGGTCCGTTTCCGCCTGCCTTCTTTTTCTTGAGGATAAGAATTACTGCAACTGCAGCACCTGCAAGAACAAGAACACCGCCAGCGATTCCTAAAATCAATCCGAGGTTGCTCTTCTCCTTAAGTCCATCAATTGCATCCTGAAGAGATTTTGTTGCAGCATCAATATCTTCCTGTCCGCCTGCATTAACCTTTGCTGTTGTTGCAACAGAAAGAGCCTGTGTAAGATTTGTAATTGATTCTTCTGTATATTTAGCTGCTTCTTCAGGAGTATTTAAAATTGCTCCTGCTTTTGTGATTAATGCATCAAGAGCTGTTGCATCAAACTTCGGAGGCTCGGGAGTCGGCTCAGGTGTAGGCTCCGGTGTTACAACCGGTCCTACAGAGCCTGTGCTGCCTACTGAAGCATAAAGTTCTTTAACATCAGTCTCGTCTGCATATGCCTTGTAAATTCTTGCGAAAGCAATTTTACCTTCAAGGTGGAAGTCACCGAACATTGTTCCGTAGATTGAGTCACCAATGATAACTGAAGGAAGCTTCTGTCTGTACATTGTAGACATTTCTGTGTAGCCTTCTCTGTCAATCTGTGCATATAACTCACCGTTTAAGTAACAGTAGTTTGACTCACCGTCTGATGTACCTACGATATGAATCCACTGGTGATGAGGGAAAATCTTTTCCTGGAATGTAAGACCCTGGTTCCAGTCGCCTGAAGCATCTGATCCCCAACCTGATACAAAGCCTGAAAGAACATCTGTCTCATCGTTGTATTCTGAAAGACCGAACTCACCGTAACCTGATCCGAATAAAGCAATGTTCTGTCTCTGATTTACTTCGTCAAGGTCAATGTATGCATATAACTCTGCTGTGAATCCCTGTGTAAGATCATAACCGATGAAATCTTCTTCATTAACGTTTTCCCATGCAATCATACCGTAGTTGTCAGCATTGAAAACCGCAACGGTTTCACCGAGTTCAGCATCTTTTTCAATGATGATAGGATCACATGTTGTGTTGTCTTCGTCAGGAACATAGTTTCCTGTTGTATCATCAGATGAACCTGTTCTGAAATCCACATTGAAGAAAAGTTCATTCTGAAGATTAATCATTGATGCACTTGAAGGAACAATGAATGTTCCGAGCATTACCGCAACTGCAAGAATTAAAACTAATACTTTCTTACTCATTTTCTTTTTCTCCTAATTACAGGAAGTGTTGAACAAAGCATTCCGCCTAATGCAACAAGTCCGATATCAAATGTATTTGTATTATTGTTTGGAACAGTAGTCGGTGCCGGTGTTGCTGTAGGAGCAGCCGGAGCGTCTGTAGGCTTTGAAGGAGCTTCTGTAGGCTTTGAAGGTTCTTCTGTCGGTGCACTTGGTGCAGGTGTAGGAGTTGCTTCTCCCGGAGCTGCTGTTGGTCCCTGTGCCGGTCCTTCACCGCTCTTTGCCGCCTCATAGAGAGCTGTTACATCTGCATCTGTTGCACATGCCCTGTAGATTCTGATGAATGCAAGTGAGCCTTCAAAGTGAACGTCACCCCACATTGAACCGTAGATTGAATCTGCAATATAGATATCAGCGCTCTTTGAATTGTATCTTTCGCCTATCTTGCCCTGTGTTCTTGTATATGTTGAACCCCAAGGCTGACCGTTCACATACATCTTTGTTTCCGTGGCTGAAGATGTACCTACAACGTGAACCCATTCATTATGAGGGTAAAGCTTTGTTGTATCTGCCGCAATACCCATGTTGAAGTTTGCTTCGCTGTCACCGTCACCTACCATGAAACATGACATATAATCCGGCGGATTAAGTGAAAAATCGTTATATTCTGAAAATCCGAAATATCCGTATCCGACACCGGCAATATTGATATTACGCTTCTCAACCTCAGGATCTGTTGAAATCTTGAAGTATGCTTCAAAAGTAAGTCCTTCGCTGAGGTCATAACCGAGGAATGAGAAATCAGCTTTGTTATGGAAAACAACTGATCCCATATTTTCTTCGTCAATAACGAGAACCTGCTTATTTAATTGTGCATCAGTATCAAATTTGATCGGATCGCATCCTGAAATATCTTCAGAATATTCGTAATTTCCGGTTAAATCTTTAACTTCTCCTGTTGTGAAATCCGCATTGAAGAAAATTTTTCCGTCAATTGAAGTTTCAGCAGAAACAGGAACAGACATAATTAATGTTAAGACAATTGCCAAAACCATTAATACAGCCATAATTTTCTTACTCATTTTTAGTTCCTCCTGTGTGTTGTCGATATATATTTTCATATATAGTCAGGCAACGACGATACTTACTGTAATTCTACAATATAAAGTTCATATATTCAACAATTAATTTTATGAACATATTGTTACAAATCGCTAAATTTTCGGTTGTGTCTCGTTATGTTTTCCCTGTATAATGTCCGTGTTAAACAAGTAAATTTTTACGGAGAACCACACATGAAAAAACTTTTGGTCATTATACTCTCTATATGTCTTTTATGCTCCGCCGTTCCCGCTTTTGCAGGATCATCATATATTGACTTCTTTGAGAACTGCGGCATCACGTCTGAAGAAAATATCATATACGGTGTACCGGAAAAGACCCCATACACCAAAATTTCTTCAAGAATTCTCACCTCCGGCACTCCTTCATATGCGGATTACGGTTCAACCGGTCTTGTTACAACAGGCACAACAGTTACCGTTAACGGCATCAAAGGAACCTTTGTAATAAAAGCGGATATCAACAGTGACGGCAGAATAACATCAACAGACTATCTTCTTGTAAAAAAGAGTTTTTCCACAACCCCGCTCACGGGTCTCAAACTTACGGCAGGAGACTTAAACAGAGACGGTAAAATATCTTCAGTCGATTACATCGGCATCCGCAGTTACATGAGAGGAAAATATCCTCTTCCGACAGCACTTCCCGAAATGCCTGAAGGAAATGATATTTCAGTAGTGACGCCGACCGAAACCGAAAAAGTACATATTGCAAATGCGTCAGTAAGAGGCATTATGACACTTACCGAATTCACAACAGCTTCTGTTCTCCCCTATGCAGACGGAAATAACGACATCTATTATCCGGAAGCAGTTACACTTAAATGGATAAGTCGCGGTGAAAACTACAAAGTAAGCATTTCAACTGACCCGAACATGACAGGTTCAAAGGTATACGAGGGCGGAGGTCACAGTCTCACTCTTACCGATTTATTCGGGGGAACAAGATATTTTTACAGAATTGAAACCGAAAACGGTGAAAGCCCCGTAAAATATTTTGAAACAGCGGCAGAACCGAGAACAATATCCATTGACGGAGTTTCAAACAGCAGAGACATAGGCGGATATGTCACAAAGGACGGTACCAAAAAAATCAAGCAGGGCATTTTATACAGAACCGCTCAGCTTAACAACATCACGGATCAAGGTGTTATTGATTTGAAAGACAAGTACGCAGTCAAGACAGAAATCGATTTATCGGGCGGAGGCAATACAAGTTCACTCCTTACAGGCGTTATCCGTCAGGAGTTTTGGTCAATCAAAAGCTACAGCGAGATCACAAACATATCTCTTCAAAGTAACTTAAAGAATGCGCTTGAAGTATTTGCAGACGCAAATGCATACCCCGTTCTCTTCCATTGTATGGCAGGCCGTGACAGGACAGGAACAATCGCGGCAATTCTCCTTGCAATTTCCGGTGTTGATGAGCTCACAATCTATCGTGATTATCACCTTAC
>CAMFNB010000004.1 GCA_945965275.1 uncultured Clostridia bacterium | reverse complement strand
TCTGACTTATATGATATAATATAGCCTATAGATTAAGAAATCTTTTTTTCTGGGGGGGGGTTCAATATGAAAATCAAAATAATCAGCATTGTTTTAATTCTCATGTTGTCTCTTTTCGTTACATCTTGCGATTTACTTGATCCCGGCGGCTACGGAAAAGTCGAAGAACAGCTCGGAACAGTGATAACGGCATCTGTGAAGGATGCGGTTTATTTCATCATTGATGTTGAAACAGTCACCGAAAAGTATGTTGAAGGATATCTCGCTGTAAATCCCGGGGAAGAGCTCAGCAAAGACGGAAAAACCTTTGTTTTAAGCGAAAATCCGGATTCGGAAGGAACTTTTACCGTTGTAACCATGCATGATTGTGACATTGATCCTGATGACACTCACTCTAAGGTGTATTTCAAGGTGGGAGATTCAATATGGATTGAAAACGGAGTGTTCTTCAACGTAGGTGAACTTTCCAAAGAAGCTCCTTCAAACCGGCACCCAATAACAATTTCGGAATACCTTAATCTGGTTGAGAAAGTCGAATCCACCAAATTAAAAGTTTCAGGATATTATGACAGGTATGCAAAATGCCTTACCGCAAAACCGGGCGGTGCAGCTCCGAGAAAAATCAGTATCGGAATTGATCTTCCGGAAGATAACGAAATACCCAATGACTCATATATCACCGTAATCGGAAATCTTAAGTATTGCTCAAAAAGCTTACATAATTGTGAATTTGTTGAGGGTGATGAATAATGAAAAAAATAGACATAGCATACAAAGAAGTACAGGGCCTGTTTTCAGTGAAAAAGGTAGTGACCACAGAGGCCGAAAGAAAACAATTAAGAAAAAAATATGCAGGCAGATCAGACATTGAACTTGTGGAATCCGTTTCGCCTGCAGCGAAGGCAGACACTCATAATTGGATTGACGAAATCGAAGATTTTGATGCATTTATGAGTTGATGAGAAAGAGATATTTAAGGGACACTTGCAGTTATAGGATATGATCACAAACTAAAAGGGGAGATTAGTTAATGACCATTTCGGAAGCAAAAACAATTGTAAAAGCATTTGAGCAAAACTCAATACCGTCACAGGAAGACGATGAATCCTTTATTAGTGCTCTTGAGTTTTTAATCAGTGAACAAAATGATAAAGAAGCCATGACTCAGCTTGCCGGCTTTTATTACGGACAAAAACAGTTCGACAAAGCTCTTGAGTATTACGACATGGCGACTGACGATGAGAACATTCAGGCTCATATAGGACTCGGATACATCTGGTATTACGGAAGAACGGGAAAGACTGACTACGAAAAAGCTTATGAGCATTTTAAGTTTGCTGCAGATAAGGGTGACATAAATGCCATATACAAAGTGGCTGATATGTATCGTAACGGATTCCATGTTGAAAAAGATTACGACAAATACAAAGAATTGATGGAAGCTCTTTACAAGAGAGTAAACACCAATGAACTTGAATGGTATCATCTTCCGGAGGTCTGTGCGAGACTTTCCAGAATCAGAAAACAGGAAAACAAACTCGTGGAAGCGGTTGACCTCCTTATGAAGGCCCGCAATATACTGGAATACAGACTGCAAAACAATGCCTTTTTCGGCGATCTTACAACAATGAAATTCCTTGTTAAGGATTTATACAGCATCATAATGATAGATGAAACATATTTCGGTCTTTATGATTTGTTCTATGTTTTGGAAACTCCGAAGACAGTGTCTTTCAAGTACAACAGAAGGCCTTTTACGGTAAGAGCAATAAAAAGTAACAACGGTCTTGCAATAAGATTTGATGAAGAGTGGTTCAGGGACATAGACGATTTCTTTGCCCGTGCCTGCATTAACGGCAAACGAATCACTTCGCTTAACAACAGCCTGTATGATTTTGCCATAGAACCCTGATGATTTGATTTTCCATATTTAAATAGGTATAATTTATTTATACCTATTTTTTTTTACGAAAGAGAGACACAAAAGATGAAAAAGATTAAAGGAAAGTTATTTGTTTTAATTGCCCTGCCGGCACTCCTTTTGGTTGCCGTTTTTTCTCTTTCGGTTCATGCATCTCAGACAGGAACAGTTCATGTAGATACATCACTCACGGTTCGTTCCGGGGCAGGAACGGAATATTCCAAACTCGGCTCTTTATACAACGGAGACACAGTAACAATTCACGAAGAAGTTCCGGGAGGTCAGTACAGCTGGTATAAAATCACATATAACGGGGGATATGGTTATGTTGCAACAAAATTTGTGACAATTAACTCATCTTCTGCTGCAAGCGACAATCCGGATGATTACAAAACTCCTACCGAATCCGTAAAAATCGGTGCCACAGGCAACGACGCATACTGGGTTCAGGCAATGCTGGGTAAACTCGGATGGCCTGTTACAATTGACGGCAGTTTCGGAAAAGGCACACAGAATGCTGTAATAAAATTCCAGGAATATTATGAACTTTATGCTGACGGAAATGTCGGCCCGGCAACAAGGCAGGAAATGATTGCAAGATGGAATGTCATCAAGGGAAGTGCTCCGACAACAGACGCTGATTTTGAAAGCAGTATCTCCGCATTCCCGGATTCATATAAACCATATCTTCGAACAATGCATTCAGAACATCCGAATTGGGTGTTTGAACCTCTCAAAACAAATCTTTCGTGGGATTTTGTAATAGGCGGAGAAATGCGGGAGGGTAACAATATCGTTGACTGCAGACAGAGCAACGTCAAATCTTCATGGAAGGCAACTGATGTGGGAAGCTGCTTCGACTGGACTTCCTGCACATGGAAAGTATACAGCTCACCGAAGGGCGTTCAGGTATCAAAGGAATTCCTCTCATACTATATGGATCCCCGTAATTTCATGACTTCATCAAAGGTCTTCCAATTCGAAAAACTCACTTATTCTGATAATCAGACAGTGGCCGGAGTAAATGCAGTTATCAAAGGCACATTCATGTATGGTAAATTATGCCCGGGTTCTGACAAAACATATGCTGAAGTATTTGTTGAGGCCGGTAAAAAGGCCAATGTTTCACCGTATTTCCTTGCAGCAAGAGTTCGACAGGAACAGGGATCATCCGGAAACAGTGCACTTATTTCAGGTACATATTCGGGATATGAGGGACTGTATAACTACTTCAATATTTCAGCATCCGGATCAACCTCAGCAGCCGTAATCACAAGCGGTCTTAAAAAAGCAAGAACAGAGGGATGGACAAGCCCGTATCTTTCAATCTTAGGCGGTGCCGCATTCCTTTATGACGGATATATTTCAAAGGGACAGGATACACTTTATCTTCAGAAATTCGATGTGGTTTACACCGCAAACTCAGGATTCTGGCATCAGTACATGCAGAACATACAGGCTCCCGAATCTGAGGCAGTTTCGACAAAGAATCAGTACACATCTTTGGGCCTTCTTGATGAAGCCATCGTTTTCAAAATTCCCGTATATAACGGAATGCCTTCATCTCCGTGCCCGCTTCCGAGCAAGGACGGATGCCCGAATAATAAAATAGGGGCATTCACATATGGTGTATACGGAACAACAGAACCTGTTACACCGAGCACATACAGTTATACGATTAAAGTTCCTTACTGGGAAAATAACATATCTCTTTCCGCAATGCCTTACTGCTCAGAAGCAAAAACAAGCGGAACAGGAACCAAGTCTCTTTCTGTAGGCGATAATAAATTCACGATTGATGTTACCGCAGGAAACGGTGACAAAAGACTTTACTATATCACTGTAAAAAGACTTTCTGCTTCGGAAAGCAAAATAAGTTACGAACCGGACAGCTATCCTGTTCCCACAGAATCAGTTGCATCAGGATCTAAGGGTGATGACGCAAAATGGGTTCAGTCAGTTCTCGCATCTCTCGGTTACGGCATAACAGTTGACGGAAGCTTTGGCACACAGTCTGCAAATTTTGTTAAACAGTATCAGAGAGCAAGCGGACTTTCTGTGGACGGAAGAGTAGGACCCGGCACAAGAGCAAAACTTATTGAAGACTGGAATAAGGTAAAGGCTGCATACGGAACAACTCCTGCACCAACACCTGCACCAACACCTGCACCAACACCTGTTCCGACACCAACTAAGGCGCCGACACCGACACCAAGTCCGGTACCAACACCAACTAAGACACCTACGCCGACGCCAAATCCGGAAGAAAACGAATCCGCAAATATTAACCCGGATCAGTACAGTGTTCCGACTGCTTCAGTCAGACAGGGAGACAGGGGAAACAATGTTCTCTGGCTTCAGTCAATTCTTGTAAAGCTGGGATATTCAGTATCAGTTGACGGCGGTTTCGGTCCTGCAACAAAAGCAGTTGTTGTTCGGTTCCAAAAGGACAACAAACTTGATGCCGACGGTAGCGTGGGAGCAATGACAAGAGCAGTCCTTGTTTCAAAATGGGAAGAGCTGAAAAACAGCAGCAAACCTACTCCTGAGCCTCTTGAGCATGATGCAGACGAATATTCAATCCCTGCAAAATCCGTAAGACAGGGAGACAGGGGAGAAAATGTACTTTGGGTACAGTCAATTCTGTACAATTTGGGATATGATATTTCAGTAGACGGAGGCTTCGGACCTGCCACTGCGAATATTGTAAAACAATTCCAAACCGATTATAATTTATCAGTTGACGGAAGTGTCGGAGTAATGACAAGAGCAAAGCTCTGGGAAAAATGGACAGACTTTAAAAACAACAGATGAAAAAGAATCTTGTTAAAAAACTGACTATATCTTTAATATGCCTGGTATGCTTTTTTACAGGCATAATTTTCTCATATGCGGAATCGCCGACTCCTGTCGAAAATAATACTCCGACAGCAGAAACTTCTGCAACACCTGCACCTTCCGCAACTCCGACTGTTGAGCCGACCGCATCACCGAGTCCGACTCCCGCAGGAAGTGCATCTGATTATTCTGATGCCAAAATTGAAGTTACAGCCAACGGAACGATTCTCCATATTTCACAAAAACCGGAAGATATGGAGCTCCCCGCAGGCTTTGTTGAATTCACATACATCTATAAAGATAATCTTGTATGGGCCGCTGAAAACAAGGACAGCGGTATAATTCTTATGTACTTAGAAGCCACAAATAAGGAAAAATCAGGCCTCTATGCATACGATAAAGAGTCAGAGGTTTTCACAAAATACATAAATATCACGGCCAGTACCGAAAACTATATCATTCTTCAGAAACCGGATAACGTACCGTCTCCGGAAGGATTCCTTGAAAAACAGGTTAACATCGAGGGCGAAGAAATCACTGTTTGGGTAAGTGAAGCATATAAATATTTAAGTGCCGAAACAAGCGAGTATTACGTTGTGTATGCAATGAACCCGCAGGGTGAAAAAGGCTTCTATGTATATGACAGAATTGAAGTGACATTCCAAAGATTCGGACTTGAAGGTCTTTATGACTGGTCTCCGATGATTAAAAACACGGCAGGTCCTATGGACGTGGTAAACCCTGAGCCTGAAGAAAATGACACATGGATGAGAATCTGGGACACCATTCGGGCATATTTCACGAGAATTTTTACAGGTGAAGCTGACATTGGTGACTGGGTAGTCATGGGTGTACTCGGATTTATTTTAGTGCTTCTCTGCATTATTGTGGTATTCATTATTTATGCGAGAAGGAAGATCAACGAAGAAAAATCAGAAGAGGTTCCCCTTGAGGAATCTGCTTCTAAGAGAAAGAGATACAGAAAATCGCAGCTGTTTCAGTCGGGATTCACCGGCGGACAGAATCAAAAGTATAATCAAGGACAGAATACTCAGTACGGCCGGGGTTATCAGCAGAATCCTCAGTACAGACAGCCTGCATACCAGCAGGGTCAGCCGTACCCTCATCAGAATATGTACCCGGGACAGGTACCGCCTGTACTGAATCAGTGGGGTCAGCCTCAGTATCAGCAGCCTTATGCAACAGCTTCCAAGGCTCCTGCACCTCACGAGAAAGCCGCTCCTGAAGAAACAGCAGTTCCGGAAGTTCCTGCAGAAGAAATCCCTGATGAAGCAGATGTTTCTGAAGAAGTAATCCAGGAGATTCCTGAGGAAATTCCTGAGGAAATTCCGGCTGAAGAACCTGAAACCATTGAACCTGAAGAAGACGGCTTTGAACCGGTTTACGAAGAAACAATTCAGGAGCAGGAGGAAACAACTGACTCTGAAGATGATTTATATGAGTATTATGAAGATACTGAAGATCCGCTTCCGTATGACAACAGTCTTTTCAGTGATGTTGTACCGGAGCAGAGAAGTGAACCGAATTTTGATTTCAAAGTTTCACAGTACAACAGTGACATGAATAAAAAACAAAAACAATTCGGAGACGATTTATTCAAATGAAGAAAAAAATAAAAGATAACATGCACTGGCTGCTTCTTCTGTTTTTTCCTTTTCAAATAATCTGGTATCAAATTCTGGAAAAAACATCAAGAGGGAGAGAATGGTTCATTTCAGTACATTGTGTGCTTGATGATATCATTCCTTTTGTGCCTGTTTTTATCATCTTTTATATTCTTTGGTATTTCTATGTGGCATTTTCTCTTATTTATACCGGATTAAAGGACAAAAAGGAATTTATAAGGCTGATGGTTTTCTATGCTTCGGAAGTGTCCTTAACACTCCTTTTCTGCACCATAGTGCCGAACGGTCATGACTTAAGACCGGTGCTGGAAAATCCTCAGAACATTTGGGAGTATGCAACAAAATTCATATATGAGGCAGACCCTCATAGCGTGAATGTTTTACCCAGCATGCACGTAATGAATTCGGTGGGTGCGTCGATTGCAATTGCAAGGTGCGTAAATCTGAAGGACAAGGGCTGGGTAAAAATACTTTGTTGGTTTTTTACCGTGCTCGTGATATTCTCAACGGTGTTGGTAAAACAGCATTCCGCAATTGATGTTCTTGCCACACCGGTACTGATAGTGCCTTGTCTGTTGCTTGCATATAAATCAAAGCTTGTGAATAAATTACTGTAAAAAAGAAGCGCTTCACAGATGAAGCGCTTCCATTATTTTAAGATACATTTCGGAATTGTTTTCCTTCCAACGCCGACACATGTTGTTTGCATCATCAGAGCCTGCTGCAGGCACCTTAATGTCCACCACGTAATTGCTGCCGTCTCTGACAAAGAGTCTTGCGAAATAATTACCGTCCGCGTCGCTTGAAACAGAAGAATTAACCTCAATCTTTTTCTTGATCTCATTACGGCTTTTCATAATGTGATTTTCATATTTTGTTGCAAGTCCGTCAGGGAGCAGATAACCGAACTCGGTAAAAACATCTTTTCCCGCCTGATTGATTGAATACATCGGTATTCCCTCATTGTCAAGGACTCTGTCAACGAGGTTATTTGAAACGAGCTTGCCGAGGGCATCGTGTATGCTGAAATAGTTCATATAACCGGGAGAGAGCAGAAGCTCAGTCAGGTACATATCAGTAATCGGCATTCCGTATGTTTCGAGCGCAAGCAGTATTAATAATTTGTCTTCTGTGTTAAGGTCTTCTGAAAACATTTTGTTCCTGTTTTAAAATTTGTATTTATCAATATGCAAGAAGTCCCATGAATGACACCTCAGCCTGAGTTGTGTCACAACGTGAATACTGGCATACAATCGGAGTATCCGATTCAACCATCATGGCATATGGAACTCCTTTTTCAACCTTGAGTCCGTCTTTTGAAACAATCTTGTCCATACGAATATGATTTGTGCGTTTTGCAGGGCAAATTGCCTCAAATCCGGTGATTGGATCCTTGTCCTCAAAGTAGAGAGTGATGCTGATGTGTGCGTCCTGATTATTGGGATTTAAAACGCATACAGCTTCGTGGCTTACATAGTCTCCGTTGTCTTTAACCGGGAAGAAAGCATCCGGTATAAACCAACTTGTTTTACCTGTCATATTGCTCATAAAAACACCCCTTTTCAAAGTGCTTTTATTATATCAATATCCTTGTTTTATTTCAATGAAAATGGTAAACTATAGGCAAATGTTACGATTCTATTAAGACAAGGAGAAACTATAAAATGAAAAACGTAAACGAAGCTTACGAACTTGCAAAGGCACGCTATGCTGAACTCGGTGTAGACACTGATGCTGCTATTGCAAAACTTAAAGAAATCCCGCTTTCGGTTCATTGCTGGCAGGGTGATGACGTTATCGGTTTTGACCATGACGGACCTTTAACAGGCGGAATTCAGACTACAGGTAACTACCCGGGAAAGGCTACTACTCCTGAGCAGCTTTTTGAAGACTATGAGAAAGTATTTTCCCTTGCTCCCGGTAAAAAGAAACTCAATGTTCACGCTTGCTATGCTATTTTCGAGGAAGACGGCTTTGTTGACAGAGACAAGCTTGAGCCAAGACACTTCAAGAAGTGGGTGGAGCTTGCAAAGAAATACAACACAGGTATTGATTTTAACCCCACATTTTTCTCACATCCTAAGATTAAAGACGGTCTTACACTTTCATCTCCTGACAAAGCAACAAGAGATTTCTGGATTGAACACGGTAAAGCCTGCGTAAGAATTTCAGAATATTTTGCAAAAGAAACAGGTTATCCTTGTGTAATGAATATTTGGACAGGTGACGGATACAAAGATGTTCCTGCTGACAGAATGGGACCGAGAATGAGATACAAGGAGTCAATCGAGGCTATCCTTTCAGAACCTTTTGATCCTAAGCTTGTTAAGCCTTGTGTTGAATCAAAGGTATTCGGTATCGGCGTTGAGTCATACACAGTAGGTTCAGCTGAGTTTACACTTACATATGCTGCAACTCATGAAAATGTTCTCCCTCTTATGGATAACGGACATTATCATCCTACAGAAGTTGTATCAGATAAGATTCCCGCACTCCTTTGTTACTGGCCTGAAATCGCTCTTCACATTACAAGAGGCGTAAGATGGGATTCTGACCACGTTCTTCTCTTTGATGATGAGACAAAGGAAATGGCTAAGGAAATCGTAAGATGCGATGCACTCGACAGAGTATACATGGCTCTTGACTATTTCGATGCTTCAATTAACAGAGTATCAGCTTGGGTAGTAGGTATCAGAAGCTGGGAGAAAGCGCTCCTTTCAGCAATGGTTACTCCTAATGCAATGCTTAAATCTCTTCAGGATGAGAATAAGCTTACAGAACTTATGATGATGCAGGAAGAAATGAAGACAATGCCCTTCGGCGCAGTATGGGATAAGTACTGTGAAGAATGCGGCGTAGTTGCAGGTCCTGCATGGTTCGACGAAATCAAGAAGTACGAAGAAGAAGTTCAGCTTAAGAGATAATTAAATCTTAATGTAATAAACAGTCCCTTGAAAACAAGAGGACTGTTTATTATTTGAATAAAATATTGCAAAAATGCAATTTCGAATATCGACAATGCAACAACTTTGGCATATAATATATGATATAAATCTTCAAGGAGACATATAATGAACTGGTGCGAAAAAGTAATCAAAATTATGACCGAGAGAGGAATATCTCAGAAACAATTATCTGAGATATCCGGTATTACAGAGAGCTCTATATCAAGGTATTTGCATAATAATCAAAGACCCAGAATGGATATTGTAGTAAATGTAGCCAAAGCTCTTAATACAGAGACGGAATATTTTTTGGATGAGGATGAAAAAGCGGAATCTGCGTACAATACAATTGCTACTGCAATTGCCAGAAAAGGCAGTGAATTGTCACCTGAAGAAAAGAATAAGCTTATTTCTTTGATATTGGGAGCAATATGAATGTATAGATCAAGTGATGTTTATGAGAATGTTAAAAGTGTTATTACACAATTAATAACAGACTATTCGATAAAAACATTATAAAAAAACGCCGGGAAGGTGTTTTTTTTAGAAAGCAAATTGCGGAAATGCAATTATAAATATCAGATAAGAAATAGCGAGTTGTATAAACTCTTTACACACATCGAAAAGACAGGCGTGTTAGAAATCCTCAAAAAACAGTTTTGTGTTTTTTTGAAGGTGATAAGTGTTTATATCCAAGAATAGAGAAAATGCAGAGTGAAATCAGCGAATATAAAAGGTATATGTAAGTATATAGTTAAGGCAGATATGCCGGCCGGATATGTTAGAATATATGATAAGCAAAACAAATGTTACATTTTAAAATCAAAAAAAGGAGCAGTAAAAAATGAATATTTATTTGGCTAAAACAATTGAAGGGCTTAAACCGTACGGTCCAGGATATGATCTGACAATGGAAGCAGAAGAAAAAGTGACAAAATATGAAATTGCTGAAAGTGATTTCGATTTAATGAATCTTTACTTGATAGATAAAATTAATTCTGCCTGTGATTCTTTATTGGACTACGGAGATTATGACTATTTTTCGCCGGAAAAATGTAAAAATATGATTGAATGCATTAATCAAATGGATAAGAGCATGTTCCCTCCTAGGCTTACTGAGATATGTAATGTTTTGACGTCTTTTGCGCTGGTTGCCATAGAAAGCAATACTGGAATAGCAATTGACTTGTGAGGTGTTTATGAGTAGTTATAAGCTTATAGGAAAGGAATTTGATCATTTGTGCATTCCTGAAGAGTGTCCGGATATAATCCTGGGCAGTAATGATGAGTATGAAAATACAATTAACATATCTGATCTTTTAAAGATGAAATATGACCAGTTAATAGTGCTCAAATTATCAGGATTATATTACCTATATATTGATACAATTCCTAAAAGTTACAGTAAATGGTTGAATAGATTTTACATAAAAAGAGTTTTGCAAATTATTAAAATACTAAATGACATTGGTGTAAGAATCTCATTATTCACAAGAAACAGTGAAGATTATTACCGAATAACGAGCATGATAAAAGAAGTTTATTCCACAGATGCAGCATAAATCTTTTCTATTTGAAAGAAGAAGTTCAGCTTAAGAGATAATTAAATCTTGTTACTTAAAGTCCCTCTGAAAAGAGGGACTTTTTTTACGGATTTTCAGTCATAAAATGTTTACAGAAGGCATGTTTACAATGCACTCGTGCATATCATAAAATACAAACATAACATAGGAAAGAGGATACCATGATAAGCACTGACGAAAATCCGAATTCAAACGATAAAATCAACACTGTAAAAATGACCGTTATTGCAGCCATCGCATTAATTCTTGCGTGCAGCACGGTTTTGTTTTTCTACATCATTCCGCAGGCAAAATATGATAAAGCAATGTCACTTTACGAAGAAGGAAAGTACGACGATGCCGAAGCAGCTTTCGACGACTTGGATTACCGGGACAGCCAAACAAGAGCACTGGAAATACAATTAATGAATTATGAAAAAGGCGATGTTTTTAAATTCGGAAATTATGATTGGATTGTTCTTGATAAGCAGGAGAAGGAATTGCTTGTCATAACCAAAGACGCCGTTTTCGTTATGGAGTACGATTTCAAGGATGCAAATGTTACCTGGGAAAACTGCAGAATGAGGCCCATACTTAATTTTGATTTCTATGAAGAAAACTTTGACAGAACGGAAAGAACTCTTATCATTGAAAGAGAAAATCCGAATAATCCGAATCCGACATACGGAACATGGGGCGGAGCGCCCACATCTGACAGAATATTTTTGCTCAGCATTGACGAAGCAAATATGTATTTTGAAGACAACGATTCAAGAGTGTGCAAATATAGTGATGAAGGCTGCTGGTGGTGGCTCAGATCATCAGGTAATCAACAGCACTATGCCGCAAATGTCAGCATAACCGGTGAGGTTGTAGTATTCGGAAACAACGTGGGAGAAATATACGGAGCAGTAAGACCGGCAATGCGATTAAAGATTGCTGAATAAATATTACGGTAAAAATATAAAACAAAGGGCCTTAACTTTTTATTAGTTAAGGCCCTCAATATTTACTTTAATCAGTTTGCGGGAACCGGGGAAGGAGTCGTAACAGCTGTTTCATCTGCCTCTGCTTCAATATATCCCTCAGGTGTAGGTGTTATTTCCGGAGTAGGTGAAGGAGTTATCGATGCTGCGATAATCTCCGCAATCTTGTCCTGAATTCTCTGCGGAAGAATCTCAACCGCGAAATCGATCTGGTCATACGGATACGGTTCTGTTTCGGTGAAAGTGCCGCCGTTTCGGGCACCGACAATACGAAGAGTAATCCTGTCACCATCCTGAATAGGAGCGTCAAATCCCATGATTATGGCGGTATTATCGTCGACATAAGTCAGCATATAGTTCTTGCCGTTGATTGAAATGTGAGTATCCTGCGTGAAACCGCTGCCGTAACAAATGAGAATTTCATCTGAAAGGGCAATCTTTTCCACCTTGATTTGCTTAATCTGTGAAATGATGTAGTTGTCATTATGGAAACTCTTATCAGAATCTGCGGGAGTAACAGGCTTTGCCGGTGATGACGGTACAAGTATTGTTATTGCACCGCAAATCAAAACAACAAGAAGAGTAACACAAATTACCATTACGAATCTCTTTTTACCAATCATTATAATCGTGAAGATTACAAGAAGTACAAGAACTATTCCTTCGAATACATAGAATGTGGCATTTGAAGAACCTGAAGCTTCCTGCTTGTGTGCCGGATAGAGATCATATTCTTCCTCGTACATTTTGTAATACTGAAGGTAACTGAAGTCTTTTGCGTTTTCAGGAGTGTCCTCATATAAGGAATGGAACTTGTTGATTTCAGTGCCGTCAATGCCGAGCTGCTGACACATGTATGTTGAGAGCATATAAAGCTCCATCTCGTGATCGTCATCCTTTTCAATGCCCAGGTTATTCCATGTGAAGTACTGTGTTCTGTATCTGTCTTCATTTGAAACGACATCGTTGCAGAGAGTTGGAAGGTGATCTGAATACATGATTACGTATGTGGGCTCGCCGCGTTCTTCGAGGTATTCGATAATACTCTTGATGGCCTCGTCGAATTTAATCATTTCCTTTGTGTAGTATGCAATCTGGCCTTCGAATTCTTCGTTTACAACGCCATCTTCGTCCGGCTTGAGAGCCATCTGCATAGGATAATCTTCCTTCGGAATAGGCTCGTATGAACCATGAAGCTGACATGTGATACCGAAGATGAAATCAGGACCTTCAGAAGCATCCATTACCTGCTTAATCTGCGGTGTGAATGTGCTGTCATTACCGAAGATAATCTTCTGTCCGCGCCATTCAACATCAGGCATACATTCACGCGGAATGAATCTGTCAAAGCCAAGCTTGTTATATACCTGATCTCTGTTGAAGAACTCACCCTGATAGTCGTGAATACAGGTAATTGTGTAATCTCTGTCCTTGAAGTACTTTGAAATGTTGTCCATAGGATGACGAAGCACGTACTGAACATACGGATTGTATCCTGAAGGCAGGTTGTCCATTGAAAGACCTGTCATGAACTCAAATTCACTTTTTACAGTCTGTCCGCCGAATACCGGAACATCTACTATGCCTGAAGAATAGTTTTCTTTAAGCGAGTGGAGGAACGGAAGCGGATCATATTCATACTCCATGTCTTCAAAGAAATATGAGTCAACATATGATTCGAGCTGAATTGCAATTACGTTGACGTCCTTCTTTGTTCCGTCTGTTTCTCTTGAAACATATTCGTTTTCTATTTTTTCTCTGAGTGCTTTAACCGCATTGGCAGAATAGTCAGTCGGCATTGAAACACCTGATTTTGCAACTGAATTTACAAAACTGTATACGAAACCGTTTCTGTAAAAAGCATCCTTTTTGTTTTCGCCTGATCTGGAAGTTACGGCATAAGGAAGCTGAGTTATGCACGCGAAAACGCCCCAGCAGAGAAGATAAACGGCAAGCATAAGTGCAATGTTTGCAATCCTGAAAGGCCGGCTTTTTTCCTTCTTTGCCAAAAGTCTGATTCCGAGAACCAAAAGGGCAAGCATAACAATAACAATGAACACGTCAAAGAAATTAAGATATGTGAACATTGCCGAAATTGCTTCACTGAGCTGGAAAATATCAAGAAGATATGCCGGCTCACTGATATTAAGACATTTGAGATAGCTTGCATACGCAAGAATAACCCAAAATGTGGAATAGATGAAGAAAACGAGCTTTCTCTTCGGAAGAAGCAGGATGAAAGCACCGATGCACATAAAGATAAGCAGGTTATTTCCAAATGTGTCCGGATTCATGAAGAACATGTGCAGTGAGTTAATCAGATTCATTCTTGAAATGACTTCAAGAGCAAGAACAATTATTACACCTGCATAATACCACTCGGCGACCTTGACCATATAGCCTCTGCCTTTTGAATACCAAGGCTTGTTTGTGTCAATCTTGAAACAAAAGCCTGAAATTAAAATGCCGATGGTAAAGGCGAGAAGCACCCATGAAACTCTGCAATTGTATGCATAGAGTACCCAGGTCATCCATATAGATGAACCTATAGTGAACAGTGTGCGTCTGTAGCTGAATATGAATGAGGGCAGGACGAATATAAAGAGCGTTGCAAGTCGCGGGAAAATGTTCATTACGTAGAGAGCCCCGCCGATATCAGACTGCCAGAAGGCAGTGAGAATCATCGAAAGCGCAGCCACGAAAAGTCCGAGGGATCCGTAAACTACAAGGCTTCGTCTTGTTATTCCGAAAAATTCCTTAAAGGAATTTACACTGGAATTAATGTTGTCTTTTACACGCAGAGAAAACTTCTTTTTAGGAAGCTTCTCTTTTTTTACTTTAGCAGTTTTTTCTTTTTTCATAATGCGTTTATTATACTACAAATCGAAAAAAATCAAAATATATGATATAATTACGGACGGAGGATTTTATGGACAAAAAAATCTTTGTTTATGATACAACTTTAAGAGACGGTATGCAGGGAGTGGGCTCTCATTTTACCATTGAAGACAAGAAAAGAATTACAGCTCTCCTTGACTCTTTGGGAGTGCCTTTCATTGAGTGCGGTGCGCCGGGATTCAATCCCAAGGACCAGCAGTTCTTTGAGTATCTTGAATCTCATCCGCTGAGGAATTCAAAAGCAGTGGCTTTCGGTTCAACCTGTCGTGCCGATGTTCCCTGTGAGGAAGATGCAAACCTCCAGGCTCTTATAAACTGCTTCGCAGAATATGTATGCATTTTCGGAAAGTCTTCTGAATTTCAGGCAAAAGCCATACTCGGCATATCAAAAGAAAAGAATCTTGAAATAATCAGAAGGTCCATTGAATATCTCCGTAAAAACGGAAAGCATGTTTTCTACGACGCAGAGCATTTCTTTGACGGATATGCCGATGACAGAGAATATGCAGTCTCAACAATTAAAGTCGCAAAAGAAGCAGGAGCTGAACTGATTTGCCTCTGCGACACAAGAGGCGCGGCAATGCCGGAAGAAATCAAAGCTGTTTTTGAGTCAGATGAAATAAAGGAATGCGGACCTGTCGGAATTCATGCACATAACGATATCGGTTTCGCGGCAATAAACACAATAGAAGCCGCAAGACACGGCGCGGAGTTTGTCCAGGTTACACTTATGGGAATAGGCGAGAGATGCGGAAATGCGGACTTTTTTACAGTTATTCCTACAATGAAATTAAAGCTGGGTATGGACTGTGTTTCGAATGAATGTATTTCCGAGATTACTCAGAGCTACTATAAAGCGGCTGATCTTCTCAATATAAAGGCATATGCAAGAGAACCCTATGTGGGACGAGATGCGTTTTCACATAAGGGCGGAATTCATATTGACGGAGTGCTGAAAGACAGCAGAACATACGAACATATCAATCCGGAAGCAGTGGGCAATCACAGAAGAAGTGTTCTTTCGGAGGTTTCCGGAAAAGCAGCTGTTATTTCCAAAATCAAAAAGATTATGCCCGGTGTTGAAATAAGCTCAGAAGATGCTGAGAAGGTTGTAATGGCTCTTAAAAACATGGAGCTTGAGGGCTTTCAGTATGAGGGCGCTGATGCGTCATTCGAGATTCTCGTAAGAAAAACACTGGGCCTTTCAAAAGAATTTTTCCGTTTGGACAGCTACAGAGTCACTTCTGTAAATGCCAAGTCCTCTGCGATTGTTGATGTCCTTGTGGGAGATGAAGAAGCGGTTACGTCTGCAGACGGAAACGGTCCTGTGGATGCACTTGACAGTTCTCTTCGTAAAGCACTTTCAAAATTCTATCCGGGAATTTCAAATATGCACCTCGTGGACTATAAAGTACGTGTGCTTGACTCAAAACGCGGAACGGCTTCAAAGGTAAGAGTTTTAATAGAATCAACCGACGGAAAACACAACTGGGTTACCGTCGGCATGTCTGAAGATATAATCGAAGCCAGTAAAATGGCTCTTCTGGATTCACACGAATATCTGCTTTACAGTTTGATGTGACCGAAGTATTCGGGAACATGAAAATCAGGGGTTTCGGTTTCGATGTTGTTCCATGACAAATAGTGTTCATTTGACGTAAGATCACCGCATTTGTAAAAGTTTGCGGTGATTTCTTTTAATTCACGGAAATTGACTTCCGGTAAAAATTTTTCCATATACTCAAAGGGAACATGATATGAAACTTCCCAATAAGGACCGCTGAAATTTTCGGCATCTGATTTTGACATGGATTTGATTCTGAAATAATCTCCGGGAAGCTCGCCTGCAACAGGGCCGGAACCGGCTCTTGTACCGTCAGCGGAAAATCCCGTGTAGAGAGAACCGAGAGGGTTTATCTCAAAGTTAAAATACGGTCTTTTTTCTCCTGTAAAAGGAGAGAAGAAGAATTCAAGACATGAGTCCTGATAAACCGGGAGATTTCTTCCGTCATTTACAAAACGTATCTCAGTTTCATATGCACGCAGCATTATGTTAAATCCGTCCTCGTCAAGTGAAAACTCAGCTTCGGCCTTCGGTGCATACGGAAAATTCCAGGGATTGTTTTTTATCTCAAATTTCATGGCAATAAGCTCCTTTTTACTATTACTTATTCTATCACATATTTGCGGCAAACACTAATATATGATAGTATTTTTACCGAAAGAGAGGGACTTATGAAGGACGAGATAATAAGAATCGCAGTAATGTCGGATATTCACTCGAATATCAGTGCACTTGATGCATGCATTCACGATTCAAAGCGATATAAAGCGAAATATTATCTTTTTTTAGGTGACCTTATTACTGATTGGGAACATCCCCATGAGGTACTCAGCAGAGTCAGTTCTCTTTCTGACAGAGTAATCCGCGGTAACAGGGAAAATGCAATCATAGACAGACGAAATCAGGATTTTGAGGGAGTGTGGAAGCGTTTTGATTCATTTGCTTCAATGGAATGGACATACAATCAGCTTACTTCCGATGAACTTGATTATATTGAAAATCTTCCGAAGCAGATGCGGGTTCCCGTCAATGACAAGTATTCCATAAGAATGGTTCACGGATCGGTTTTTTCTGCAAATGAAAAGCTTCTTAAGAGTCAGGGTAACATGGCAGTGGCTCCGTCCTTTGAAAAAATTGAAGATAACATTCTTTTGTTCGGACACACTCATGAGCAGTGGATGACTCAGGTGGACGGTAAAATTGCAGTTAACCCCGGAAGCGTGGGTGTTCACTATAACGGTTCACGCTGCGCCGAGTATGCTATTCTTGAGTTTGTCGGCGATGAACTGAATGTTATATTAAGACAGGTCGAATATAACTTTGATAAGGCAGTTACCGAGGTATATAAATCTGATTTGTATGAAAAAGCATATGTATGGATGATGATTATTCTTTCGGGAATGGCATCAGGCAGAAGTATTATCAATGATTTCATGTATGACATTAAAACAGAAAGACTTAATACGGATATGACCACGAAAGGACCTATTCCGAATGACGTATGGAATAAGGTGTTTGAAGAAAAATATTCTCCTCTCGCAATGAAACTTTTATTCGGCATAGATACATGATTTCAGGCACTGTCGGAAATTGTAACGCAAAATTATTATTACGGACCCGGGAAATGTATTATAAGTTTCCCGGGTTTGCTGTATAGTGCTTTTTACCGATAGAGATTATTCGAAAGGAGGTAATAAGCATGGCAAACGGAGAAGTGTTCCGCTTTAACATCGTAAAGCCCCTATGGCGCCTTAATCGTTCCGTGAACGGCTGGCAGAAGGAAGTGAACATGGTTTCATGGAACGGAGCAAAGCCTAAACTGGACATAAGAGAATGGAACAGTGACAAGACGCTTATGCGCAAAGGGATGACTTTTACAAGAGATGAAATGAGCGAGCTTAAAAAGTGCATGGCAAACATTGACCCTGATGATATGTTTGACACGGGCGCAGATGATGAACTTAAAAACAAAGAGCCGGGTCCTGCAGTAACAGAGTATTTTCGTTCTTCCACCGGGAACGAAATAAGTGCAGAATCGGATGAAGAAGAAGTCAGCGTTTGCGGGCACGATAAATAACAAAACGCACGCTTAGGCGTTATAACTTAAGCACGGAAAATTCAAAATACTTTCAAAATGTCGAACTAACAGTGAAAAGCCGAACAGCATTTGTTCGGTTTTTCTTTTAGCATGAAATGATATATAATAAGCGGGTATCAAAACACAGGGAGTATGTTATGGCAAAGGCTTTAATTGCAATGAGCGGCGGCGTGGATTCATCAATTGCCGCGAAGATAATGACAGACAGGGGATATGAGTGCATCGGCTGTACGATGAAGCTCTATGACAATGACGACGCAGGAATTGAGCGTGGTCATACGTGCTGTTCTCTTGATGACATTTCAGATGCCCGCAATGTGGCATACAAGCTCGGTATGGAATACTATGTATTTAATTTTAAAGAAGGCTTCAAAGAAAAAGTAATTGATAAATTTGTGAGATGCTATGAAGAAGGTATAACTCCGAATCCCTGCATTGACTGCAACAAATACATGAAATTTGACAAGCTTTTTGAAAGAGCTGAAATACTTGACTGCGAATATGTGGTTACAGGCCACTACGCAAGAATCGAAAAGCAGGGGGACAAGTTTGTTCTAAGGAAGGCCCTTGATGATACAAAGGATCAGAGCTATGTGCTTTATTCCATGACACAGGAACAGCTTGCACACACTCAGTTTCCTTTAGGCGACCTTCGTAAAACAGAAGTTCGTAAAATCGCAGATGAAAACAGCTTCATAAATGCGGACAAGCCCGACAGCCAGGATATCTGCTTTGTTCCTGACGGTGACTATGCGAAGATAGTCGAAATGCACTCGGGAAAAACTCCTGAGCCCGGGGATTTTGTCAACACTGACGGAAAGGTTTTGGGAAGACACAAAGGCATTATTCATTACACAATCGGTCAGCGTAAGGGCATGGGTATTTCTGCACCCGAGCCGCTTTATGTATGCAAAATAGATCCGGTAAGCAACACAGTGGTACTGGGATCAAACAGTGAGCTTTTTACGGTTGATGTTAAAGTAAAGGACTTTAACTGGATATCAGGTGAGGCGCCGGAAGGCGAATTCAGATGCAATGCAAAGATTCGTTACCGTCATCCCGAACAGCCTGCAACCGTAAAAATAAAAGGTGATATTGTTCATATCACCTTTGACACACCACAACGTGCAATTACTCCGGGACAGGCTGCCGTTCTCTATGACGGAGACACTGTTTTAGGCGGAGGAACCATTATTCCTTAATTTCGTTTTCTTCTTTAACGATATATATCGGTCTGCGCTTTACTTCAAGATAGGTCTTTGCAAGATACTGTCCGAGTATTCCTATGCAGAACATCAGTATTCCGCCCACCAAAAGGATTACGCAAATCATTGAAGGCCAGCCGAAAGCAGAAGATGCCGGACTTACAAGTGCTCTTATTATCGTAACTATAATTCCGATAAATGCCATAAGGCAGAAAATAAGACCCATAACAGATGCTATGGCAAGGGGCGCCGTGGAGAATGCTACGATACCGTCAATGGAGTAGAAGAGAAGCTTCCAGAATGACCACTTTGTTTCTCCGCTGATTCTTTCTCTGTTTTCGAATTCAAGCCATTTAGTTTTGAATCCGACCCAGCCGAATATGCCTTTTGAAAATCTGTTGTATTCGCTCATGGAGAGGATGGCATCAACCATCTGTCTTGTCATGAGTCTGAAATCTCTTGCTCCGTCAACTATGTCAGCCTTGCTTATTTTTCTCATTATCTTGTAAAACTGTCTTGCAAAGAATGATCTGATCGGAGGTTCACCCTTACGGTCAACTCTTCTTGTGGCGGCACAGTCATATTCTCCTGACTTAACACACTCATACATTTTGGGTAAAAGTGACGGCGGATCCTGAAGGTCTGCATCCATCATTGCAACATAGTCCCCCGTGGATTTTTCAAGGCCTGCATAAATAGCGGCTTCTTTGCCGAAGTTTCTTGAAAATGAAACATATTTAACCTCAGGACTTGCAGCTGCAAGTTCTTTTAAAACTTTTAAAGTTCCGTCAGTCGAACCGTCATCAACGAAAATGTATTCGAAGGAAAGCTCAGGATATTTTACTTTCATGTCGTTTGTTACTTTGCTTGATTCTTCCCAAAAGTACGGGAGGGCAGCCTCTTCCTTGTAACAGGGCACGATGATTGAAATCTTTTCCATAATTTATCTCCTGTAATTAATAAAACATTTTAAGTACGCCGTATATGTTAATCCATGTTCCGAAAGCCAGAAGCAGAGAAGAAATCACGTAGAACGAACGTCTTGTTTGCTTTTCTCTGACATAACTGTTGTTAAGATACGGCCTCATACATAAGCAGCAAAGCGTGAGTACTGCGGGAAGTGCGTCAGCAAAATATCTTCCTCCGTACTGCCAGCCGCCGTAGGTTTTGTGCATTGTAAAGCAGAAGAGGTGAACAAGGATGCAAAGTGTAAGTCCTGCTATGGCAAGGCCGTCTCCTTTTGTTCTGCCGCTTCTGTTAAGCAGTCTGTATACCAGACATATTACCATAAGAAGGAATAGTATGCTTCCGATCCAAAAAGCAAAGCCCCACTGGTTAATCTGAACAGAACCTGCATCATCTCTGTAAAAAGGCATTTTCAAAAGGCCTGTATAAAGATTTTCTTTTACATAAGACAGGCCGAACTGTCCGTCAGGAACTCTTCTGAACTCAGGCAGATAGTTGTGTCCGAATTCAAGCGGGCTTCCGAATCTGATGTAGTTATATATCATATAAAGTCCGCCGATGATTGCGGGTGCAATGCAGTATTTTACCGCCTGAAGAATTTTTTCTTTTTTTCTGAAAAGAACAATATACAGGAACGGGAAGAAATACAGTATCTGGAAAGGCCTGCAACCCACTGCACATGCAAGAAGGGCGAAGGCCCAATAGTGCTCTGCATGTCTGTTGCCTAAAATACAGTAAAAAGCCATGGATGTCAGCATGAGTGACATGGTCTGTGCGAGAAACCAAACACCGCCTGCATTGTTGTTTACTGCAAGGAACAGTTCTGATGACGCAAGACACACGAATGCAGCACCGCAAACAGATACGATATCTTTTAAATAGAATCTTCTGCATATGAGGATGCAGTAAAGAAAAGATATTGTAAGACAAAGAATGCTGATTAAATAACTGGGTGTATCAGCACCGGTAAAAAAACTGATTATGAACATCGGGACTGACGGGAACGGCGGGAAGCTTACATAATATTTGTTTCCCGGAAGGTCCTGAATCGGTGCGTTGATGCCGCCGAAAACTTCTATATACGATTCCTCATCGTCAAAGTCGTGATTTGCCTCGTATTCCTCATTTACTATGGCAAGTTCGAGGTGGGGAGCATAGTCAACATCGGTTCTTCCTTCACGCCATGACATTGCCTGATAGGTGTAACTGTCATATGAACAATGTGATCCGATAAGCTCTGTTTTTCCGCTGATTGCATACAATGAACAAAGCAACGCAAAAAAAAGTATAGTTGCAATAATGGGAACTATAACATCCTGCTTTACTGATTTTGTTTTTCTTCCGATATGCTTTGGCATACAACCTCCATAGATGTGAATATTATACAATAATATGAGGGAGACAGCAACGAACAGCGCACTATTGCATTACTACGATTTTTTGATTTTCGGTAAAAAGTAGTAAAAACAGGCCAAAAACTACTACTATTTCTTGATTATCAGAAAAAAGTAGTAGTTTTATGGGCAATATTACTACTATTTTATGAAATACTGAAAATAGTAGTAATCAGGATTCCGGGAACTTCGTGTAACGCTCCAAAGTAAAATTATCCTTAATGATTGGTACTATGTTGGAATACTCTTCCTCGATAGTGGTAATCAAATCACGGCCTTCTTCATAGTTGTACTTCCTGTAATTATCAAGACGGTCTTCCCAGTTGGCAAAATATTTCTTTGACTGCATATTACCCAAATGCTCAAGAAATACAAGACGATTGTTAAGCGGATTGATAACCCAAAAATCCGGATAAATAGTCCAGGGTTTGATGTCCAGCCCCTTCTCGTATTGATACTCAATTCCTAAGTCAAAAAGAGTGTCTGCAATTAAAGCTTCTGATTTTGAACGCACCATTTCGCCGCCTTTGGTGGGAATTGTTAAATTGCTCCTTTGAAATGGATTTTCACTTTGATGGTAAATGTGAGGTCTCTTTTCAATGCTTACGGACTTAAGTATGTTTTTAACTGCTGATTTCAGTTTTTGAATAGTGTCTTTTGAAACAATATATTCCTTTTTGTTTGATGAAATGAATTCGGACTTGAGCTTTAACATGCGTATTAAGTCCTTGTTTTCTGACAAGGCAAGGTACTGCCTTTTCCTGGAACCGTCAGCGGTAAAAGACAAATAGTAGTCGTTTCTTTCACCTCTGCGATTTACAATGAGATTCTCAGGAGGATATTCACACAGTTTATCTTCATATGCCTTGATAAAAAGGTGACAGTGCCTCCATAACTCCAAAACTTCATATTCGGTTTTATTCATTTACGTTTCTCCGTTTACTCTTATTTGCCGATAGAGAAAAGGATTTATATATTGAATTTTAATATAAACAAAAAGATTGTCAATGCCGTTCTTGACGAGTTTCAGACCCGTATATAATGAAACTGAAATAAACACACGGTAAAAACAAATGAAAACACTCAAACAATCATCAATATATCTGCTTATACTCCTTATGCTGCTTTCACTTTTCGGCTGTGGAAGAAAAGAATATCTTCACTATGAAGTTTCCGAAGAACCGCAATTGCTGGTGGATTTTTTCAAGAAAATCACGGGAACTGAAATTGACAGAGGATTCGAAGAAATAACATTAAGCACATACAGTGACAAACAGGCACAAATGGATGTCTTTACACAAGCTGACGGCGATTCGGAAACCGTACATCTTGTTTATCTTGTTTCTCTTACGGCCGTTGATGACGCCAAATCAGTTCTTGAAGGAAATGACATGGTGGAATGACAATGACGATAATGATCCCATTGAAGGAATGATTATGATTTGTAAATTCCGCTACGGAGGAGAATATATGACAGTATCCTCTGAACAAATGCCAAGAGACGGTCAAAAAGATTTCAATGAAGTATGGGAAATATTATACAGGTATGTTAAGTCCGAGTACTTAGTTGCCGATGCTTCTTGACGTTTTTCTTTTGAGAAGAAAAACGAAAATCAATATGGTTACAGGGAACAGGGCTCCGAACAGGAGGCCTGTTTTTAAGTTATCATTGAATATTCCGGAGATGTAGCCGACTGCCGACGGTCCTGATGTGCAGCCCAAATCTCCTGCTAATGCAAGGAGAGAAAACATTGCAGTACCCACACCCGGAAGTGTTTTTGATGCAAGTGATAAAGTTCCGGGCCAGAATATACCGACTGAGAAGCCGCAGATTCCGCAGGCAGCAAGTGATAAGAAAGGCCATGGTGACACGCTTACAATAAGATAGGCGGTTACGCATAATACGGCACTTCCTACAATGCTCTTTAAAATATTTTTTTCATTGCCGAACTTTGCAAACAATACTCTGGCAGTGCCCATAAGGATTGCAAAGAAGCAGGGACCCATAAGATCACCAATGGTTTTTGAAACTCCGAGGCCGGATTCTGCATATGCAGATGCCCACTGAGTCATAGCCTGTTCGGCAGCTCCGCCTGCAAACATTATGATAAACATAATTACGAAAACCGGCATTTTGAAGAGTCCGACGGCTGACTGCTTTTCTTCTGCTGCGAGATTCGGAAGAGGAACTCTGAGAAAACACACAGCATTGACCGCAGGAATAATTGCCCAAAGAAGAGCAAGTATCCACCAGTTTTCCGTACCGAAAATAACAAAGAAAACTGTTGAAAACAAAACAACCGCTACCACACCCCAACAGTAAAAGGAGTGAAGAAGACTCATCATTGCAGCACTGTTGTCTGAAGGACATGCGTCAACAATGGGACTGATTATAACCTCAGTAAGGCCGCAGCCCATTGCATAGAATACTGTTGCAATAACAAGTGATGCATAAGTCATGGAAGCAGGTAATAATTTCGGAAGTATTCCGAGACACAAGAAACCCACGGTTGCAAAAACGTGAGCAAGAACCGCACACATGCGTGCTCCGATTTTATCCACGAAATATACTGATGAAAAATCAATCGCAAGCTGTGTAAGAAAATTGATTGTAATAAGAAGGGTAATCTGCTCAAGCGGAATACCGAATTTGTCATTGAATATTAAGAATAAAAGCGGCGGAAAGTTACAGCAAATGGCCTGACAAATATAGCCTATATAGCATGAACGCACCGCTGGTTTATAGTTTGTTTTAGTACTCATGGTTTATCTGATAAAGTTTGCTTTGTAATTGTCTATTGCATCCTGGATGACTCTCATTGCTTCATCCTGACCAGCTAATGTGTCAACGGCAGTCTGTTTTCCTTCAAGCTGTTTGTATACAGAGAAGAAGTGCTGAATTTCATCAAAGATATGCCTGGGGAGATCTTCCATGTTACGACAGTGATTATAGTCCGGATCAGAGAAAGGAATAGCAAGTATTTTCTCGTCATTTTTACCGTTATCAATCATTTTTACAACACCGATAGGGTAACATTGTACAAGTGTTAGCGGAAGAAGAGGCTCTGAACAAAGAACCAGTACGTCCAAAGGGTCATTGTCATCGCCGTAAGTAATCGGAATAAATCCGTAATTTGCCGGATAGTGTGTTGCTGTATGGAGGATTCTGTCTAATCTGAGGAAGCCTGTCTGCTTGTCAAGCTCATACTTGATGTTGCTTCCTTTTGAAATTTCAATACAGGTAGTGAAGCTCTCAGGTGTAACTCTTGCAGGTGAGATATCATGCCAAATATTCATTATATAATTCTCCTAAATCATTAAATATGTATATGTTGTTTTCTTTCTCAAGTATATCACGATTTGTCGTCCCGGTTAATACCCCAATGAAATCAACCTGTCCGGCGGCGGCTGCCCTTGCATCAACAACACTGTCACCGATATATACGGTGTTCTCAGCAGAGAATCCGGTTTCGGAAAGAGCTGCATACACACTTTCGGGATGGGGTTTGGGATTTTTAACAATGTCACTTCCCACGATGACATCGATAAGGAAACTGATGCCGAATCTTTCGAGTATTTCCTCAATCCGATATTTTGCTTTTGTTGTTACTATGGCTGTTTTTGCCCCGGATGCTTTTATCTTTTTGAGCAGGGGAACGGTATATTCATAAAGCTCCGCCGATTCTGTCATGCAGGTATCGGCTTTCTCCATGAAAAAGCCGAAGAACTTATCTGCATTTTTCTCTTCATCAGGCGTGGGTGGCACTCCCGTTAAAATGAAATATGCATCATGAAGTGTTATTCCTATTGTAGGTTTTATCTTTTCAAGAGGCTGAGGCTCGTGATTCAACGAAACAAGGCCATAGTTGATTGACTCTGCTATGGCCTTTGTTGTATCTCCTAATGTGTAATCAAAATCAAATATGTACAGGTCGTATTTTCTCATGCTCTGTATTTGTCTGCGATTTCCTTTACTTTTGCATTTAATGAATCAAGCTGTGATTCCATTTCCTGAATCATTCTGATCTGGGTACGTGTACGATCTAAGTTGTGAGAAGGTCTGTCAATATGGAAGTATACATCGCCTTCAAGATAGTCTGTAAGGAATCTTATACCGCATTCCATTGTCATAATGATAGCGGCATTTGCCAAATTGCCTATTTCAGCTTCTGTAAAAGTGCCGGCAACTTCGCTTAAGAATCCGTCTGTGAATTCTTCAAATCTCTCAGGCACGAAATGAACGATATCAAGGTTCGGCTCGTCCTCAGTAGCTGAGTTTGCACCGAAACGAATTGCGTCACCGAAATCATAAAGGGCAGAACCCGGCATGATTGTATCCAGGTCAATTACGCAAACCGCTTTGTCTGTTTCAGCATCCATAAGAACATTGTTGAGCTTTGTGTCATTGTGAGTAACCCGAAGAGGAATAGAACCGTCTGCAAGACCGTCGAGAATGATTTTACAGTAATCTTTATGAGCTTTGTAGAATTCAATCTCTTCACGTACTTCGTCAGCCCGTCCCATAAAATTTTTCTGAACCGCATCCATAAGTTTGTAATATCTGTTTACGGTATTATGAAAAGAGGGAATTGTTTCAAACAACTCAACAGAAGGGTAATCTGCAAGAAGATTCTGGAAATGGCCGAAGCCTACGCCTGCATTTCTGAAAAGCCCCGGTCTGTCGATTTTGTTGTGGGCAATTACTTTATCAACATATCTGTAAGTGCGCCAAAAGCTTCCGTCTCTGTCTTCAAAACCGTATTTGCCGTTGATTGCGGGAATGAAATTAAGAGTTTCTCTGTCAGGATCTCCGCCTGCGGCAATGATTTTATCACGAAGGTGCTTTGTAACTCCGACGATATTATCCATAAGCTGGTAAGGCTTTGTGAATACCTTTGTGTTTACACGCTGAAGAGAATACATTATCTCCTCACCGTTATCTTTTTCGAATGTAAGAATAAAAGTATTGTTTATAAGTCCGGAGGTGTTTTTTTCCATGGACTTATAAGTACCTTCGTACCTGAATTTATTTATTACCGTTGAATCCGGTTCAAACATAATTTATTCCCCTTTATTCATAAATTATTTACATTTTAGTTTAACATTTATAATATGTAAAAGCAACAAAAATCAAGTGCCGGATTTAGGCTCTACACGAATTGTTTTGTAGTTATAGTAGTTGACCATACCGGGTCTTGCTCCCGAAATCTTTTTAACATTTTTGGCAATTGTGTAATCCACGTCAACCTGCGGCGATGCGGAAAGTGAACTGTAAAAAGCCGCCAAAGATGCTGCTTCCGATATTGTGCTGTCCGGTATTTCGTGACGTCCCTCAACTGATGCAACCCTGATGATAACGTGTGACCCCGGAACATTTCTGACATGCAGCCACATATCAGCAGGGGAAGCAGTTTTCATTGTCAGAGTGTCGTTCTGAAGATTGTTTTTACCCACAAGAATTTCATAACCGTCAGATGACACAAACTTCATCGGCTTTGAAGGCTGAGGTTTTTTTGAAGAACCTTTGCGGCCTGTTTTCTTTTCTCCGCCGAATTTTATGTATCCCTGTTCCTTCAGTTCAATGCGAACCTCGGTGATTTCCTCATCGGTGGTACATGTTGAAAGAGCCTGACGCACATTATACAAATATTCAAGCTCGGCCTGAGTTTCGGCGGCATGTGAGGATGCCTGCTCAACACTGCTTTTGCCTTTGCGGTATTTTTTGAAAAGCTTTTGCGCCTGAACATTGGGAGCAATATTTTCATCAAGCCTGATTACAGTCTTTGAAATCGGGTCCGTGTAGTAATTGTCCACGGTGATTTCAGTCATGCCGGGCTTTATCATATACAGGTTGGCAGTAAGCAATTCTCCCTCAATCTTATACTTCTCATAATCTGAATTCTTTCTGATTGTTTCGTTTTGTTCATCAAGCTTTCTTTCGCAACGCTCGATGGCAACGGCGATGTTTTTTGCGGCAGTGGACTTTTTCTGAATAAGTCTTTCGGCTGTGTCTTTCTCTGTAAAATATGAATCAAGACAGGAATTTATCGTGTTGAATTTTTTTACGTCGCAGCCTGTCAGAATATCAAAGGCATTAAAGTCCTTCGGTTTTTCACCGTCATAGCATATTACAGGAGAAAACTCACAGTCACGAATTTTTTTACAGATACTGACAGTGTTTTCTTTTAAATCGCCGGGCATGTCGCAGACTCCGCAGGAGAGAAGAGGCGAGAAACCTGAAATGTTTTTCAGCAGGTATTTATCCGGGCGGGACATTGTGTCACTGAAATCAGGTGAGTCGAAAATCGAGGCAACTGCATCAAGACTTGCCGGCGAAATCTTTTCCTGTGGAGGCGGTGCAATGTACGGACGACCCGGCATAACCTCACGGTAAGAGTTTATTGATGAATCTATGTGCTTAATTGAGTCCAAAATTCTGTCAGATTCATTCAGCAGTATTATATTCGAATGCCTGCTCATTATCTCGATTACAAGGCGATACCTGCCGAAATCACCCATTTCGTTGGCATGTTCAATCGTAAAAGTAACTACTCTGTCATAACCGCTTTGCTTAATGTCAAGAATTCTGCCACCCTGAATGTACTTGCGAAGCACCATACAGAAGGGAGGAGCAATAAGCGGAGCTTCCTTCTTTTTGGTTGTCAGATGGAATCTGGGGTTTGCCGCATTGGCACTTAAAAGCAATGTGAAATGTTCCCCTGCAGCATAAATGCCCATGGTTATTTCATCTGATTCACACTGTGTAATCTTATCTATTCTTCCGTTTTTTAAAAGTCCGGACAGCTCATAACAGGCTGCCGCCGTGACTATGCCGTCAAATGCCATTCTTTTGCCTTTGCAAGTAATATTTCTTTTTTGTTTTCCAGTTCTTCGTCCATAACCGCATCAAGCAGTCCGGTGAGAATTTTACCGATTTCACGACCTGCGGGTATGCCGAGATCTATAAGGTCGTTTCCGCTTACTGCCAGGTCTCTTAGTTTAAAACAGCTGTCTTCCTCAATAAGTCTGTCAACGGTTTTCTTTACTTCGTCAAGTTCATCCTGTCGAAATCTGAAATCAGGATGCTGGCCCATGTTGTCCGCCTTCTGGAACTTAATAAGGTCATACATGTATTCTTCGCCGAAACGGGAGAGTACTCGTTTAAGTTGTTTCTCGTCGTTTGTAAGGTAGTGGTCGTGGTGCCTGATTATTTCAAGGGCGTATGCTGCTGTTGCATGGTCAACCCTGAGTCGCTCAAAAACTTTTTCTGCAATATTGCAGCTTGCCGCATAGTGATGATAGAAATGTCCCTGATTGTCATCTCCGATTTTGAAAGTAACCGGTTTTCCGGAGTCGTGGAGAAGAGCGGCAAGTCTCAGTGCAGGCTTGTTGTCTATTGAAGAAAGAACAATTACGGTATGCATCCAAACAGAGTGAATGTGATGTTTGTTCTTCTGGTCGAAGCTGACCATGGGTTCTATTTCCGGAATCCACACGGAAAATATTTCATGGTACGCCAAAAGAACAACTCCCGCAGCAGGTGCACAAATGGTTTTAATCATCTCTGTGTAAAATCTTTCAACTGCAATGTTTTTGAGAGTATCACGAAGCTTAAACAGAGCCCTGTCTGTATTCTCTTCAATTATGAATTCAAGCTGAGCGGCAAAACGAACTGCACGGGCAATGCGAAGAGCATCCTCGCTGAATCTTTTTTCCGGATTTCCCACTGCACGAATTATTTTATTCTTAAGATCTTCCTGTCCGCCGAAGGGATCGATTATTCCGTCTGCAGGAGAGTAGGCGATTGCATTTACCGTGAAATCTCTTCGTGCAAGATCCTCTTCAATGCTTCCCGTAAAGCTTACACTGTCAGGATGTCTGTTGTCTGAATAATTACCGTCAGTTCTGAATGTGGTTATTTCAAGCTGTCTGTCGTTGATAATAACAAGAATTGTTCCGTGTCTGATTCCTGTGTCGAAGGTTTTGCAGTCGCTGAAAACTTCTTTGATTTCAACCGGTGTTGCACTTGTTGCGAGATCGAAGTCGTGAGGCTGTTTTCCCAAAAGGAAATCACGCACGGCACCGCCTACAACATAGGCTTTATGTCCTGCTTTTTCGAGCTTGCTTATTGCCGTATTCACTTCTGTCGGTAAAATGTTTTTCATAACTTATCAATTATACAATAAACATGATATAATTAGCAAAAAGGAGGGAAGCATATGCCTGAGTGTGAACATTGCGTATATAACATGTATGACGAAGAATATGACGAATACACCTGTACCGCTAACATCGATGAAGATGAGATGGCAAGACTGATGCAGAGGGCTTATGCGGTATGTCCTTTTTTCAGGGATGACAATGAGTATAAGACTGCAGCGAAGCAGTGATTTTGGCAGCACGTTCTTTAATATATGAACGTGCATTTTTTATTGATTCTTCTTTCGGAACATCGCGGTCTGCAGTTGAAAACACTTCTGTAATTCCGTGCTTTTTAAGTACATCCACACAATCCGAATCATAATAACCTGATACGCAAAATGCGATAAGTCCGTGTTCTTTTGCGAATTCTCCGACAGCAAATACAACCTTGCCGCTTGCACTCTGGGCATCGGTATGACCTTCACCCGTGAACATAACGGTGTCCCTGTCAATTCTGCTTTTTATGTCATAAAGATCTATTAAGAGTCTTGCGCCGCTCATGAATTTTGCATGCAAAAAAGCCTGAAGAGCATAACCGATTCCGCCTGCTGCACCGGCACCCGGAAAATCTCCCGATACTCCTTTTTTTACAGAGAAGTCATATAACTTTTTGTCGAGTGCTTCCAACTGATGGGGTTTTACGCCCTTTTGAGGACCGTAAACATATGTTGCTCCGTGTGGGCCGCAAAGGGGATTATCCACATCGCATGCGGCAATAACTTCTATGTCTTCAAAATCTTTTAACGAGTTGCCGATTGCTTCAAGCATTCCCATGCCTGCATCATTTGTACCTGAGCCTCCGAGACCTACAATTATCTTTTTTACTCCGTGAGACTTGGCATCGAGAAGCATTTCGCCAAGACCGTATGTTGTCATATTGAGAGGATCCCGTTCCTGTTTCGGATAGAGTGTGATGCCGCAGGGCTGAGCAACCTCCATAATGGCGGTGCTTCCGTCCTTGGTTATCATATAGAAAACGGGGCCCTTGTTTCCTTTCGGGTATGTGACTTCAAGTTCAATCCTTGTTCCGCCGAGAACACCGTAAATACATTCAGTGAATCCCTCACCGCCGTCTGCCATCGGTAAAATTTCAACATCGGCAGAGGGGAGGACGCTTAACACGCCTTCCTTAAGACACTGACCGACCTCGTATGAATCAAGGTTTCCTTTATATGAATCTGACATCATTAAAAATTTCATATGTATATCATAACACATATTGACAAAAATATAAAACTGTATTACTGTGTTAATACAATAATACAGTAGGAGGAATACGATGTCCTGGAAACTTGATAAAAACAGGCCGATTGCTGTTCAAATCGGGGAAATACTCTGTGCCAGAATCGCTGCGGGTGAGTATCCGCCGCTTTCCAAGCTTCCGTCCGTAAGAACAATCGCGGTTGAAGCGGGAGTAAATCCCAATACGGTGCAGAAGGCAATTGAGGTCCTTGTGGAAAAAGGAGTCATTGATTCTGTTCTCGGATCAGGATCTTATGTTAAAGAAGATATATCACCGGCAAAGGAAATGCTCAGAGAGAGAATTTCCGATAAAACACGGACATATCTTGAAGATATGAAAATGCTGGGAATGAATGAAAAAGAAACATACGAATATATAGGGAGGTTAATTAAATGAGTGATTTACTCCAATGCATTGATCTGACAAAGACATATGGCCAGATTACCGCACTTAACAATCTTAATTTTACTCTTGGCAGCGGTAAAATAATCGGCCTTCTCGGACCAAACGGCTCGGGAAAGACAACATTAATCAAAATCATTAACGGTTTGCTTACACCAACAAGCGGTAAAGTACTTATTGAGGGAAAGGAGCCGGGTGTTGAAACAAAGAAGATAGTTGCATATCTTCCGGACAGAAATTTCCTCGGCAAGTCACCTACTGTTGATAAACTGGTAAAGCTTTTTGTTGACTTCTATGAGGATTTCAGACCTGAGCTTGCTTATGAAATGATTGATAAACTTCAGATTCCGAGAAATTCTCAGCTTAAAACACTTTCAAAGGGTAACAAGGAGAAGGTTTGCCTTATTCTCGTAATGAGCAGAAATGCAAAGCTTTATGTGCTTGATGAACCAATTGCAGGTGTTGACCCGGCAACGAGAGATTATATCATCTCAACAATCATCAATAACTATAATCCGGATTCATCAGTAATCATATCAACACATTTGATTTCAGACATCGAGCCCGTCCTCAATGATGTTGTTTTCATTAAGAACGGTAACGTGGTTCTTCACAACACTGTTGATGAAATTCGCGAAGAACACGGCATGAGTGTAGATGAACTTTTCAGGGAGGTATTCAAATGGTAAAGAAACTTCTTAAGTATGAATTCATGGATTATTTCAAAAAATTGATTCCGATTACTGCAATCCTTCTCGGAATAGCAGCAACAATCAGATTCCTGTATTTTTTTGAAACAGACACATCTGTATTCGGGATTACATCCGGTTCAATGATATTTGCACTTGTCGGAGGATCTGTTGCATCTATAGTACTGATTCTTGTATTCGGTATCAGAAGATTCTACAGTAATCTTTTCTCAAATGAAGGATATTTGTCAATGACATTGCCGGTTACACCGACACAGCATATTTTTGCAAAAGCCGTTGCTGCAACAGTTGTAATGATTTATGACCTAATAATTATTGTTGCTGCCGTAATGACAGCAACTGCAGGAGAGGTATGTACTGAAATCATTAAAGCCGGATGGTATTTATGGAAGCAGGCGTTTGGATATTTCGGCGCAAATCAGATTGCATATTTGTGTTACTTTGCTGTCATAGTTATTCTTAAAATAGCTAATACCTTTATGCTTTTTTACACGTGTCTTACTATCGGACAAAGGGCCAAAAAAGCAAAAGTGGGACTTGCGGTAGGTGTATTCTTCATTTATTACTTTTCAGTACAGTTTATCTCTACTGTGATTCTTATACTTACTACTTTTCTTGGTTGGGAGTTCTTCGATGAACTTGCCAGGATAATCCAGCATAACTTAATACCGTCAATACACATCATAATGCTCGGAACAATCATTTTACAGGTTGTTTATTTCATAATTACATATGTAATTATGAGACACATTATGAAGAAAAAACTGAATTTGGAGTAAAGGAGGAAATATGAAAAAAACTCTGCGAATAATTGCATTATTTCTTGTTGTCGCACTTGCCGTAAGTATTCTCTGTTCATGCAATTCCTTGGATGAATTGAAGAATGAGCATGCAAGGTGGTTAAATGAAACACACCTTGAATTGGAATACAGAGGGAAAAAATACGTCAAATATGAAGACAACAGCGATATTTTCTCAATGGTATATTTTGATTCGACTTTAAATATTTTTCCGACAAAGTTTTTAACTGAATATGATGTTCCTGTTCTTCTCGGAAAATATCTGGGGGATTCTTTCGACATTTCCAGAGATGAGAAAATAATACGCATTTGGAATAAAATTTCTGACATTGATATTAACATTGAAATGAATGAATCATATGATCATGAATGGTATTCATATTACATCCTTGAATCAGAGAAGGACAAAATCATAGAAGAATACTCGAATCTGGCTGATACGGCAAACTCTTATTGCTATGAGTATTACGACGGAGACGGTATGAAAGCTGTCCTTTGCCCTGATGAAATAACTGAAATCATCAATGAGACACTTTTGTATCCTGAAACAGATGAGGATGAAACAAATGCTCGTTTTGACGACTGCATTGAAATCAGCAAATGCAATAAAAACATTACGATTTCCATGAGGTTCGGATCAATTGAGAAGTACGTTGACGGAACATATTACCTGCAAAAAGAAACTTCAGAGTATCTCGATAATATGACCTATAAATTTGACAGTAAGTACACAAAAATACTTGATGAGTTTTTTGACGGATACTACAGCAATATAAGAGAGTAAGGAATAAAATGATTATTAAATCTTTTTTAAGATTTCGCCCCTTAAATTGACACGGTATCTTTATGAAAATATAATTCAAGAGTATTAAGAATATACGGAGGCGCTCAATGAGAGTTATTATTCAAAAAGATTACGACAAAATGTGTGAATGGGCAGCAAATCACATTGCTGCGGCAATAAATGCTCACAAGGAAGACAGACCTTTCGTTCTCGGACTTCCCACAGGTTCAAGCCCGCTTGGCGTGTATAAGAGACTTGCCGAAATGAACAAAGCAGGCAAGGTTTCATTTAAGAATGTTGTTACTTTCAACATGGATGAGTATGTGGGCCTTCCCAGAGACCATGAGCAGAGCTACTGGTATTTCATGTGGAGCAACTTCTTTGATCACATCGACATTCCGAAAGAGAATGTAAATATTTTAAACGGAATGGCAGAGGATTTAGATGCAGAGTGTCAGAGATACGAAGATAAGATAAGGTCATACGGCGGAATCGATTTGTTCTTAGGCGGTATCGGTGTTGACGGACATATGGCATTTAACGAGCCTTTCTCGGCACTTAACTCAAGAACAAGAGTTCAGATGCTTACAGAAGATACAAAGATTGTTAACTCAAGATTCTTTGATTATGATCCTTCCAAGGTACCTGCTTCAGCTCTTACGGTCGGTGTTGCAACAGTTACTGATTCTAAGGAGGTTCTTCTTGTTATCAACGGACACAACAAAGCAAGAGCTCTTAAACATACTGTTGAATGTTCAATGAGCCACATGTGGACAGCAAGCGCACTCCAGAATCATCCGAATGCAATCATTGCATGTGATGAGCCTGCCTGCGGAGAACTTATGGTTGACACTTACAAGTATTTCCTTGATATTGAGGCAAAGGAAAGAATATAATACGGGTTAAACCGAAAGAGGACTCACTCCTTTAAGGTGAGTCCTTATTTTTTTACAGGAGAGAACATGAAAAACATAGTTTATCAGGCATACGACGGCCTTTATATAAATCTCACAAACAAATGTCCCTGCGACTGTACATTCTGTGAAAGAAACATTATGGACAGAGTGGGCGACTCCGATTCACTTTGGCTGGAACACGAGCCTTCTTTCAGAGAAGTAATTGATGCTTTTAATAACTATGATGTTGATAAATTCAGTGAAATAATATTCTGCGGTTTCGGCGAGCCCACGGAAAGATTTGATGTTCTTCTTGAAATTGCGGCTTATGTCAAAAAAACATGGAATAAAAAACTCAGACTTAATACCAACGGCCTGGGCAGTCTAGTAAACGGAAGAAATATAGCACCGGATTTGTCAGGACTTATTGATACCGTGTCAATAAGCCTTAATACACCGGATCCGAAATCATATCTTGAAATCGTAAAGCCGAAGTTCGGAGAGGGCTCATTTGAGGCTCTTTTGGATTTTGCGGAAGAATGCACAAAATATGTACCGAATGTTGTTTTGTCTACCGTAGAAACGACAATAACAAAAGAACAGGAAAAGGAGTGTGCGGCAATCTGCGAAAGAATCGGTGCAAGATACAGAATAAGAGAGTTTGAGGGCTGACAATGCTTCTTTGTGATTATATTATGAAGCTGGATAAGGATTCTCAGGTTTTATTTGAATACTGCTATTACGGTAAAAATTCACAGCTGATTCCGGATGAAGAATTAAGCTTCAGAGGAAGCAGAGATGATTTTCTTGCCTTTATAAGGGCAAATGATATGCTTTCTCATTTATATGCCTGTTCAGGAGAATGTAATGATTTTGCAGTTATTTCAGAAGGAGGGAATATAACTCTGAGATTTATTGATTTCAGGTGATTTTCGTATGCTGGTTTTGTCTTAATATTCTACCGGTAATATAAGAATTTTACGGTTGCTAAATATTTGCTGTAAGTAGTATTATATGGTCAGTTTGAAATTTAATATTTGAGGAGGGAGAATATTAATGTTCTTCAATATTTACGGAGAATCCGCAGGCGCTCAGCTTCTCGGCTGGGTCATGGTTTTTGCGGGCTTAATTCTCTTAAATGAGTTTGCGCGCCGTTCTAAATTCGGCGGAATTACATGCTTCCTTGTTGTTCCTGCTTTACTCACTGTTTATTTTGTGGCTATTTACATCGGTGCCGCATGCGGAGCGGAATGGGCTCTTAATAATGATACATATGTTCACATGAACAGCTGGTTCCATTATGCAAAGCTCTATGCCGCAACAATCGGATGTATCGGCTTCATGATGATCAAGTACAAATGGGGCAAGCTCGGAAAAGCACATTGGTTTAAAGCATTCCCGTTTGTAATTGTTGCAATCAACATTCTCATTGCCGTAGCTTCTGACTTTGAATCAGCTATCAAAGCAGGATCGCTTGCAGGCGGATGGTGGTTATCATCAGAGGGTGTATGGCTTTACGGCGGATGGTGGAACATCTTAAACGGAATTGCCGGAATCATCAACATTGCCTGTATGACAGGCTGGTGGGGAGTATACTCATCAAAGGATCAAAAAGACATGCTTTGGCCTGATATGATTTGGATCTACATTATCGCTTATGATATTTGGAACTTCCAGTACACATATCTCAATCTTCCCACACATGCATGGTACTGCGGACTTGCACTCTTACTTGCACCTACTGTTGCAAACTTCCTTTGGAACAAAGGCGGATGGATTCAGAACAGAGCACACACTCTTGCACTGTGGTGTATGTTTGCTCAGGTATTCCCGTTGTTCCAGGATAACAGTATTTTCACAACTGTTTCGTCAGTTTACGGAGAAGCAGGAGCAGCTGCTGCAATGGGCGCTACAATGCCGACAACAGCAAATCCGTATGCACAGGGAATCATTTCTATTGCTTCAATAGCAATCAATGCACTTGCACTTGCATGGGTCATCAAGCGTTCAGTTGAACAGAAGAAGAATCCTTATACACAAGAGATATTCTCTGACACAAAGGATTTCAAACTTGCAATGGCAAGAAAAGAAGACTGATTTATTAAACTGTAAAACAGAAAGAGAGAAAAAACAAAAAGTTTTTTCTCTCTTTTTTTATTTGTCTTCGCCGCTTGATTTCCGTCCCCAACTGATAAGCAGTCTTAATACCAATGTCCTTATGAATCTGTAAATCAGAAAAAGCACAATGCCTGCAATCGGCGCAATCCAAAGAGGTTTATCTAAAAACCACAGAACAGCCAGAGAAATAAGTGAAACCACAAGGATGAATTTTACCGCAAACCAAAGGTATGCGCTGATTGCTATTGCTTTTCCCAGTTTTTCATCTCTGCTTCCGTCACTCATGGCAAATCCTTTCTTTATACAAAAAGCACATCCGTGAAAGATGTGCTTTATTGTCTGGCGGAGAAAGAGGGATTCGAACCCTCGAACCGTTTGTGGCGGTTACACGAATTCCAATCGTGCGCCCTCGACCGGACTAGGCGATTTCTCCTTATCTGTTCGAACAACTGCATAATTATATATTACACAAAATGTCATGTCAAACGAAAAGGGCAGCTTTATCAGCTGCCCTGAAAGTTTTGTGAGTTTTATCAGTAATTGATAACTCTGAGTTCAAAATAGTCCTGAGGATGAGCACAAACAGGGCATTTCTCAGGTGCTTCGAGGCTGTCAACGATGTGTCCGCAGTTTCTGCAAACCCAAACAGACTTTGTCTCTCTCTTGAATACAACACCGTCTTCGATGTTCTTTAAGAGCTTAAGGTAACGCTCCTCGTGTTCTTTTTCAATTTTGCCTACGCCTTCAAAGAGAGCGGCAATTTCATCAAAGCCTTCTTCACGGGCTTCATTTGCCATACGGGCATACATATCTGTCCATTCGTCATGCTCACCTGCAGCAGCTGCCTTGAGGTTTTCTTCTGTTGATCCGATTCCGTTTAAGAGCTTAAACCAAATCTTTGCATGTTCTTTTTCGTTATTTGCTGTCTCTTCAAAGAAAGCACCGATCTGCTGATATCCGTCCTTCTTTGCTTTTGAAGCAAAATATGAATACTTGTTACGTGCCTGGCTTTCTCCGGCGAAAGCTTCCATAAGATTTTTTTCTGTCTTTGTTCCTTTTAAATCCGGCATAATAAATCTCCTTTCAAAATGTGACAATTTATACACATATTATATCACATAATGTGAATATGATATAATAAAGCAGGTGAAAAATATGAAGTGGACTGAAAATCAGGAAAAAGCAATATTCAGAAGAGGAAAGAATCTTCTTTTATCGGCGGCTGCAGGATCGGGAAAAACAGCTGTTCTTACAGAACGCATAGTTCAGTGCCTTATTGAAGATAATTCACTTGACATAGATCAAATGCTTGTTGTTACTTTTACAAAAGCGGCAACGGCTGAGATGAAAAAGAGAATTATGGAGAGAATCATTGATGCAATAGATGCTCCGGAAACAAGCGAAAGTGTCAGGGAACATCTTAAAAGACAGCTCCCACTTATTCAAAATGCAAATATTTCAACCTTGGACAGCTTCTGCGGTAATGTGGTGAGAAAATTTTTCACCATAAGCGGAGTTGATTCATCCACCTCAGTTGGTGATGACGGAGAACTGAGAATACTTTCAAATGACGTGCTTGACGACCTTCTTGAAGAGTATTACGAGAAGGGTGAACCGGAATTCAAAAAGCTTGCAGGACTTTTTTACAGCAGACTTGATCCTGATTTATTCAGAAATACCGTTTTAAGACTTTACGAATATATTTTGAATCTGAGTGAACCGTTTGCGTGGCTTGACGGAACGGTAAAAGATTACGACTGGAAGATTGAATATAAAAAATACAAACAGAGCATATTCGATGAAGCCTACGAGGATACTTTGTATTTATATAATAACTACGGCGACTGTCTTAAGTTTGTTCCTGACATGATGGAAGGGATGAACAGACTTAAGAAGGCCCTGGAAGATGGTTTGGAACCTGATTATGAGGGTATTTTACCGAGCAGAGCCACATATAAGCCGATTTCAAAAACACCGGACGAAGACATAGCCAAAGCAAAATACAATGCCGCAAAGTCGGCACTTAACGAGCATAAGGAACTGAGCCTTAAATACGATGATTCCACAATCAACGAACAAATTGCCGAAACAAAATCCGTAATCGAGGTGCTTATTGAGATTGTCAAGGAATATGATAAGCGACTTAAGGCCGAAAAGGAAAAGAAAAACATATTAAGCTTTTCGGATGTTATTCATAAAGCTCTTGCGGTTCTTAAAACAGAGGAAGCTTCGGCTTACTACAAAGATTTGTTCAAATATATTTTCGTTGATGAATATCAGGATATTACAGAGATAAACGACGCGATTATTGATGCTGTGTCCGGAGACAACAATGTATTCAGAGTGGGTGATGTAAAGCAGTGCATTTACGGCTTCCGTGAAGCCTGTCCGGAGCTTTTCATCGGAAAAGCCGATGCTTATGAAAAGAGTGCGGACGGTAAAAGTGAACTTATTAAACTGTCGGAAAACTTCCGAAGCAGAAAAGAGGTTCTTGAATCAGTCAATCAGGTATTCAGAAGAATAATGAGAAAGGAAACAGTCGGAATCACATACAATCCCGATGATGAGCTTCATCCCAGGAATGAAGAATACCCTGAAATAACAACAGACGGAGAAAATCCGTACACGACAGAATTCATTGCATGTGTCGGTACAAGTGACGGTGCAAGAGTTCAGGCAAAGGCAATTGCAGACAGAATAGAGAAACTGATGGACGATAAGCTCCAGATTCTCTGTAAAAATTCAAAGGGTCAAACACGAGACATTAAATACGGTGACATTTCGATTTTGATGAGAAATGCCACACATAATCAGGTGCTCATTGAGGAATTGGGAAGACGCGGAATTCCTGCATATGCGGGAAAAGGATCTTCAATATTCGAAGAATATGACATTGTTCTTTTACTCGCGTACCTGAAGATAATTGATAATCCGCTTCAGGATATACCGCTTCTTACCGTAATGAGATCTCCTTTATATGATTTCAGTGATGAGGATATTGCAAGACTGGTTGCAAACACTGATCCGAAGGACAGAAAGAATATCTGGATTTATGAAATTCTTAAGAGAGCAGGAAGCACAAAATATGCTGCACTTTTAAACGACATCAAATATTATTCGGAGATTGCGCAGAGCATCCCGGTTTCCGCTCTGATATGGAAAATAATCACAGGAACGGGCTATTACAGGTATGTTCTTGAAGTGAGCGGAGAATCAAGGGGCCTGGGAAGGCAATACTCCTTAAGGTACCTTTTTGACGTTGCAACGGCATATGAACAGACAAGAAGAAAAGGTCTCCACAGATTTATAAAATATCTTGAAAGAAGACAAAGAGAGGGAAATAATCTTGTTTTGTCAGCCTATGCTTCGGCAACAGAGGACGCAGTATGCATAAATACAATTCATGCAAGCAAGGGCCTCGAATATCCGGTTGTATTTCTTTTCGGTGCAAAATCAACTTCAAACGGCGGTTTTTATTCAATGGAGAGCCGGGAAAACAAAAATCTGGTATATGACAGGTTTTTCGGAATTGATCTTTTCAGATATGACGCCGAAAACAGAGTTTACAGTCCCACATTCAAAAATATCATAGTAAAAGAAAAAAACAAAAAGAAAATATTTGACGAGGAAATGCGACTGCTTTATGTAGCCATGACAAGAGCCCGTGAAAAACTGATTCTTGTGGGAATGTTCAAAGACCCCAATGAAGTCGTTTTTGAGAACTCCGACATGACAGACAAAGAAGTGAATTCCGCAAAAAATTATTCCGACTGGGTGCTCAAAACGGCAGGCGGTGATTTGTGGAAGCTTGTAAGGATTATTCCTGAAGAGAAAAATGAGGACGAAGAAAACCAAACTCCCGTAATTTCCGAAAGACAGTTTTACGGAAACAAAAAGAAAGAATACAATCCCACTGAGTGGTACTATGCACATCAGGATGACAAATACATTAAATCAAAGATATCCGTTACGGACTTAAAACGCATAATGCAGAATGATGATGAACATGTCGTTCCGTACAGAAAGGCACGAAAGGATGCATCAAGAAAGAGCAATGCAAAATTCACGGCCGCAGAACAGGGAACGATTATTCATGAAGTGCTCAGAAGACTTGACTTTAAAGCCTGTATCGGTAAAAACGAATCCGAACTTAGAGATATAATAAAAAGCACAGTTGATTTGATGGCAGAAAAGGGATTCCTGCTGGAAATCGAAAAAGAAGCCGTTGTTCCCGAATTTATAATCAACTTCCTGAAATCGGAAATCGGTAAAAGAGCCTGTGCCTCTGATAAGTGTGAAAAAGAAGTCCCTTTTACGATTCTTCTCAATGCCGAAGACGTACTGCCGGGATACAAGGGCGAAACTGTAATGCAGGGTATTATTGACTGCTGCTTTATCGAAGACGGCGAATATGTAATAGTTGACTATAAATCAGATGATGTTTCAGGAGAAGACGTCCTTACCAGAGCGGAATCATATTATACTCAGGTCAATAATTATTCCGCAGCACTTTCAAAAATCACGGGTGTTACCGTAAAAGAAAAACAGCTGTTCTTCCTGCGAGAAGGCACAGCTGTCATTGTCCCGTGATATTGATTTTTTATCTGATATACGTAAATCTGTTTGCTATGATATTGGTTACGCTGAGTGAGCTTGAGGTATCAAGTTCATTTGCAGTACCGTCAAAAGCGACATACACCTTTTTACCGACCTGAAGATCTCCCGCGATTATAAACATACCGATTTCTTCATCCTCGGCATTACTTATGTTTCTGAACATTTCCGTTACTTTTTCTTCGTCACAGTTGGTGTCGAAGGAATCTTTAAGGCCTGCAAAAGCATTCTTGAATTTGTCTTGATTTTCGGGATTAATAAGATAATTCTTCGCAAGGCCGTTTACTGAAATTGCAATGATGTCGGTTGCAAGCTTTGAATGAATCTGTCTTACACCTGCATCTTCGTAATACTTTGAAAGCTCCGGGCTGATATACGCACCCTCGTCAGTTGCAAATTTCAGAATATTAACGATATCTGAACCGGATAATTCTTTTTCACCCTTTGAGAAGTTAACCTTGTCGCCGTAATTTACGTCTTCCGTGCTGGTTTTGATAAACTTGATATCCATAGGAAGCACGGCTTTTATTTTACCGGTTTTCTCAATTAAAGAAGTCAATGAGTCGTAGGAAAGAGTAATGTAATTGTCAATGTCCACACTTAAAAGAGCACTCAGATATGCTGTAGTGTCTTTTGCATTGTGTTCAAAGAAATATGCTCCGAGAGTCATTACGGAATTGTTAAGTGCCGCATCAGTGACCTTAAGGTCGTGAGGTATCACGATAAAGTTGAGATCCGCCGTTCCTTCGTTGTAACCGGCAAGAACAAAGCCCGTGGCAGCTTCTCCTTCTTTCGGAGTGAGAACAAAGAGTGTGTTGCCCTTGTAATAGTCCTGCTTGGTGTAATTGTCAGGATCGTACTTGTTGCCGTTTGGAACAAGGGGAGTTGGCTCTGTTACTTCTTTTTGTATTGATTTCGGATCGTAAACATCCGCAATATAGAAACCTCCTACGCAAAGCAGGACGAATGATATTAAAGATATAATCAAAACAAATCTTCTGAGGTTGTCCATATATTCATTAACTCCTAATCAGTCGTTATCTTCATTTTCTTTGGTGTCCGGTTTAAAATCCGCAAGAGGATTTTTTGCAACCGCTTCTTTTATTCTGGCATTTTTTACATGCGTGTAAATTTCAGTTGTAGCAACGCTTGTGTGTCCGAGTATTTCCTGAAGAGCTCTTATGTCAACATCTCCGTAAGAATACATAAGTGTTGCGGCAGTGTGACGAAGTTTGTGCGTTGAATACTTGCTTGCATCAAGACCGGCGGCTTTTATGTATTTTTTTACCGTGTACTGAACGGTTTTCGAGCTTATTCGCTGTCTTCTGTTGCTGAGAAAGAGAGCATTTGCGTTCGGACCTTCTGCTTTAGGTCTTACTGCCAGATAATTGTTTATTGCTTCTTTGCAGGACTCGTTCAGATAAACGGTTCTTTCTTTGTTTCCTTTACCCATTACAACCAGTGAATCACCGCTTATGTCACCGACATTGATTCCGACAAGCTCGGAAAGTCGCATACCGCAGTTCAGAAAAAGAATAATCATGCAGTAGTCACGTTCCTTATGGTCTCCGTCAATGACATTTAACAGAGCCTTGCACTCGTCAAGCTCGAGATAGCGGGGCAGGGACTTTGTTATTTTAGGGGAATCCAGTTCTGCTGCGGGGTTTCCTGAAATAAGGTTTGCCTTGCTGTGACAGTATTTGAAAAATGATCTCAAACATGCTACCTTACGAGCTCTAGTTACGGCTTTGTCACCGCGTTCACGGTTTGTATAATTCAGAAAGGAGTAGAGGTCAGTCAGCTTAATGTCATCGAGCATGCTAACGGTAAAATCCTCCGGCTTCTCCAATCCTTTTTTTTCGCTCATAAAACGAAAGAACATAGAGAGGTCGTAGCGGTATTCCTTTATCGTATTAAGTGATTTTCCTGAGATAGATTCCATGTAAATAAGGAAATCATCTACGTAACTCGGTAATGCCTGCTGCATATTTTTTCCTAAAGTAAATTATACAAAATATTTTACAATAAGCATCATCAATTGTCTACAATATATTATGTTGAAAGAATGAGTTCATTAGTGGTAAAATCTTACCAGTTATGTTTATATGGAGGTTATCTAAATGAAAAAGATAATTAAATCAGCCGTGCTTATTGCACTTGCAGTTCTTATGCTCGTTTGCAGTGCATGTACAGTTGAATTGAAACAGGCAGAGAGCAAGGTTCCTGCTGTAGAGAAGCTTGAACCGCAGCCTGAGGTCAGCGGAAAAGAGTTAGAGGATTACACAGTATCACATGCCTTCTCAAGCGATATGGTACTTCAGCGTGATAAAATCATCCAGGTTTACGGTACAAGTAAAAATATCGGAAGATATGTTTACGGTAAACTCGGTGATGAAGAAAGATATGCAAAGGTTGAAAAAGACGGATCCTGGATTATTCAGTTCTCACCAAGAGAAGCATCTTCAGAACCTATAACACTTTCTGTAGGTCCTAAAGAAGGCGAGAGAACAGAATTCACGGGTATCCTCATCGGAGATGTTTGGATTGTATCAGGTCAGTCAAACGCAGAATATCTCTTTGGTGTTGATTACCGCGGATGTGCTGCAATGACAAAATACTATGATAAGCTTACAGGTCTTATCAATGAGAATGATAATATCAGACTCTACAGACAGAGAGGCGATGACATGACAAGCCATGGTATTCCTACATACATGGGTGAGCATGAGGACGTTCTCAGCGAAGAATACATTTGGACAAAGACAACACAGGAAACTGTAGATGACTTTTCAGCTTTAGGTTATACGTTCGTTAAACACCTTGCAGACAATTCAGATGTACCTCAGGGTATCATCATGGCTGCATGGGGCGGATGTAAGATTCAGGACTTCATGGATCCTTCTGCAGCAGCTAAGATCGGCGGAGATAAGCCGTCAGCAGCTCAGATGCCTGAGACACAGGCAATTTACAAGTATATGCTTGCTCCTTTCAAACACATGGCATTACAGGGTGTTATCTTCTATCAGGGAGAGTCAGATGCCGGCTGGCCGGAAGAATACAAGGACATGCTTGTTGCTATGGTAGAGGGATGGAGAGAAGCATTTGACAGTTATTTATACTTTATTAATGTTCAGCTTTCATCACACGTAACAGCTGAAGTTGACTTCTGTAAGACAGCATTTGCTAAGCTTCCTGAAGTAAGAGCAGCACAGACAGATGCATATTTCGCAATTCCTGATTCATTCATTGTTACATCAATGGACGTAGGATATAACTACAGAACAGATGAGTTCCATTCAGAAGACAACTTATGGGGTTCAAGAAATGACACTCTTCCTGAAGAAGAACAGGAATGGGAAGATCCGGCTCACTACTTAAACAAGTGGAAAATCGGCTTCAGAGCAGCTGAACAGATTCTCGCTTCAGATCTTTACAAAGCAGACGGATTTGATGCAAACAAAGTAAACTGTCCCGTACCTTCAAAGATTGACTTCCAGAGCAAAAAAGCAATCGTTGACTTCTCATTTGTCGGTGACGGACTCAAGACAGTCGGAGACAGCGATGAGGTACTCGGATTCTTCGTTGTATCAAAAGACGGAATCAAGGCTAAGACAAAAGCCAAGATTATTGACAAGGACACTATCGAAGTTGAAATCGGTGAAGGCATGATGTATGACGGTATCGGATACGGCCTTGATCACGGCGGACTTGCTGATTCTGCAAATGTAACAAACAGCGAAGGCAATGCACTTGTCGCATTCAGCAACCTTAAATAAGGGGATAACTTATGTTTGAAAACGTTAAGTGGAAAGAAAACGGAAAATTAAAGCTTCTGATAATCGTGGGCACACGTCCCGAGATTATCAGACTTGCTGCTGTTATCAATAAGACACGTCAGTATTTTGATGTTATTCTTGCTCACACGGGACAGAACTACGACTACAATTTAAACGGTGTGTTTTTTAAAGATTTAAAACTTGAAGATCCTGAAGTTTATCTTGAGGCAGTGGGAAGCAACCTCGGTGAGACATGCGGCAATATCATTGCCAGGTCTTACACACTTATGGAGGAGATTAAACCTGATGCTGTTCTTGTTCTTGGTGACACAAATTCATGTTTGTCTGTAATCGGAGCAAAGCGTCTTCATATTCCGATTTTCCATATGGAAGCCGGAAACAGATGCAAGGATGAATGCCTTCCGGAAGAAACAAACCGCCGTATCGTTGATATTATTTCTGATGTCAATATGGCTTATTCCGAACACGCAAGAAGATATCTTGCGGACTGCGGACTTCCCAAGGAACGCACATATGTTACGGGTTCTCCGATGGCAGAGGTTCTTCACCAGAATCTTGCTGAAATCGAAGCATCGGACATTCACTCAAGACTCGGTCTTGAGAAAGGCAAATACATTCTTCTTTCTGCTCACAGGGAAGAGAATATTGATACTGAAAAGAACTTCACAAGTCTTTTCAATGCAATCAATAAAATGGCTGAGAAGTATGATTTGCCGATTTTGTATTCATGCCATCCCCGTTCACGAAAGCGTCTCGAGACTTCCGGTTTTAAACTTGATGAAAGGGTGATTCAACATGAACCGCTGGGTTTCCATGATTACAACTGTCTTCAGATGAATGCTTTCTGTGTTGTTTCAGACAGCGGAACATTGCCTGAGGAAAGCAGCTTCTTTACTTCCCAGGGACATCCTTTCCCGGCTGTATGTATCAGAACATCAACAGAAAGACCGGAGGCCCTTGATAAAGCCTGCTTTATTCTTTCCGGTATTGATGAAAAAGGACTTCTTCAGTCAGTTGAAACAGCTGTTGAAATGAACAAAAACGGTGATTACGGAATTCCTGTTCCTGATTACATTGAGGAGAATGTTTCGACAAAGGTTGTTAAGATTATTCAGTCATATGTTGGTGTAGTCAACAAAATGGTTTGGAGAAAATTCTGATAATTTTAATTTTCAAAAGAGTGCTTTTTTATGAGGCACTCTTTTTTTGTATTAAATTTAACCGTAAAAATATGGTATATGCAGGAAAAAGCAGCTGATATTATATCAGCTGCTGTTCGTTAATCATAAGTTTGAATTCAAGACCGAGCTTTTCTGCAGCTTTTCTGCACAAAAGCATTCGCTCCAAAAATATTTCAAAGTATTCCATAACCGAGCCCATTCTCGTATCAATTGTAAGTTTGAGTTTTATAAGTGAATGAGCCTTGTTAATCTTAAGCTCGGATTTAGTTACCGAGTAATTGACTCTGTCATGTATGTCAAATTTGTCGGTGTCTTTTTCTCTGACTCTGTTCCTTCTGACATCTGACTTATCAGCAAGAATCAAAGCAGCAGCAAGCTCATTTACCGGCTGACCGCAGCCTTCATCATGATTTCCGATAGCCGTTACTATAACAGCAATTTCTTCAGGCGGGAAGCCCATCTTGTTTAAAAGATAAAAAGCCATCATTGCACCGCTTTGACTGTGATCGACTCTGTTTATGAGATTTCCTATATCATGAAGATATCCCGCAATTTTGACAAGCTCAACGGTTCTTTCAGGGTATCCCAGAGTTTCCAGAATATATCCGGCTTTTTCCGATACAAGTCCTATGTGTGACTGGCTGTGATTTGTGAATCCGAGAGCCGCAAGGGAAGCATCAGCCTGTTTAATGTATACCTGAATTTCTTTATTCTTTTTTACTTCTTCAAATGTCATATTTGTCTCCAAAACTCTTTTATTATAATGTCATATTACAGAAGAAATGTAAAATCTGTATGCATTTATCTGTAAAAATATCAAAAAATTTCAATATCCGGCGGCTTTTAAAACAATTTCGTGCAGTTTGATTTCGTAATCAAGATCAATGTCATAGGGCTTTTCACCGGCAACCATCTCCGCAAAAGAGCGAAGCATATTGTCAAGTCGAACAAAAGGTCCGTACGTTTTGGCATCGGCTCTTGCAGCCCAGGCCGAGCCTGTTTCCAAATCAAGCACACGCATATCTGAACAAAGACCTCCCTCAACATTGTATTCGAGAGGATTGATTTCAATGGTTCCTTTTGTACCGCACACAACAACCTGACGTCTCATAAATCCGCCGGGTTCAGAGGCTGTTGTTTTGACAAAAGAAGCGCCGTTTTCGTACTTGAATACCGCAAATCCTATGTCGTTTGACACGATATCATCTTTTCCCGAGCAGGCGTTTAACGGGATGATTTCAGAGGGCATTCCCTGAAGTCTTAATACAAGGTCAATCATGTGACAACCCACAAAGAACATCATTCCGCCTCTGAACTGTTTCAGCCAAATCCTTTTTGCATCGCCCTGAAGTGCATTCATCTGCGCTTCAACGGAATATATTTTACCGATTCGTCCTGATTTTACGATTTCAAGAGCCTTTAAAAATGCAGGGTTGTATCTGTACATATATCCCGGCTGGAAAACAAGACCAGATTTCTTAAACAAATTAATCATGGAAACAAATTCCTCGTGGTCCTCTGAACCGGGTTTGTCCATTTGTACATGTAGTCCGTGCTCAGCAGCCATAATTGCGTATTTGCATGATATTTTTTCGTTTGTTTCTATAACAACGGCATCAAGTCCGGCATTCCACAGCTCATCCAAAGAAAGACGAGGGACGTCTTCATATACTGCTTCATTATTTTTAAACTGAGTGTCATCTTCATCAACGAAGCAATAGCCTGCCAAATCAAAAATGTCACTTTGACTTTTAAGTGAAATGAGGGCAGGCGCCGCATGGTCATTTTCTGTTCCGATTAAAGCGATTCTTATCTTTTTCATAGTTTATACCTGCGGTATTGCATCAACGTTAGAATCAGGATTGTCCCTAAGATGCATTCTTTCGTTAAAATACTGAATTTTCGGAACGGCGAATCCGTCTTTTTCCTCAAAAACAAACTTCGTAACGCTTGTTGTGTATAAAACAAGATGTGAGGCAGCCACGTTCATAGGAAGATTCATCAGGTATGAAATAACAAATATTCCCAGATTACCGTGGCAAAACAGCGCTATTTTCTCGTCACTGTGAGATACAACTTTGTATTTGTCACCGAACTTTGAATAGCCGTGTACGCCGAAAAGACAGTCAATGCCGGTACTGACGCGTTCCTCGCAGATTGCAAAAGGCCATTCCTTATACTTTTCTCTTGTATAAAACAGTTTGCCGAGATCGAGATTTTTCTGCTCCAAATAATCAGGTGACGGAATGTAGCAGGGAATGCCTACTTCCTGTGACCAGGGCAGTATTTTTACCGTTTTTCCTGTCAGCCTTGCAAGAGGGGCAGAAGTGGCCTGAGCACGTCCTAAAGGTGAGGAATAAAGGTAATCTATGTTTTCTTTTTCAAGTCTTTTACCGAGAAGCTCCGCCTGCCGGTGTCCGTATGTTGTAAGTGTGTCGTGTTCGTAATCGGGATCACCGTGTCTGATTAAATAGAATTCCATGGCCCCTCCTTAATATTCCGTAATATCGTTAAGATAAATTAAGCGGGGAGCCGTTTGACCCTGCTCATAGTTCTGAAATGTGTATTTTGTTACTCCGTATGAGAAGTCATCAAAACGAAGTTTGTATTCATCAAGGGAAAGATTCCAGAGAATTGCGTTAATTTCCGTAAAATGTTCCGGGGAACATCTGAACAGTATGTGCTCATCGGTGCCGCCTTCGAAAGAGTAAAGTCCTCTTTCAAAATATGTATAACCGTTTTCCGCAAGAATTTCATTGACTTTTTCCGGTGTAACTGTATATGTTTTATTCATTTGTTCCCGTGTGAGTCTTGCGTCGAAATCATGCGTTGTCGTAATGAATAAATCCATAATTTCACTTCCTTTACGGGTAGAATATCACAATATTTTTCTTTTGTCATTATGGGCTTGTTATGGTAAAATATTCTTATTTAAATAAACGGAGGAAAACTTGTGACAAGAGAAGAAGCGTTAAATCAAATAGATTCCGTAAGAGATACTCTGAATGATTATTCATACAGATATTATGTTTTGGATGACCCGTCTGTTTCTGACTCAGAATATGATGAATTATACAGAAAACTTGTTTCGATTGAGGAACAGTTTCCTGACCTCATAACCCCTGATTCGCCGACACAGAGAGTCGGCGGAACGATTCTTGAAGGCTTTGAGAAGTTCACACATAATGTACCGCTTCAGAGTCTTGATAATGTTTTTTCGGAAGCAGAAGTATATGATTTCTGCAACAAAGTTGCCCAGGAACTCGGCCATATGCCGTATTTTGTTGTTGAAAAGAAAATTGACGGACTTTCGGTTGCAGTGACATATGAGAACGGCATTATGACGATAGGTGCTACACGCGGTGACGGTATTACCGGTGAGGATGTCACAAACAATATAAAGACAATCAAATCCATTCCGCTGAAACTTAAGACTCCGGTTGAAAAGCTTGTCGTAAGAGGAGAAGTTTACATGCCGAAGAGTTCATTTGTTAAACTCAACGAGTACCAGGACGAGCACGGACTACAGCCTTTTGCAAATCCGAGAAATGCAGCGGCAGGATCTCTTCGTCAGCTTGATTCGTCACTTGCAGCCAGGAGAAATCTTGATGCTTTCATATTTAATCTTCAGGAAATAAGCGGAGCGGATCTCTGGTCTCACAGTGAATCCCTTGAATATCTGAAAAGTCAGGGATTTAAGGTAAGCCCGGAATACAGAAGATGTCTGTCCCCGCAGGAAGTTTGGAAAGCAATATGTGACATCGGAGAGATGAGACAGGGACTTCCTTATGACATCGACGGTGCGGTTATAAAAGTAGATTCATTTGAAGACAGAGAAAAGCTGGGCGTAACTTCGAAGTTTCCCAAATGGGCAACGGCTTATAAATATCCGGCTGAGAAAAAATACACCAGGCTTCTTGATATAGAAGTTAATGTCGGTCGAACAGGTATTCTCGCACCTCTTGCGATTCTGGCTCCTGTTCCTCTTGCCGGTTCCGTTATTTCCAAAGCAACGCTTCATAATATGGACTTTATCAGAGAAAAAGACATCATGATTGGCGATATGGTTCAAATCATGAAGGCAGGAGATGTAATTCCGGCAATTGTAAAAGTCGATAAAGATGCCAGAACAGACGGAAAGGAAAGAAAGGAATTCAATATGCCGAAAACCTGTCCTGTATGCGGTGCTGAGGTTGTAAGACCTGAGGGAGAGGCGGCATACAGATGTCAGGGTATTGACTGTCCCGCAAAGATATTCAGAGGATTGATTCATTTTACAGAACGTGACGCCATGAATATTGACGGAATGGGCCCCGCGGTTATTCAGCAACTTCTTGATGCCGAGCTCATTGACAGCATTCCGGATATTTTTGAACTTAAAGACAAAAGAGAAGAGCTTCTCAGACTTGAAAGAATGGCCGAAAAGTCAGTGGACAATCTTCTTGCTGCCATTGAAAAGTCAAAGGAAAATGACCTTTACAGAGTAATCAACGGACTCGGTATTCCGCAAATCGGAACTGCAGCTTCCAAAGATCTCGCACGTCATTTCGGTAAAATGTCTGCAATAGCCGAGGCATCAGTCGATGATATTCTGGAAATCCCGGAATTCGGAGAAATAACCGCAAGAGCTGTGGTTGAATTTTTCCGCAGGGAACAAAATGCGGCAATGATTGAAAAACTTGCGCTTCTTGGTGTAAATATGGAAATGCATGAGGATGAGGGCGGCGACAATAAATTTGCCGGCATGACATTTGTACTTACAGGCACCCTTCCGACTTACACAAGACCTGAGGCACAGGCACTTATTGAGGCAAGAGGCGGTAAATGTTCTGGTTCTGTTTCAAAGAAGACCACCTACGTTTTGGCAGGTGAAGAAGCAGGCAGTAAACTTACTAAAGCAAACGAACTTGGTGTCAAGGTAATTTCAGAGGAAGAATTCAATGCCATGTTGTGAGTAATCGCAAAAAATGGTAATATTAATCAGTTATATTTATTTACGAAGGTAGGCAAAATGAACGACAAATTTCAAAAAGCAAAAGAGTTAACGGAAAAGTACGGACAACAGCATTTACTTGCATTTTATGATGAGTTAAATGACGCAGACAAGGAAGCACTTCTTGATCAGATTCTCGGAGTAAACTTTGAACTTGTTGAAGAACTATACAATAATGCAAAGCGTGAAGAGGCAGAAGGTATTAAGCAGGAAGGTGAAATCACACCTATCGGATGTGTTGTAAAAGACAGCATGCCTGCAGAAGAGCTCGACAGATACACTCAAATCGGTCTTGAAGAAATGAAAGCCGGAAGATATGCAGCAGTTACAATGGCCGGAGGTCAGGGCACAAGACTCGGACACAGCGGACCTAAAGGAACATTCTTTATTGATATTGAACCGAAAAAATCACTCTTTGAGATTCAGGCAATGAGACTTGCAAAGAAGCATGAGGAACTGGGAGTGTATATTCCGTGGTACATTATGACAAGCCGTGAAAATGACGGTGCAACAAGAGCTTTCTTTGAAGAAAATTCATATTTCGGATACGATAAGGACAGCATTTTCTTCTTCGTACAGAATATGCTTCCGATGATTCATAATGATACAGGCAAGATTGTTCTTTGCGAGAAGGGCAAGATTAAGGAAGGTGCTGACGGACACGGCGGAATCTTTACTGCAATGATTTCATCAGGTGCCATGGCTGATATGAAGAAGAGAGGCATCAAGTGGATGTTCATCGGCGGTATCGATAACGTTCTCGTAAGACTTTGTGACCCTTGCTTCCTCGGATATATGGTTCAGTCAGGCAAACTTATCGGAGGAAAGTCACTTATTAAACGTGATCCTTACGAAAAGGCCGGCGTATTCTGCATGCGTGACGGTAAGCCTTATGTTGTTGAATATACTGAAGTTTCCGATGAGATGGCAAATGCAAAATATGAAAACGGAGAATGGGTATACGGAGATGCACATATTCTCTGCAATATGTTCAATATCGAAGTGTTTGACGTAATGGGAGACAAGGGACTCCCTTATCACACGGCATTCAAGAAGGCTCCTTATATGGCTGAAAACGGAGAAATAATTGCTCCTGAGTCACCGAACGCATATAAGTTCGAGGCATTCATATTTGATGCGTTCAACTTCTTTGACGACATGGCAATATTCAGAATCAAGAGAGAGGAAGAATTTGCTCCTGTTAAAAACAAGGACGGAGAGGACAGCCCGGCAACGGCAAAGGCTCTCTTCGAAGGTTGCGGAAAGGATATTTGGTAATCAATGAATAAGGGAAGGAACATCGGTATACTTATACTTAGTTTAGTGGCTCTCAGCTTACTGACTTTCCTTGTCAACTTAAACAGAAGCAATTCATCGGGTATTGTTGATAATGTAAGATACTATCAGACAGAGTCAACAGACGAGTCACGTACTTATGAATTCTATTTTGTTGAAGGCGACAATATGACAGGAACACTGTATACAGGTGATGATTCCTATTCTGTAGTTATCAATGATTATGATTATTCATATACTTTAACCGGCACTTCAAGAGAGGACGCAAAAGTTACTGCAGCCTCCATTGAAGATGATGCGGATTTGTCAAAAGCATATGATCTTTTTACAGAGGACTTTCTTATTTCGATGGTATACGGCGGTGTGCCGGTTCTCTCGGTTACACAGGCAATTATTGTTGCCGTGATTGCAATTGCAGGTGCTCTGATTCTCGGTAAAAACGAAGAAATATGGGCATTTTTCAACAAAGACGAAAGTAAAGAATATCCTGAATACAGTGAACTTAAAAAGTACAAGGTTATCGGCGGAGCAATAATGATTGCTTCTGCCGTTCTTTTACTTGTTTTTGTGATTTTTTAAGCGGAGAATTTTATGTCTGTTAAGAACAAGATTATGCTTGCAAACTTAATAACATTTTTGCTGGTAGTCACATTTATGTTTCTATTCCTGTTCTTCGTGCTCAGAATCTACACCAATAATTATCTTAAGCCTGATATCGATGATATTTACAATAAATCAGATGCTTCCATATCGCTTTCTGAAATAAGAGTAATCATCGATGATGTTCATAACGAACTTATACAGAATAACGGAAAAATTGAAAAGAGCGAACACTATTCCAGTATAAGAAAATTCCTTGAAAAGACAAATTCAACACTTACCCTTTTTAAAAACGACAAATTTTATTACATTTCCGACAGCTCAAAGATGCAGGATGTAATGAATCTCATATCCACATATACGTCATCCAACAAAGAAGAGAATTTCAACGCAATGTATCTTAACAAGGACGCTCTTATAATTTCATCCTTCGTTGAACTGAATGACAATTCGGAAATAACCGTGTATCTTGTGAATACAGATCCCCATCCGGAATATAAAACCAACAATATTCCGGAACTGTTTTCAAGCTATGAAAATTCAAAATCTCAGCGTACACTTGTTCTTGTTGCTTTAATCGGTATGCTTGTGGTTGTTCTTGTAAGCGGCGGTATTACACTTGCAGTATCAAGAAGCATTATTAATCCTCTTAAGAAGCTGAAACAGGGTACGAAAAACATCAGTGAAGGTAATCTTGATTACGACATTGAACCTGATATTTCAGATGACGGCGAGATAAAGGATGTTATCAAGAGCTTTAACTCTATGAGACTGAAACTGAAAACATCCGACGAACAAAAGACAAAATATGAGAATTCAAGAAAAGAACTTATTGCCGGAATTTCTCATGATTTAAAGACCCCGATTACATCAATTAAAGGCTATGTTTCGGGACTTATGGACGGTGTTGCCGATACAAGGGAAAAACAAATCAAGTATTTGAAAACAATTCTCAGCACAGCTGAAGACATGGACCACCTGGTAGATGAACTCTTCCTGTTTTCAAAGCTTGACCTGGATAAGATTCCGTTTGAACTTGAAAAGACAGACATCGGAGCATATCTGGAAGACTGTTCAGAGGAAATGAAATTTGCATTTGAAAATGACAAGCTTGCTGTGTCTTTTTCCAACAGACTTGAAGAGCCGAAAAGCGTTATGCTGGATAAAAACAAATTCGGCAGAGTTCTCATCAATGTTGCAAGAAACAGTGTTAAATACAAAACCGAAGAAATCGGAAGTCTTCATATTGATGTTTCAATGTGTGATAAAAACACAGTTCGAATCGAAATGAAGGATAACGGAATGGGTGTGGAAAGTGATGCTCTTGATAAAATTTTCGATTCATTTTACAGAACAGACAAATCGAGATCAAATCCCGGCTCCGGCAGTGGTCTCGGACTTTCTATCTCAAAACAAATTGTTCTCTCTCACGGCGGTAAAATATACGGAGAGAGTATAGTGGGACAGGGACTTGCCGTAATTATAGAACTTCCTGTATTGGAGGAAACAAATGAGAAAAATACTGATAGTAGAAGACGATAAAAACATTTCAACACTTGAAAAGGATTATCTTGAGGTTGATGGATATGAAGTTACGGTTGAAAAAAACGGAAATGCCGGACTTAAGGCAGCAACCGAAAATGATTTCAGCCTGGTAATTCTTGATATAATGCTTCCCGGAATGGACGGATTTGAGCTTTGTAAGCAAATAAGACTTAAAAAGAATATGCCTATTATTCTTGTATCCGCAAGGAATGAAGAGATAGACAAAATCAAGGGTCTTAAACTCGGAGCAGATGACTATGTTGTAAAACCGTTCAGTCCGGCAGAACTTGTTGCCAGAGTGAATGCGCATATTGAAAGATATGAACTTCTTACAGCCGCAATAGAAGAGAATGCACCGAAAGAAAAGAATGTTATCAAAACAGGAGAACTTACCATCGAAAAGCTTTCAAGAAGAGTTCTTGTGGAGGGAAAAGAAGTTACTCTGACCAGTAAAGAATTTGACCTTCTTCTGTTTCTTGCCGAACATCCGAATGTTGTGTACAGCAAGAATGATTTGTTTGACCGTATATGGGGTGAGGACTCTTTAGGAGAAACATCAACTGTTACGGTTCACATAAACAAAGTCAGAGAAAAAATTGAAAAGAAGGTATCAGATCCTAAATACATAGAAACAGTATGGGGTGTAGGATACAGATTTAAGGATTAATGAGGAGAAACCATGGATTTGGAATATTATGTAACTTTAAGTGATATTGTTGAGGACCTCGGACTTACTGCACTTTGCTGTGAGGACAGACTTGACGAAATCAAAGTTCAGACACCGGACCTTAACAGACCGGGCCTTCCTTTAGCCGGTTTTACCAAGGATTTCAGCAAAGACAGAATACAGATTCTCGGTAATGTTGAGACAAGATATCTTTTAAGTATTCCTGAGGAAGAACGAAAAGAAAAACTTGATAAGTATTTTTCTTTTGAGTTCCCGTGTATGATCGTATGCAGAAACCTGGAGGTTCTTCCTGAAGTCATTGATACCGCAAAAAAATACGGAGTGCCTGTTTTCAGAA
>CAMFNB010000003.1 GCA_945965275.1 uncultured Clostridia bacterium | reverse complement strand
CTACGTCTCGGTGGACTTTCACCACAGAGCATTGATATGCCCGTCATACCAAAAAAAGCGTCAGAATTCAATGTTCTGACGCTTTTGTCGTCGCCGTAATTTCAGGAGTAGCGACTGCCTCCGGTGTCTCTGTCATTTCCGGTGTCGGTACAATGATTATCTTGTCACACTGCTTCGGAGAAATTACAAAACGTGCATGCTCGTCAGGCTCAATGGCACCGGTATCATAGCTGACAATCATCTTTGTCCAGTTGTCTTTGAGTTCATATACCGCAAAATACTGTGCAGAAGATCCCGCCTGTACTGTTCCGAGGGGCATAACATAATCCTCGACAGACAGTTCCTGAATAATTGTCATATTGGTTCTGTCGTTGTCTGCAAAGCCTTTGAAATATGCATAGTTAAAATACTGATTTTTATCAGTCATATTCCAAACGTCAAAAAACAAAATCAGGAAGATTTTACCGTCTGATGATTTAGACATGAAATGGTCATCACCGATTTCATTCGTGATAAGTGCACGCGTTAATGTGATTTTCCAGGTTTTGCTCTCACAGGTGTCTCCCACAACCTTGGTCTCAGGCTTAGGAGTCGCAGTAATCTGAGGCTTAAGTGTCGGAACATCCTCAGTCTTGGTTCCGCACCCGGCCAAAATCAGTACGAATATGAGAAGCAAAAGAGCAAATTTCTTTGTCATTGTTTTATCAGTTAAAATAGATTCCTGTTCCCGGGAATTTAGGTTCGCATGTAAGATTGATTCCGAGGCTTCTCATAAATCTGTCTTCAGCAGATGTAAGCATGCAGCTTGAGTGCGCTTCGCATCCTTTGAGATTTCCGATGTATGAAAGAGCTTTCTTTGCTGAATCTGATGTTGCGGCACAAACAGAAAGAGCAAGAAGAACCTCTTCTAACGTAAGTGTTGCGCTGTCATACTTAAGTTCCTTCTTGAGATTGAAGATAGGATCAAGTACTGCTGATGCAAGAAGAAGCAGATCATCCGGGAAATCAGCAAGCTTTTTAAGTGTATTGAGAATCAAAGCAGATGCTGCAGTCATGAGTTCCGAAGAACGACCTGTAACAGTTGTGCCGTCATCAAGCTGGAGCGCAATTGCAGGAACACCCTTCTCAGCTGCTTTTTCATTTGCAACCTTGATTACCGGTCTGTCTTCTTCAGAGAGGTTAACCTGGTTCATAATCAACTCACATCTGTCCACGGTATCCTGGTCTGCAAGGCCGAGTTTTTGGTCGCAGCGTGCCTTGTAAAATCTTCTGATGATTTCCTGGTTTGCGGCTGCTCTTACGGCTTCATCGTCAACAATTGCATAACCTGCCATATTTACACCCATATCAGTCGGTGATTTGTATATATCCTTACCGTCCATAATTTTGTTCAGGATTGTACGAACAACCGGGAAAGCCTCAATATCTCTGTTGTAGTTAACTGTTGTCTTCTCGTATGCTTCAAGATGCCACGGGTCAATCATATTAACATCTTTAAGGTCTGCCGTTGCTGACTCATACGCAAGGTTTACAGGGTGCTTAAGCGGAATATTCCAAATCGGGAATGTTTCAAACTTGGCATAGCCTGCATTGATTCCTCTTTTATACTCGTGATAAAGCTGAGAAAGGCATGTTGCAAGCTTACCGCTGCATGGTCCCGGAGCAGTAATTACGACAAGAGGTCTTGTTGTTTCAACATAATCGTTTTTACCGTATCCTTCATCACTTACGATAAGGTCAACGTTTGCCGGATAGCCGGCAATCGGATAATGAAGATATGAATTGATTCCTCTTGCAGCAAGCTTTTTTCTGAACTTATCTGTTGAAGACTGGTTGCTGTACTGAGTGATTACAACGCTGTTGATGTAAAGGCCCATCTCGCGAAGCTTGTCGATAAGCCTGAAGCATTCCATGTCGTATGTGATACCGATATCTGCTCTTACTTTATTTTTCTCAATATCGTTTGCGTTGATGCAGACGATGATTTCCGCCTGATCTTTGAATTCCTGAAGAAGACGGATTTTACCGTTTACATCGAATCCCGGAAGAACTCTTGATGCATGGTGATCATCAAAAAGTTTTCCGCCGAATTCAAGATAGAGCTTTCCTTCAAACTGCTGAATTCTTTCTTTGATATGTTTTGTCTGTTTTTCAATATACAGTTTGTTGTCAAATCCTTTTTTCATTTTTCGTCCCTCACGATTATTTCCTTGTCTGAAATTTCTCCGTCCAATTTATATTCCGTTACCTTTCCGTCCTTCCACTCAATTGAAACAGCAATATTTCCTTTTGCCTTAAGTCCGCTTATTCTTCCGTTTTTCCACTGACTCGGCAATGCGGGAAGTATGAAAATTTTATCATCATAACTTTGCATGAGCATTTCTGTTATTCCGCTTACTGCTCCGAAGTTTCCGTCAATTTGGAAAGGAGGATGCGCATCAAACAGATTCGGATATGTTCCGCCTATGTGGCTCGAATCGTTTTTTTCTTCAACCTGCATAAGCTGTCTTTCAAGAAGCTTAAGTGCATGGTCTCCGTCCTTCAGCCTTGCCCATATGTTTATTTTCCAGCCCAGCGACCATCCCGTTCCTTCGTCGCCTCTGAATTCAAGAGACTTTTTACAGGCCTCTGCCAGTTCAGGAGTTTCGTCCGGAGTAATCAATCTTGCCGGATGCAGTCCGTAAAGATGAGATACATGTCTGTGCTGTGGTTCTATTTCGGGTTCCGGCTGATACCACTCAAGGAGTCTGCCGTCATCTCCGATTTTAAATTCAAGTAATTTCGGTAAAATATTCTTTATCTTTTCGGTGAATTCTTTTTCGGTTTCCAGTTTTTCCGCAAGCTTTATGAAATTACCGAACAGATCTTTAACAAGACTCATTGTCATTGTTGTTGTCTGTGAAACCGCGCATCTGTCACCTTCCGGTGAAAGGAACACATTCTCAGGAGATGTTGACGGAACCATAATAAGTTTTCCGTCTTTGTCCTTGCGGAGCATGCTCTCACAGAATTCACAGGCACTCTTCATTATCGGAATTGCGGTTTCTTTTGCAAAGGCTTCGTCCAGCGTGTATTCGTAATACTCGTAAAGGTGTCTTGAAAGCCACACACCTGACATATACCAGAAAGACCACTCACCGCTGTAGTCAAAGAAATTGACTCCCACGGGATCGGTATGTCTCCAAAGGTCAGAGTTATGGTGTGCAGCAAAGCCCTTGGCTCCGTATATGTTTTCTGCAGTATCTTTTCCCTGTACCGAAATATCCTTTATCATTTCAATAAGAGGAAGAGAAAGCTCTGTCATATTGCACATAAACATCGGCCAGTAGTTCATTTCCGTGTTTATATTTGTTGTGTAATTACATCTCCAGGGCGGATCTTCGCTCCGGTTCCAGATTCCCTGAAGATTCATCGGCTGCGAGCCCGGTCTTGAGGCTGCTATTGCAAGATATCTTCCGAAGTTATAGAACTGAACATATTTCAGGTTTTCTTCACCGTCAAGTTCAAACTGAACTCTGTCATAAACTTCGCGAACATCGGAAATATGTTCTTCTTTTAATGCAGCAAAACCTTTTTCAGCAGCTGCTCTTGTTTTGCCAAGTGCCGCATTTTTGTATTCTTTTCCTTCAACCTGAGGGGCTTTGTCATAACCGTTAAATCCCGTTTCAACAGCAAAAATCACAAGTGACTCTTTTGCGTTTTTAACGGAAACTCCGCTTTCGGAATATTCGGCTTCTCCGTCACTTTTTACCGAGATTACGGATCTGAACGGAACACCCTTTTCCTCCGGCTTATCGCTGTATCTGAGCGGATGCGTTTCGTATGTAAGTTCACCTGCTCTGCAGTCAGAGGGACACTCGCCGTCCATAATGAAACAGTCGTCTGCAAATGATGTTTGGTTTTTAAGAACACTCTTCATTGAAATGCCGTATGACACGGGGGTCTCTGAAGAAATTTGAATTGCCATTATTCCGGCAGGATAAGAAATAAAATACTCCCGCTTCATACCTGAATATGAAACGGAACATAATGAGTCTCTGAAATTAAGTTCTCTTGAATAATCCGGAGCCTCTTCCGGCTGATTTTCGAAATCAATTTCAACATCACCCAAAGGAAGATAGAGCTGGCTCCAGTGTCCCTGGCAATGTTTTTCTATTATCTTTTGAGCCTCCATAAGTCTGCCCTCCAGGGCAAGCTTACGAACCTCTTCAAAATATTTTGCACTGTCTGTCTTTACCGGCTTTTTGGGGTGTCCTGTCCAAAGAGTGTCCTGGTTCATTTTGAGAATGTCCTTGTCACACCCTCCGTAGACCATGGCACCTATACTGCCGTTTCCGAGAGGAAACGCTTCTGTCCAGCATGATGCGGGCTTGTTAAACTTCAAAGTTTGTCGGTCGCCGGTCATTTTGTCTCCTCATCACTGTTTTCGGATTTTCCTTTCGGAATTGAATTGCTTGCATCAAATCCCTCTGTGCTTTCCGAAACAAATAAAATTTTGATTGTCATAAGAATAAGCTTTATGTCCAGCAAAGCTGAATATTTTGAAATATACATAAGGTCAAGCTTTAACTTGTCATAAGGAGTCGTATTGTACTTTCCGAGCACCTGTGCAAATCCGGTAAGACCTGCCTTAACCTTTGTTCTGTATTTGAATTCCGGCATTTCTTCCATATACTTTTCGGCGATTTCAGGTCTTTCAGGTCTCGGACCGACGAAAGACATATCCCCCTTGAGAATGTTGAAGAGCTGCGGAAGTTCATCCATTCTGATTTTTCTGATGATTTTACCGACAGGTGTGATTCTGTCATCGCCTTCTTTTGCAAGCTGTGCACCGCCTACTTTTTCAGCGTCCGGAATCATACTTCTGAACTTGAGGACATTGAACACCTTGTTATCAAGTGTAAGTCTTGCCTGCTTGTAAAATACAGGCCCGCCGTCCTGGAGCTTGATTGCAAGTGCGATTATTGCCATAAACGGAGCTGCAATAACACAGAGCGGAATAACCATGAGAAGGTCCATGATTCTCTTTATGAGCTTGTGACCGAAATTAAGGGCCTCATTCTTAAGAAGGAAAATAGGAGAGTCAAACATGTGAATCTCATGTGATCCTCTGATTAAAATGTCAGAAAGCTTCGGTACAATATAGCAACGCTTTGAAATTTCAAAGCAGTACTTAACGATTTCGTTTCTTGCGGTTGCATCGATGTCGCAGACAACAACGCTGTCAAACTGCGGTATGATTTTACAGATTTCTTCAACGCCTGTATGAATGTCGACATATTTCGTGATGTTGTATCTGTCTGTTCTTGACTGCATCTTTTCAGAAATTGATTCAACAAGACGGCTGCCGTACACCATAATCATATTGTGTGGCGGGAACAGTTTTACGAAAATCGCATTGGCAACAAGCGACCAGATTATCGCAACCACAATGTCTATGCCGAGCATAATAAGGAAAGGCAATACATTAAGCATTTCTCTTGCAATAAGAGATACAATGAAATACGCGATTATATCAACGCCGACCATCATAAGGAAATTGGAATAAATTGTATCCGACGGTTTCATATGACCCACGTTGAATGGGTTGTATACCTTTGAAACCACGTAAACAAGCAAAAGATAAATCAGGAAAAGGAGCCAGTTACCTTTTGTGTGGAAGCCCCATGCAATTTCCTTGTTATTGTAATAGAAGAGCCAGATATATGCGAATATTCCGGTATACAATGCGAGTATGAATAACTTCAGCATTGTCATAATGGTTCCTTTATATTTTGCTTTTCTTCCTTTGTGTTTCATTTCACACCTCAATTGGTTGATTATCAGTTGTTAATGCCGTGTGCACAAACAGGAGTTGAAGACGTAATCGGTTCAAATGTATATCCGTTTTCAAGTCCGTATTCGATGATTCTCGGCAAAGCATCAGCTGTTGCTGATTTTGCATCTATGTCATGCATGAGAATGTAATTATGACGTCCCTTTGAAAGTCCGCTTATTACATTCTGGTAAATTGCATCTGCATTCTTCTGGTTCTTTGTTGTTGCATCAGTGCTGTCAACGTTCCAGTCATAGTAGAGATATCCTGCGTCAAGCATTCTCTTTGTAAGTCTTGTCATAAGGCCCGGAACATACTTCTTGCTTACCGCATTTGAAGATCCGCCCGGGAATCTGATGATGTTTGTGTCATAACCGGTGTCGGCAAGAATTTTGTCATGCATCTTCATTACACCTTCAAAATATGCATCTTCACTGCCGTAGCACTTGTTGTAGTCATGTGTGTAAGTGTGAATTGCGACTGTGTGTCCTTCTTCAATTTCACGTTTGATTGTCTTGAGACCCTCTTCTCCGTAATTTACAACGAAGAAAGTTGCCTTTACGCCGTACTTCTTAAGCGTGTCAAGGTTTCTTGTTGTTACGTCATTTGCGCTCGGGCCGTCGTCGAAGGTAAGGTGAATAATGCTTGAGCCGTCCTCTGTCTTGGCAAGGTTAGGATCATATCCGACCTTTTTGAGTACATGCACGTTTCTTGTGATTTCACCCACATTTCCGCTTGAGTCTTCTGCCTTATATGTAACCGTGTAAACACCGGTTGTGTTTGTGTCTACCTCATCGGCATTGCTTGTGATCTTTGATGTGAGATCACCTTCCATGTCGTCCTGAGCCTTTGCACCCTCATCGTTATATGTTTCTCCGAGCATAATTACCTTAACCTTATTTCCGTTAAGTGTCATCTTCGGAGCTTCGGTGTCAACTTTGTCAACATGTCTCTCAGCCGTTGCGGTATTGCCTTCGCTGTCTGTTACGGCATATTTTACAAGATATGTTCCGTCCTCCTGCTTCTCTGTTGTGACAGCCACTTTATCCGTAATGTCTCCGTCATAGTTATCGATTGCAGAGAATTTCAGGCCGTCCTCAAGCTTAAGTTCCGGGGCTGTTGTATCAACAACTTTGATTACTCTGTCTGAATAATATGTCTTTCCGTCATATTCAACAGAGTATCTGATTGTATATTCTCCCAAAACATCAGTGTTGATTTCACCTTCTGCTTTAAGCGTATCAGTAATGCCGGTAAAACCTTTCTTTGCGGTAACATCGTCGCCGCCATACGGAGTGTGAACCTCTAGTGTAAGGTTCTGTCCTTCCTTATAATTTATTTTCACACCGTTTCCTGACGGTAAAAACGCAAACTGAATGAGCAGTATGAGAAAAAGGACCGCAATCACTGCCATACAGGATAAAAGCTGATACTTTCTCTTGCGGAAAAACTTATACAGACAGAATGAAACGATTGCAAAAATTATAATTTCTATTACAGGCAACAGCATATAACAGACTCCTTTTTTATCCTTTAAAATTACATAATAAAACATCGTATATTATACAATAAGCAAGCAAAAAAAGGAAGAGTATGATATAATGAGCAAGGGTGATAAAAATGACGAAAGAAATACAAAAAAAATATGCAAAATTGCTTGTTGTAACAGGTATGAATGTCCAAAAAGGACAGAGTGTTGTCATTTCAGCTGACGTAAATCAGGAAGAATTTGTTTCCTATGTCGTTGAGGAATGCTACAATGCCGGTGCTTCCGAGGTGGATATTCGCTGGGACAGTCAGGTTATTTCAAAAATCAATTATAAAAAACAAAGTCTCAAGACACTGTGTGAGACACCAAACTGGATAAAAGAAAGATATCAAAAGGAAGTGGACGACTGTTCCCCTTATCTTTGGATTATTTCTCAGGATCCTGACGGCCTTAACGGGGTAAACAAATCAAAACTCCAGAAGGCATCAGTTGCAAGGCGTAAAGTCCGCAAAACATATATGGATCAGATTGAGGGAAAGCAACAGTGGTGTATCGGTTCCGTACCCTCTCCCGAGTGGGCTAAGAAAGTATTCCCGAATCTTCCGACAGACGAAGCCGTAGAAAAACTCTGGCAGGCAATTTTAGACACCGTAAAGGTAACAGAAAAGAACGATCCGATTCTTGCCTGGAAAAAGCATAATGCGGCAATCGCCGGACGCTGTAAAAAGCTCAATGACATGAAGCTCAAAAAGCTCACATATAAAAGCAAAAACGGAACGAATTTTACCGTTGAACTCATTCCGCAGGCCCTTTGGTGCGGCGGTGCGGGAAAAACCACGTCAGGAATCAAGTTCAATGCCAATATGCCGTCAGAAGAAGTTTTCACTACCCCTATGAAAGGTAAAGCCGAGGGCAAGGTTGTTTCAACAAAGCCACTCTCCTATCGCGGACAGCTTATTGAGAACTTCTCAATCACATTCAAAAAAGGCAAAGCCGTTGAGGTATATGCCGAAAAAGGACAGAAGATTCTTGAAGATATGATTCAGTCCGATGAAAATGCAGGTTATCTCGGAGAGGTTGCTCTTGTACCAAAGGAATCTCCCATCAACACAAGCGGAGTTCTCTTCTATGAGACACTTTTCGACGAAAATGCAAGCTGTCACCTTGCACTGGGTGCAGGATATTGTGACACGATAAAGGATTTTGACAAGATGTCCCTTGAAGATTGTTACGCATTAGGTGTAAACGATTCTGTCATTCACGTTGACTTTATGGTCGGTGCCGATGACCTGTCAATCACAGGTATTTCAGAGGACGGAACAAAGCATCAGATTTTCAAAGACGGTACCTGGGCCATCTGACAGGAGGATTTAATGAACGTTTACGAAGAGGCAATTCAGTTTGCAGCAGAAAAGCACAGCGGATATGTTCGTAAAATGTGTACCCTCCCGTATGTCATTCACCCGCTTGAAGTTTCCGTAATCGTCTCTGCAATGACGGACGATTTAAACACCATGGCAGCAGCCGTACTTCATGACACGGTTGAAGACGCAGGCGTTTCAATCGAGGAAATCGGAGAGAGATTCGGTGAAACGGTAAAAAAGCTTGTTGCCGCAGAAACCGAAGACAAGCGAAGAAACAGGCCTCCTGAAGAAACATGGGAAATCAGAAAAAAAGAAGTCCTTGAAGCAATAAGAAATTCCGATAATATTGAAGCAAAGAAAATTTGTCTTGCCGACAAGCTTTCAAATATGCGTTCAATCAAAAGACTGTACGACGAAAAAGGTGCGTCCCTTTGGAACGGCTTTCATCAAAAAGACCCTGCAGTCCAGGAACAGTATTACAGAGCCGTACTTGACTCGCTCAGTGAATTATCGAATACTGACGCATATAGGGAATTAGAAGAAACAGTAAAATATATTTTCAGATAACAGAAGTATTTATGGGCATTTTTACAAGTAACATTGAAAATTCAACTCTGTAAAATACCAAAAGCCGTTTCCTTTCGGAAACGGCTTTTTTGTTTGGCATCCCGAGCGGGAATCGAACCCACATCGCAGGAGTCGGAGTCCTGTGTCCTATCCGTTGGACTATCGGGACAAAATTAAAGGGTCGCTTTGGGCGACCCCTTGTTTTGTTTCAATACCAGATTACTCTGCATCCTGAGGTACGTCCTTCATTGTAAGGTTGTTTCTGCCCTGCTTGTCAATCTCATAGAGTTTAACCCGAACAGTGTCACCTTCCTTAACGATGTCCTCAACTTTATTTACATGGAATTCAGCAAGTTTTGAGATGTGAACCATGCCCTGCTTGCCCGGAAGGAATTCTACGAATGCGCCGCATTCGATAATCTTCTTAACAGTACCTTCGTAAATCATGCCGACTTCAGGTTCGGCAACGATGCCGTTAATCATCTTGATAGCCTTGTCTGCTGCTTCCTTGTCAGAAGTTGCAACATAGATTGTACCGTCTTCTTCAATATCCATCTTAACGCCTGTTTCAGCAACGATCTTGTTGATTGTTTCGCCGCCCTTACCGATTACTTCACGAATCTTGTCAGTAGGAATCTTGAGCGTATACATCTTAGGAGCATACTCAGAAACCTCAGCTCTCGGTTCAGAAATACAAGGAAGGATGATGTCATTTAAGATCTGCATTCTGCCCTTTCTTGTAAGTTCGAATGCCTGCTTAATGATACCGTATGAAAGACCCTTAACCTTAATATCAACCTGGATGGCTGTGATACCCTTCTCAGTACCTGCTACCTTGAAGTCCATGTCGCCGAAGAAGTCTTCGATTCCCTGGATATCCATGAATGTTACGTAGTTGTCAGGGTTCTCAGGATCTGCGTCATATGCATCGTTTGTGCAAAGACCTGATGAAATACCTGCTACAGGTCTCTTAATCGGTACACCTGCTGCCATAAGGGCAAGAGTTGAACCGCAAACAGAACCCTGTGATGTTGAACCGTTTGACATAAGTACTTCTGATACAAGTCTCATTGAGTATGGGAATTCTTCTTCTGAAGGAATTACCGGAACAAGAGCTCTCTCTGCAAGAGCACCATGACCGATTTCTCTTCTTCCCGGTCCTCTTGAGCTCTTTGCTTCACCTACTGAATATGACGGGAAGTTGTACTGGTGCATATATCTCTTTGAAACCTCTTCGTCAATACCGTCGAGTTTCTGTGCTTCTGATACAGGAGCAAGAGTTGCGATTGTCATAACCTGAGTCTGACCTCTCTTGAAGAGACCGCAGCCATGTACTCTCGGAATACAGTCAATTTCAGCTGAAAGAGGTCTGATTTCCTCCATTCCTCTTCCGTCAACTCTCTTGTGCTCATCGAAGAGATAGCTTCTTACTGTCTTCTTTTCAAGCTTGTAAATGGCATCTCCGATCCAGTGAGCATCGTCTCCGAGCTTCTCATCGAATTCTGCATGTACTTTTTCTGTTAATGCATCAATTGCATTATCTCTGTCTGTCTTATCAACAGCAAGAACTGCCTGCTTCATTTCTTCGCCGGCAAAAGCCTTGATGTCTTCGAAAATCTGCTCCGGAACGTCGCATGACTCATAAGCGAACTTCGGTTTACCTACTTCAGCAACCATCTCGTTGATGAATGCGCAGATCTCTTTGATTGTCTTATGGCCCTCGATGATTGCATTAAGCATTACATCCTCAGGAACTTCGTTTGCACCGGCCTCAACCATACAGATTTTGTCGAGAGTACCTGCTAAAGTTACATACATGTCGCTCTTTGCTCTCTCTTCTGAGTTAGGGTTGATAACTACCTGTCCGTCAACAAGTCCGAGTACAACACCGCCTACAGGTCCGTTCCACGGAATATCCGAAATGGCGATAGCTGCTGATGTACCGATCATTGCGGCAATCTCAGGTGAGTTGTTCTGGTCAACTGACATAACAGTGTTTACAACAACTACATCGTTTCTGAGATCCTTAGGGAATAAAGGTCTGATAGGTCTGTCAATAACACGAGAAGTTAAGATAGCCTTTTCTGTAGGCTTGCCTTCTCTCTTTGTAAAACCACCGGGGATTTTACCTACTGAATAAAGTTTTTCCTCGTAGTCTACGCTGAGAGGGAAAAAGTCCACACCGTCTCTCGGTGCCTTTGAAGCTGTAACAGTTGAAAGAACTGTTGTCTCGCCGTAACGAACGAGCACGGCTCCGTTTGCAAGCTGTGCGAGCTTGCCTGTTTCAATTGTAAGGTCACGACCTGCCAATTTTGTTGTGAAAGTCTTAAACATCTTTTCCTCCTTTGTAAAGACGTCCGGATGTAGCACGTAGATTCTGAATCAAAACCTTTTGTTTTGGTACACAATCTACTTTCTACGAACCGGATACCTTTATTAATATTAATCAAAATAAAACAAGGAACGACAGAGCGTCGCTCCTTGTCCGTTAACAAATTACTTTCTGAGTCCGAGTCTCTCGATGAGTGAGCGATATCTCTCGATGTCGATCTTCTGAAGGTATGCTAAAAGGCCTCTTCTCTGACCTACCATCATAAGAAGACCTCTTCTTGAGTGGTGGTCCTTCTGATGTGTCTTAAGGTGTTCGTTTAAGTGGTTGATTCTTTCTGTAAGAACAGCAACCTGAACCTCCGGTGAACCTGTGTCGCCTTCATGTGTAGCGAACTCTTTGATGATTTCCTGTTTTCTTTCTTTTGTCATTTTCTTTTCTCCTTTAATAATAAATATGCCGTAATCCCGGTAAAAGGTCGGAGATCGTCCTTAAACAGAGAAACGGTCGAAAACCTTTGCAAGTATACCATTGCGACAGTTCCTTGTCAACAAGTCCGTTTTATTGGACATGGCATTTGTTTTAATAATCTCACAGGAAATCAAAAATTTGTTCGAAATTTTTTTTTGATACCCTATTGACATCAAACAACTGTTCGTGTATTATGTGTTCGTACTTAAGAACAATACATCGAACAAACGATTGCAATTATACGGAGGATAACTATTATGAAAAAGAAATCATGGAAAGATTACGAAACATGTGAAGAATACATCAGAGATCTTAAAAGAAATAAGATGCAGAAGATTTACAGAAGAAGACGTGCATTTGTTGCACTTTGCGTATGTCTGTTAATCACCGCTTTGATTTCAACGGTTGTATTTGCCCGTACTTCCGGAGATATATCCGATTACACTCCCGTCGTTGTTGAGCCGGGCGACACGCTCTGGGGCCTGGCAGCAAAGTATTACCCCAATACTGACCGACGGGATGCAATCGATGAAATCAAGGAAGTAAACGAGCTTCATGATTCAGTACTTCACATCGGAGACGTTCTGCTTCTTCCGACAATTTAATTGCCCACCCCATTTAAAGCAGGTTACGGTCAAATTGACCGTGGCCTGTTTTTTTGATATTATTCAGGCAACAAACAGTTTCTAAGAGGAATAATATGAACACTGAAAAAATCACGGAAATTGTATTCCACGAATTACCCACTGAATGGGAAATATTCACCAATCTTGCAGACAGCTTCATGAACATACCCGAAAAGGTGGCTGCTCTCTTCATTATGGTACTCAGAATTTATGCGGTTGATAAAGAACTGGGGCTTAAGATGGTCAGTTATTTAAGACATGAAGAAGAACTTTCAGAGAGCGAAATATCAATGACTCTCGATGCACCTTTGAGACAGGCTTCGTATCTTCCGCTCGCATACTTAAAGGGTTCAACCCCGCAGAATAACTATTCACCGTCAACGCCTTATGTTATTACAGTAAAAGAAAGCAGAGAAAAATCAAAGAGCAGAAAGCAGAAGACCCTGTATATAGGTTGTCCGGGAGACGGCACATACAGACCTGTTACTCTTTTTAAGATAAAAAAGAGAAAGGCAAAGAATAAAAATCTTCTGGGAGACCCCTGGTTCATCAGCGACTACACTTCACTGATGCTTCCGGTTGTCCCGCCTGTAAAATAAAAGGCAATAAAAAGAACCGAACTGATTTTCAGTTCGGTTCTTATATTTTTACCGTTAATTATCAGGTTCTGATGTCGGTTCGAAGCTGTGCTCCGGTGTCGATGTCACTTCAGGGGCGTCCGTCGCTCCCTTATGTTCCGAAACCTCAACTCTGCACCTGTATGTACCCTGCGTTGATATTCCTTCCGGAAGATTGAATCTTATGTCGAGATTCTGTACACCCTTCTTTGCATTGCTTACATCAACTGAGTAAGAAACCGCTCCTTCCTGCAAATCCTTTATCTTATCTGCAGCTCCGCGAACAACAACCTTTGTCGTATCCAGAGAATACTTGTATGTATATGAAGAATTCTCGCCTATTTTTCTGAGCTTATCCGGATTTACGGATATCTCCTTTGTCTCATACTTCGCAATACTGATTGTTACGGTTACCTCCGCAGGCTCCTTAAGAATCACATCCGCAGGAATTTTATCGGAAATGTCAAATTTTTTTGTGAAAGTCGCATTTGCTCCTGCCACGCTGATTTGTCCGAGATTTATTTTGTTTATCAGGTCAAGCTTTTCCTTTGTACCGGATATAATTGCATTTTCTGTTGAAATCTTATCTGACTCCACATAATATCCGTTGGCAGGGTTGTCGGTTATAGTATAAGAAATCGGTATGATTTTTCCCGTCGTGTATCTTACAACAACCTTTTCGGTATCGAAGTTATATGATATATCGTCTCCGTCCTCATTGTAGAACCGGCAAACAAGGCTTATTGAGCCGTCATTTGTAACAGAACCCTTCTTTATTGTATCTGCAAGATTTACCTTTACAGATTTAACCTGATCAAGAAGCATGGAGAATCCTGTGATTAATATGTTTGAAGGCTCTGCCTGAGCATCTACGATTGATACGCCGTCTGCAGCAAGGTCATCTGACCACTCCACGTCAACATCAATGTACTTTTCTATTTTCTTATCATATATACATTCGAACTCTGTCGGATAATATGATTCAACTGATACGCCGATACCGTCAACAACAGGTTCACTGATTTTAATTGTCGCCTGGCCTGCTTCGGTAATCTGGCTGTAGTCTGCTTCCACATAAATATCACTGGGCTGAATCTGCTCGATAAAAGCTTCAGCTCCCTTTACTTTTACGGTAACCTTTGACGGCTGGGTTGTGATACTTGTGTCAACAAGATCCTGCTCTGCAAGAACATTTCTGTTTATGAATGTAATCGGAACTTCAATTGTTCTCGTTTCCGTCGGATTCTGGGAGCTGAGCACCAGCAGCCATGCAACAATGGCAAATGCCACCGATACAATGATATAGAATGTATTTGATTTCATAAAGGCGGAAACTTTATCTCTTTTCATTTTGTTTCCCCCTTCTTGAATAAATGTCTTCTTGAAGCGGTGTTCTTTCCGATATCAAAAGCGTCATATACTATTTCTTTTACCTTCTCTTTTGAAAGGTTCTCGGAAATAATGCCGTTTTGTGCAAGAGACACATTGCCTGTTTCCTCGGAAACTATGATACTTAAACAGTCTGCGTTTTCACTTACGCCCACACCTGCTCTGTGCCTTGTTCCGAGACTTTGTCTGAGATTTGCCCTTGCGCAAAGAAGCGGTGTTCTTTCCGATATCAAAAGCGTCATATACTATTTCTTTTACCTTCTCTTTTGAAAGGTTCTCGGAAATAATGCCGTTTTGTGCAAGAGACACATTGCCTGTTTCCTCGGAAACTATGATACTTAAACAGTCTGCGTTTTCACTTACGCCCACACCTGCTCTGTGCCTTGTTCCGAGACTTTGTCTGAGATTTGCCCTTGCGCAAAGGGGAAGAACACAGCCGGCTGCATGAACCATCTGCTGTCTGATTATAACGGCTCCGTCATGGAGCGGTGTGTTCGGATAGAAAAGAAGTTTCAGAAGCGGAACGGATACCTCAGCATCAACAATTGTACCTGTTCTGATTATTTCTCCTAAGTTTGTATTCCTTTCGAGAACAATCAGCGCACCTGTTCTTTCCTCGCCCATCTCAAATGCAGCCTCAATGATTTTATCGAGGGTTGCCGCTTCACCCGGCGCTCTCACACCCGTAAAAACAGCCTTAAGACGTCCGTTACCCATTGATTCCAGGGCTTTTCGAATTTCCGGTTGGAATATAACAACCAGAAGAACAGGAAGAACATTCACTATCATTCGAATAATGTATGAAAGTGTCGTTAAACCGAGAAGGTCAGTTGCAATGGAAACCACCAAAATTATGATGATACCCTTTACAATCTGCCATGCTCTGGAATCTCTCAGAATTCTCATGAGCGCAAAGAACAAGAGCGCAACAAGACCGATGTCAATAATGGTCTTAATTACGTCCCAAAAATTCTCGATTCCAAGATAGCTTGAAAGGTATTGAATTATATTTGTAAAACTTACCTTAAACAATTTTTACCCCGATTTGTCTGATTAATCATGTAAAAAGATAAGCGAATACCGAAAGAAATATGCCGGCAACCATTGAAAGTGCAAGCACAACGCAAACAACACGAATTGCATTCTTCTTTGCCTTATCCCTTTTATTTTGTTTTGCCATTTTTTCCTCCAAAGGACCGTTAATATATATTAGTATATAGAATTTCTATGCCTCAGTCAAACACATGACATTGTAAAGAGCACCGTCAGAATAAGTGAAATCAGTGCTTTTTGAGAAGCCCGCTCTTTCGTAAACCTTTATGGCCCTTACATTATCTGCTTTTACCGTCAGTCTGACACCGTCTTCAGGGAACAGGTCCTTCACAAAGGAAACCGCACACTCGGTAAGCTGTCCTCCCAAGCCCCTGCCGCAAAGATCCGGCCTCAGGCCCAAAGCAATATCGGAATACGACTCATCTTCAAAAATCGCTGAAGAGTTTTCACATCTCGGCTGTGCTGACCAACCGAATGCAATATATCCCACAAGCTCATCAGCTTCCGTTACGGCAACATGAAGTCCGTTCATGATTTCATCAATTTCATCCTCAGTGTCTTTCATACTGTATGCCGAGTACGGCTCATCATATTTCCACTTGGAAATCTCCGTTGCATATTCTGTTGTCATTTCAGAAATTTCAAACATAATTGTCCCCTTTTTGCCTCTTTTGGATTATATCATTTGTTTATGGTAAAATGTAGTATACTTTGGGAGGTCTCTATGAATAATTTAGGAAAAGACAATAAAAACAAAAAAAACATATACATAATTCCGATACTGGTTGCGATCTTTTTGGCTCTGATGTATTTCTGGTTCATACCGAATCTTACAAAGCCGGCAGTTGAAGAAATTTCATACAATCAATTCAAAGATATGTTAAGTGACGGCAAAGTCAAAGAGGTTGATATTGATGTTTACTATATCGACATCATCCCTAAAGTTGAAAAAGATGCCCGTGTCACTAAGATTTACAGAACAGGTCGCCTCTACCTTGATGACAAGGAAATCGTGGACCTGCTGGATAAGTCAGGCGTAACATACGGTTCTCCGATTCAGAGTGACAACACACTCACGGAAGTGCTTATGTATATCATTTTACCCACCCTTCTCACAGGTGCAATTCTCTTCTTTATCATGAAGAAAATGACCAAGGGAATAGGCGGAGTTATGGACTTCGGTAAAAAGACAGGTAAGCTCTATGCCGAAAAATCCACCGGTAAAACATTTGATGATGTTGCCGGACAGGACGAAGCAAAGACAGCCCTCTTTGAAATAATAGACTTTTTGAGTCACCCGGCCAAATATACAGCCATCGGTGCAAGACTTCCGAAGGGTGCTCTTTTGGTGGGCCCTCCCGGAACCGGTAAAACACTTCTCGCAAAAGCTGTTGCGGGAGAAGCCAAAGTTCCTTTCTTCTCGCTTTCCGGTTCAGAATTCGTTGAGCTTTTCGTGGGTATGGGTGCCGCAAGAGTGCGTGACCTCTTCAAGCAGGCTGTTTCAAATGCTCCGTGTATTGTTTTCATTGATGAAATTGACGCTGTGGGCAAAAGTCGTGATGAGTCTTTCGGCGGAAACGACGAGCGTGAACAGACACTTAACCAGTTGCTTGCGGAGATGGACGGTTTCGATTCTTCAAAGGGTGTTGTTATTCTTGCTGCAACAAACAGACCGGATGTTCTTGACAGAGCCCTTTTAAGACCGGGCCGTTTTGACAGAAGAATCAATGTTGACCTTCCTGACCAGGACGGTCGTGTGGCCATTCTTAAAGTTCACGCCCGTGACGTCAAAATGAGTGACAAAATTGATCTTGATGTAATTGCAAGACAGACTCCGGGTGCTTCAGGTGCCGACCTCGAAAACATCATTAACGAAGCTGCTCTCCGTGCAGTACGTGAAAGGAAAACAGTTGTTGAGCAGGACAATCTCGAAGCCGCCGTTGAAGTAATTCTTGCAGGCGAAGAAAGAAAGAACAAGGTTCTTTCAGACAAAGAGAAGCATATCGTTGCATACCACGAAATCGGTCATGCACTTGTTTCCGCAAGGCTGTCAAACACAGAGCCGGTACACAAAATCACAATCATTCCGAGAACATCAGGAGCTCTCGGATATACAATGCAGGTTGCAAAAGAAGAAAAGAACCTCATCAGCAAAGAAGAAGTTCTTGATAACATAAAGGTTCTCTGCGGCGGACGTGCTGCCGAAGAAATAGTATTCAAATCTATCACAACGGGAGCATCAAATGATATTCAGCGTGCAACCGAAATCGCAAGAGAGATGATTACTCAGTATGGTATGAGTGATGAATTCGGATTCATTAATTTCGAATCCAAAACAAATGCTTTCCTGTCGGACAGACTCAAGGGTTCATACTCAGAGGAAACCGCAAGAAAGATTGATGCGGCAATGCAGAAAGTCATTTCCGAATGTTATGAAAGCGCAAAGACAATTCTTTCCGAAAACAGAGACGTATTAGACAAACTCGCCGATGTGCTTTACAAAAAAGAAAACATCACCGGCGACGAATTTATGGCTGAATTAAGATTTTTAGACGAAGACAAGAAAGAAACCGAAAATCAGTAATTGATTTCAGAAGTGATTTCTTCTTCGTATTCCTTTCTGCCCTTCATGTCTATTCCGTCATCAATTACAACCTTTTCTCCTTTCTTGAGAAGAAGGTCCGGGTTTTTAATATAGAATCCGAATTTGCGGAATATGCTTGAGTAGTATGCACCGTCACAGGTACGTTCATCTACAACAAATTTAATATCCATTTTATGACGGCGAGAGACATTTCCCTCGTCGTCAATTTCGTTTGCATAATATTTTTTACCGATGGCAATAAAAACGGAAGTGGTTCCGAAATTATATATATGATGGAATACCGGACCGATTCCTATTGATCCGACATTTGTTATGAATAAAGAAGTATGGAAAGGACTGATTTTGTTTATTGCTTTCGGCATCCAGCCTTTTTTATCCAAAGCCTTAAGACATCCTACTACGAAGCCCAAAAGTCCGACAGGCAAATGTCCGAGAATGCCGGCAACTTTATCTGTTCCGTTGCTTTCTTCGGCAACCTTGTTTTCCTTTACAGCTTTACTTAGTTTTTCAGCAACGTCATATATCGAATCTGTATAGTCAAACGGGAGCTTAATTATGGCTTCCTCTTTTGTTCCCAGTTTTTTAATTGTCATGGAAACAACAAAGTTTCTTGCATGATACATTTTTCTTCCGACAACAAATCTGTTCATATACGGCTTTTCGGCAGCGGTTCTTACAGCTGCAGCAAGAAAAACATGAAACGTGCGGAGTCCCGGAATGTCGGTTTGATTGTGCTCTCTGACAAATTTTTCTATTTCAGTAATATCAACAGTGTCAGGATAGAACACCTGGCTGTCCACTCTTTCCGGCATTATGTGGGGCACAATATAGAAAAACGGATTCTTGCTTTTCACTCTGTATCCGTCATATCTGTCGCCGTGTTTTCTTGTAAACTTTTTCATTTGTCGGTCTCCTGAAAATATTTTGCAACATTATACAATTTGTTGCGTATATTTTCAACATATAGTATAATGGATTCAGTATATTGTAGTTTACTAAAGAAGAGGTGTTCACAAAGTGGAGCAAGAGGTTTTAACAGAAAACGTTGCCCTTTCCGGCGCGTACAGACCGGTGATTGTACATTGTGCTGATTTGCATATTGATACGCCGTTCTCAAATTTCCCGCCAAATTCGGATAAAGCAAAAATAAGACGCGAAGAACAGCTTGGTACGTTCTCCCGTATAGTTTCAGTTGCAAGAGAAATTCATGCAGATTTTCTTCTCATTGCAGGTGATCTTTTCGATGCTGCAAGAGTAAGCAACGAAACACTCGACTTTATAAACGACAGATTCAAAGAAAATCCTGACATCACAATATGCATCGCTCCCGGAAACCACGATCCGTATGTCGGAGGCAGCCCATACAAAACTTATGATTGGGCACCAAATGTAAATATTTTCGATGACCAACTGAGTTATGTGGAGAAAAACGGCGTAAGAATATACGGCCGTGCTTTTACAGGACATTTCGCAAGAACACCGCTTCTTAGAATGTCAAATACACTGCCGAAGCTGGAGGCGTCATACATAAACATTCTTTTGATGCACGGTGACATATTCTCATCATCGTCAGTATACAATCCTATTGATGTTAACGATTTCAGTCGTTGCGGCTTTGATTATGTTGCACTCGGACACATACATGCCAATACAAAAATCAAATATGCAGGGTCCGTCCCCTACTGTTATTGCGGAACACCTGAAGGAAGAGGATTCGATGAGCCCGGCGAATGCGGTGTAATGCTTTGTAAAGTCGGTAAAAGAGCCTCCAGCTTCCAATTTGCAAAAACAAATTCAAGAAGCTACATCACAAGAGAAATTGACATTTCAGGCTGTGAGAACAACGAAGAAATATGTTCAACAATTCTTCAGCTATGTCCGCAGGACGAAAACCTGTATAAAGTCATTCTAAAAGGCAGACTTCCTGAGAATTTCGGACTCTCTGCAAAAAGAATTCAAACACTTATTGAAGATAAATATTTCTATTTGACTGTTAAAGACAGAACGGAAACAGAAGTCGACACGGAACTTCTCCAGAAAGAAGTTTCACTCAGGGGACTGTTTGTAAAAAACGTATACGCTTCAGATCTCAGCGATGAAATGAAAGAAGAGGTTTTGAAAAGCGGTCTGCAGGCATTCGAGGGAGAGGTGATTGTCGATGATAATTGAAAAAGCTGTAATCAATAAATTCGGATGTCATAAGGGACTCACTCTTAATTTTACAGAAGGAGTCAATCTTCTTGTAGGCGAAAACGAAAGCGGAAAATCAACGGTTTTGGCTTTTATCAGAGCGATGCTTTACGGCCTTGAGGGACGTGCCCAGGACAATCCGCGAAAAAAGTATCTTCCGTGGGATGCCTCTCCGGACGAAAAATTCGGCGGCGAATTATATTTCACGCAGGACGGCTTCAAATACAAAGCAGTTTCAGTATTCACACAGTCAAAAAGAACTGACATGACAACGTTATATAACGATGTTACAGGTTCTGTTATTGCCATTCCCGACGGTAAAACAATCGGTGAATATATTTTGGGACTTACAGCGGCAGCATATGACTGCACTGTTTTTGCAAAGCAGCTTGAAACAAAAGCTGATTTCAAGAAGGACAAAGACGGCTTTCTTACTGCAAAGCTCTCTGCTGTATCAAACAACACTGCATCCGCATCTTCAAAGTTTGCCGAGAAGAACATCGCAGATGCAATTTCAAAAATCGACAACCGACGGGAAGACGGTCTGCTAAACAGAGCAATCGTAAAAAGAGATCTTTTGAGAAATGCACTGAGCCATTATGAAGAACGCGAAGAAAGAGCCGGTGTTCTTTCTGCTGAGATGGAAGAGTTAAACGCAGCAGAAGCCGAAAAGCAGGATATCTGCAATTATTACGAAAAATTTGAAGATGTGAAAAAGGCATATGCGACAATCGATTACTGCACTATGGTTTCTCACAAACACAGAGACATCAAAAAACTCGAGAAAGAGCTTCAGGAATTGGAGAGCCCCATTGATGTTGAGCTTGATCTCCCGTTAAAAAGATCAAAACTCATAACATTTCTTGCGGTTCTTCTTACACTTGCCTTCGGAGCCGGTGTTTTCTTCTCCGGTCTTTTTGTTCTCAAAAACTCGTCGCTTCCGATTATCGTGGCAGCCATGGCCGCTGCAGCAATTTCTTTGTTCCTTGCCATTCTCTGTATCTGCAAGAGTAAGAGAGTTGTTCAGCCTACAATCGACAGAGCAGATGATTTTGAAAGAATTTCTCAAATCCAGCATCAGCTTGAAGAGGAACAGGATGAGCTCATAGATATGATGGGCGGAATCACCGCAGACGAGTATGAGGAAAAATTCAAAGAAGCAAATGACTTCATAAATAATGCAGGGCTTGACGAAAACACGATAAATGAAATCAAGCAGTGTCCTGCAGACATCATCACCCAAAAGCTCGAGGAAGCAAGAGAAGCCCTTCATGAAATCCGGAACAAGAAGAGCTATACTTCAGCACGAATTGACAGTATCGAAGAAAGCTCAGGTCTCGGAAACATCGACAGTCTCACTGACGGAATGGATATTTACACGGCACTTCAGCATGCAGAAGATGAAATATCATTCTACCAGAACAAGAAACGGGTTCTTTCAAACTGTCGTGAAATTCTCGCAAAATCAATTGACGAATTACAAAATACATTCGGTCCCATGATTAACACCAAAACCGAAGAAAACCTCAGCAAAATTGCGGGCAAACATTTCGGCAACATTAAGATTTCATCTGACTTTGGTATGTCCGTTTTCGACGGAAGCGTCAGCGGGTCACATTCTTCAACAGACTACAGCGGTGCGACAACAGACCAGATGTATCTTGCTTTGAGATTTACACTTGCAGAAGTAATGGCTCCTAAGTCATCCACTCTTCCGCTCTACTTGGATGATCCTTTTGTTCAGTATGATGACGGAAGATTTAAAACTTCTCTTGATTTTGTTAAATCATACTCAGAAAAAACAAACACACAGATTATTATTGCAAGCTGTCAGAGCAGAACAATAGGTGCTCTTGATGACTGCAATACAATTGAACTCGGAGAAAGCAGATAATGGCATCCGATCTTAAGTCAATTAAATATTTTTTGCTTGATATGGACGGAACAATTTATCTCGAAAACGAATTGTTTGACGGCACGTTGGATTTTTTGACTTACCTCAAAGAACACGGAAAGCACGCAATGTATATCACAAACAATTCATCAAAATCAGTGGATACATATATAGAAAAGCTTGCCAGTCTCGGCATCGATTCAACTGCCGAAGATTTTTGCACTTCGGCCGACGCAACAGCATTCTTTTTACAGAAAGAATTTCCGAAGGGAAAAATCTTTTTACTCGGCACACCTTCACTTGAACAATATTTAACCGAAAAGGGATTCACTCTTATAAAAGAATACAGCGAAGTGCCTTCAAAAAGGCCTGATGTCGTTCTTCTTGCGTATGACACAACTCTTACCTTTGACAAGCTTGACACGGCATGCAAATACATTTCTGAAGGCGTAACCTACTGGGCAACACATCCGGATAATGTTTGTCCGATTACAAAAACTTATTCGGCTCCCGATGCCGGTGCATTTATGGCCTGTATTGAAGTAACAACCGGTAAAAGGCCGTCCTTCATCGCAGGAAAGCCTCAGCCTTTTATGATTAATATGATTATGGAAAAAACAGGAGCAACAAAGGATGAAGTTGCTGTTGTCGGTGACAGAATAAACACCGACATCGCTTCTGGTTGCAATGCCGGTGTTACTTCCGTTTGTGTTCTTTCAGGAGAATCAACTCTCCCTATGATTGAGGCTTCTGATATAAAGCCTGATTATGTTTATAAAAACATTCGCGAGATTCTCAATTATTTGGTAACGTGAGAAGCATCAAGTACGATTGCAGGTCTTACGCCAATCTGGTTAAATGATACTGTGTATCCTGCAAGAGCAGTTTCTCCGCTCTCTCCGACGTAAGCTGCATTCTGTGCATAGCTTCCCGTATTTCTGAGCCACCACCAGGATGATGTTCTGAGTGCATAGGATGTCATAATTGCGGCACCCTTTCTGTTTGCGTACTCTGTGCTTGGGCAAGCTCTTAATGCTGTATCCTTGAAGGAATCAACTGTCCATGACTCTGTTCCTTCAAGCTGTTCAATACTGAGAAGTGATACTCTGTCTTTTACAGTTGCCGGTACAATTGTTTCTCCCTTTTCGTTAACCTGAGGATAACGTGGATTATTTTCAGTTGTGTGGGTCTGTGTAAGGATTACGCTCTGCTCTTCTGCATTGAAAGCACTTGTGTAGAAACCGTTTGTTGAATACTCGCCGAGGCTTGAGAGCCAGTTTCTGAGTGTGCACTTTGACCAGTCAATGTCTCTTAAAGTTTCATTGTATTTCATACAGTCAAGGTTTGAAGCAGACACTGCAAGAATTTGGTTGTTTGATTCATCTAACACATACCATTTAATCGGTTCAACAATATACCAGTAGTTAACGATTTCCTTTTCGCCTGTTTCCTTGTTTTCTTTCTCTACTTCGATTTTTGCATAATCGTTGTCATTATATTTGTAATATCCTGTTGTTGCATCAGGAGAGCCGACACCGTTAAGGGCCTCTATTACAGCCTGGTCAGTTACTTCTGTCTGCGGATATCTTCCGAATGTTATTTCAGTGTAGTATGTTCCGGCCTTATATGAAATCGCAACATTTGTTGCTGCAGGAGCCGGATCAGTCGGTTCGTAAACTTCCGGTTCAGGGTCGCCGCCGCAGGCAGCCAACATAAAGCTGAGTGACAAAATACATACTAATAATATTACAAGAGATTTTTTCATAATTACCTCCGAAAATCTTGCTTATTTTATAATACTATTGAGCGTGAAAGGTGTCAATTGAAAGTATCGAAAAATACTATTGTTAATGTTGTTAATAAATTGTAAACTCCGTGAACATTTGGTTTACATGCCGCGTTTTTGGAATATAATATATATTGTATATATTTGTATTTTTTAGAGAGAAACTGAAAAATCATTAAAAGGAGGTACTAAAATTATGGCTAAAGCAACAGGAATCGTACGTCAGCTGGATTACATGGGACGTGTCACATTACCAATCGAGCTCCGTCGAACATTCGACATTTCTGAAAAAGATTCACTTGAGATTTATGTTGAAAACGACTCAATTATTTTGAAAAAATATGATCCTACATGTGTTTTCTGCGGAAATACAAAGGACATCACAACATACAAAGGAAAGAATGTTTGTCCTGATTGTATTGAAGAATTAAAGAAAGGCTGATTAAGCTTTCTTCTCTTTTTCATACAAATTGTAGATTTCATTACGGCTGCTTCCCCGTTCGAGAGCAGCCTTTTTTATTGCCTCTTTTTTTGATAACCCTTCTGCAATGAGTTTCTCAACATGCTCAGTCACGGATATATCGTCCCACGCGGCTTTCTTCTCTTCTTCGAGAGATTCCCGTGAAATACCCTCAAGCACCATTACATATTCACCGCGGGGTGCTTTTTCTCTGAACATAGCCACATGTTCTTCTATCGTTTTGAGATCAATTTCCTCATGAACCTTGGTGAGCTCGCGGCAAAGTGCCATTCTTCTCTCTCCGCCGAGAATTTCTTCCATTTCAGACAAGGTGCTTATTATTCTGTGAGGCGATTCATAGAACACACATGTTCTTGTTTCCTTTTTAAGCGATTCGATGATTTCTTTTCTCTTCTTTTTTTCTTCCGGTAAAAATGCTTCGAAAACAAAACGTGAAGTATCAAGGCCTGACAGCACCACAGCCATGATTCCCGCAACAGGACCCGGGGTCATTGTAACTGTAATACCTTCTTCCCGGGCAAGTTTTATAATATCCGCACCCGGATCCGATATTCCTGGAGTTCCCGCATCGGATACAAGTGCCACATTTTCACCGTTCCTGAGTTTTTCTATTATAACGGGTCCCCTTTGGGCCTTATTATGCTCAAAATACGATATTAAAGGCTTTTTAATTTCAAAATGACTAAGGAGCTTTCCTGCTTGTCTTGTGTCCTCTGCGGCCACAATATCAACGGATTTGAGAGTTTCAAGGGCGCGTATTGTTATGTCTCCCAGATTTCCTATGGGGGTTGCAACTATATAGAGTTTTCCGTATTCAGAATTCATATATTTTTCTTACCTCCTCAGTTTCGTTTCCGTTTTCGTCCATAAGTATCAAAGGACAATCAACTCTTAAATTTTTACCGCCGTTCTTTACTCCCGCAATCAAAAACATTGACGGTTGCTTTGAGACTTTCGGAAGCACCATTTTGAGAATTTTCGGTTCGATTTTGTATCTTCTCATATACTCCATGGTATCCGCCAGACGTTCAGGCCTGTTCACCATGAAAAATGCTCCGCCGGTTTCCAAAATATGTGCGGCGCTCTTTATGAAGTCTTCAAGATTGCTTACTGTTTCGTGCCTTGCGATAAACTCATCTTTTCGCTCACTGGGAATACCCGCTCCCTCACGCTTATACGGAGGATTTGTTATTACAACATCAACAAATCTTTCAGCCTCTTTAATATCGCAGCATACAATCTTTATCCGGTCCCCGAGATTATTTTCGGCAACACTCCGCTCTGCCATTTCCGCATAATCAGGCTGCAGTTCGTATGCGGTGATTTCAGAGAACCTCTTGTCTCTTGAAAGGAGCAAGGGTAAAATTCCGGTACCCGTGCCGAAATCGGCACAGCGAAGATTGTCCTTCCTGCCCGGAATTATTCCCTCACTCATGAGAGCAAACTTGGCAAGAAGCACGCTGTCCGTACCGTACTTGAATCCTTTCTTTTTTTGAATTACCGACAAGCCTCTTCCGAGGTCGTCTCTCTGTTCATCGTCTTTAATCATTTTGAAAATAAAAAGTTTGCCCAATATACTCAGGCAAACTTTTGTCAGATAATTTTTGAATTATATTACCAAGTATGATTAAGCTTCCTTTGGAGCGTCAACTGGGCAAACATCTGCACAAGCACCGCAGCCTGCACATACGCTGGCATCGATTTCATACTTTCCGTCGCCTTCTTTAATGCACTCGCAAGGACACTGGTCTGCGCAAGCACCACAAGAAATACATTCATCACCAATTACATATGCCATGATAAATACCTCCTAAATATTATTGATTTTATTGTACCATTATAAGAATAAATGTCAATTATTCTTTTACGGTCTCGCCGTCTGAAGGAATTGAATTCGCAGCGCTTGAATAATGTCCCTTCTTTTTGCTGAGTACCTTGATGTCATCAATTTTGTAAGTAATGAGCTCTGTCTCATTTCCTCTTTCGAATTTTACCTGAACAGTTTCACTGATAAGGTTGCTTGAAACAACATTTCCTTTTCCGTCAGCTGTTTCAACAAATGAGCCCACGCCCGGGACTCTCTTAATTGCATCTTCATATGCTCCCTGTTCATAATTAAGACAGCACATGAGTCTTCCGCATGTTCCCGAAATTTTTGTGGGACTTAAGGAAAGTCCCTGTTCCTTTGCCATTTTGATTGACACCGGCTGGAAATCACCCATGCAGGCATTACAGCAACATGGTCTGCCGCATACACCGAGGCCGCCGACAATTTTTGCTTCATCACGAACGCCCACCTGACGAAGTTCAATTCTGATTTTAAAGACCGAAGCAAGGTCCTTAACAAGTTCTCTGAAATCGATCCTTCCGTCAGCGGTAAAATAGAAAAGCATCTTACTGTTGTCGAATGTGTATTCAATATCAATAAGTTTCATTTCAAGGCCATGCTTCTTTATTTTCTCAATCGCTGTCGGGAAAGCTTCTTTTGCTTTTACCCTGTTCTCTTCAAATACCTTGTCATCTTCGGCAGTGGCCGGTCTGATGATGTCTTTAAGAGGAGAAACAATTTCATCGTCTGAAGCTTCACGTTCAGCGATGGCAATCTCACCGTACTCAACACCTCTTACGGTTTCAACGATTACGTGATCTCCGACTTTGAGTTCAAATGAACCCGGTCCGAAGTAATATACTTTTCCGTTTTTCTTAAAACGTACACCGACTATTCTAGCCATTTATAACCTCCTGAATTTGAATAAGCATATTGCTCATTACAACTTCAATATTTATGCTTCTTTCTGTATATCCCCAGGCTTTGTTGATTATCTTTTCAATTTCCTGAGCTTTGTAAAATCCCAGTCTCGATGCTGTCATTCTGATTGGGTTCTCACATTCCTTATTTGTGATTTTAACGGATTTCCCGTATCTTGCAACCTTAGACACGTCACTGTAATATGAAAGCATTGTGTAAATCACGAACTCTGTGTCTTTTTTCAGAGAAGCAAGATATTCCGCGCTTTCTATTCTGTATGCCGCATCACCCTCTGCAAGTCCTTCCGCGATTTTCAGCACATTTCCGCGAATCTCATTTATCTTATCATCATTGTAAAATGATATTGCTCTTCCGGCGATTCCGTCAGCATACGCAAGAGCGCTTTCGTCAACATGCTCAATTCCGTTTGCCTTGAGGATTGCCTTTATTTCCTCATTATCATATCTGGCAAAATCAATCCTGCTTGTTCTTGATTTAATTGTATCAAGAATTACAGCAATGTTTGTGGTGAGAATGATTATCATTACATATTTCGGCGGCTCTTCCAAAATTTTAAGAAGTGCATTTTGTGCTGCAAGATTCATGGTTTCACCTGACTGGATTATGAAAACCTTTTTATTTGAATAATACGGAACTGTCATGGCGTCCTGCACGATGTCTCGCGCCTGCTCAATTATTATTCCTTTTTTATTCTTTTGGATTTCGTAGATTTTAAGGTCAGGATTACTGTGGTTTTTGTTCAGGACACAAGCCTCACATTTTCCGCACGCAGTGCCGTCCGGATTCGGATGAAGGCACATAACCGCCTCTGCATATGCTCTGGCAGTAAGTTTCTTACCGATTCCCGCAGGACCGTGGAATAAATAAGCATGGCCCACTCTTTCAGATACTATGCTGTCTGATAAAACCTTTTTAACGTTTTTTTGTCCGATAATCGAATCGAATGTCATCCGAGCGTCATTGTGCCGATTTCTTTTATTTCAAGATCAATTTCTTTTGAAATTCTTTTCATATCGGCCTGTATGTCCTGTATGGTCTCAACTGCAGGGTCCTTTTTAGGTGCCTGTTTGTTGAAGTTTTTATATTTATTATGCCTGTAATAATTGTTCTTTTTATGGAAATTTCCGTTTTTGTTACGGTTGTTTCCGGAATTATTATTGTTTTTGCCACCGTTTGGCTTTTGTGGTGTATTCTCTGACATACCGTTTTTCCTTTCGTCATTTTAGGCCCTTTGATTATAATACTTTTGCGTTTTTTTTACAAATTAAACGGAATTTGATATAATAATAAAGCACTTTTATGTTCTTAGACAAGTGAATAATACTCCGAATAATCAGCAACATTGGAGGTACTACAATTTAATGGGATTATTCTTTAAGAAAAAAGCAGGTTCAAAAGCCGAGCTTCCCAAATCAGTCGCGTTCGTAGATTATGAGCACTGGTACATTTCTTTGGAAAGAACACACGGTAAAAAACCTGACATTCAGTCATGGTTTGATGACTTAAAGAAGCGCTGCAACATTATTGAGGTTATATTCTTTGCAAACTTTCAGAAATTCAAAGATAAAGAAACAGAAACAAAAAGAATTCGCGCTTTTACAAACAAAATCATAGACACATATAATCCGGACCAAAGGTACAAAAAAGATTACACAGATTTTATTATTCTGGACAATATATATCAGAAAGCCTTCCAAAGCGACAGCGCTGATTTGTTTATTATTTTCTCCGGCGACGGCCACTTTTCAAGCTGTGCCGCATTCCTCAAAAATTTCTGCGGCAAGCAGGTGGGAATTTACGGTGTGTCCGGAGGTATCAGCAAAAATCTTGTAAACAGTTCGGATTGGTGTATCGAAATGCCTCTTAAGGTTGACGAAGGTGCAGTATACAGAAATGCTCTCTTCTCATATCTTAAGGAGTGTGAATCAATTCCCGACTTTTTCCCTACATATAAAAGATCGGTTGAATTCATCGCAAAGCAGACGGAGCTCGATCAGGAGACTCTGGACAAAACGCTTTCCGATTTAATAAAACAAAACTACATCCTTCAGGAGTCTTCAAAAACTTCTTCAGGCAGATCAATAAGATATTTAAAGCCTGACTGGAGCACAATTGCCAAAGACGGCATATGGGAGTCTCTTGACTGATTCTTAACTGAACATAAAAGTATTCGGAGTATCACTTGACTTATTTTATTCCCTTATGTTATAGTATATGAGCGCGTTTTTGAAACGCACACAATTGTTTTTTATTTCGGGTGGTCCGCTGCGTCTTCATGTAAGAACGCCCTTGGACGGAAGGAGGAAATGAAGATGGATATCATTAAGGCTGTTGAAGCAGATTATCTCAAGAAAGATGCTGCTAAGTTAATGATTGGTGACTATGTTAAAGTTCACTTTAAGGTAATCGAAGGAACTCGTGAGAGAATCCAGGTATTCGAAGGAACAGTAATCGCTATGCACGGCGAAGGTGCTAAAGAGACATTCACAGTAAGACGTGTTTCTTACGGTGTTGGTGTTGAAAGAGTATTCCCTGTTCACTCACCAAAGGTAGCTAAAGTAGAACTTGTAAGACATGGTAAAGTTCGCAGAGCTAAACTCTACTACTTACGTAACAGAGTTGGTAAAGCAGCAAAGGTTGTTGAAAAGATCTAAATTATGCACTATCAAAAGAGCCGACCGTTTGGTCGGCTCTTTTTTCCTTATAATCTGAATTATTATACTCTGAAGTATAACTTTTTTATCTCAGGTTATTTACTGAAGTCCATCCGTTTCCGTGGTAGTATCCGGTTGCACTGTCATAAGATTCCGCAACCAAAATCCAGGTTCTTCCCTCTGCATCCGTGTACTTGAAATCAGGGAAAGTCATGAACTGTGTAAGTCCGCTCACGCACTTTGTTGCGGCATATCCGAATCCGGGACCCTTTCTGATAAGTGCGGTATCGCAAAGATTTTTGTTCTCGTAATTAGTGTATTTCGGATTTCCTTTTACATATTCCTTTGGATAAATGGTTCCGTCGCTTCCCACTCTGCACCATGAAGGTACGGGTGCATACGGATTTGCCGTAGGAGCTGCTGTCGGCTTAGCCGTAGGTTTTGCTGTCGGTTTGGCCGTAGGAGCTGATGTGGGTTTCGCCGTCGGTTTTGCTGTAGGTGCTGTTGTCGGTGCAGTTGTCGGGACCGTTGTTGCCTCTGCTGTCGGTTCTGCAGTCGGTTCCTGGGTGGGAACTGCTGTTTCTTCAGGAGCTTTTGTCACATCACCGGGTTCCTTTGTGGGATTTGCAGGTTCTTCTGTTGTCTTTCCCGGTTCCGATGTTGCTGAAATAAATATATTTCTGAAGGAAGGACAGCACTGCCATGTTGCATATGCCGCTCCTGCCAAAAGCAGCGCTGCAATAATCGGGATAATAACAGCAAGTGCTTTTTTTGACTTCTTTTTCGGCTCTTCTTCTGCCGAAGCTTCATCTGCCGGTTTTTCCGTAACTTCTTCTGCGGTTTCAGAAACAGCAACTTCTTCTGCTGTTGTTTCTTCAACAGATGCCTCTTCACTTGCTTCTTCGGTTTCTTCAGCAGCAATCTCAGCCTCGCCCTCTGCGAGAACGTCAGCTGCAACTGCTCCGCCTACAATTCCGTCTGCCAAGGAATCTGTTTCCTCCTGAACCTCTTCGGTTACTTTTTCGACAATTTCCTCAGCTGTCTCCTCTGCAGGTTCATTTTCAGCAACTTCTTCGGCAATTTCAGCCTCGGGAGCTTTCTCTTCAACCTCTCCTTCAACAGTTTCAACTGTTTCCTCCGCAGGAATTACTTCGGCAGGTTCTTCTGTCGTTGCTTCTTCGGCTGTATTTTCTTCTTCATGGATTTCTTCTGCCTCTTCAGAATGTGGTCTCTCGAACATTTCGCCACAGTAGATACAGAATTGAGAGTCATCTTTAATTTCTTTTCCGCAAATCGGACAAATCATAAAATCATTTTCCTTTATCTTTAGTAATGTATATATAGTAATTTTATACTATATTTAATATTAAAGCAACAAGAAAAGCCGACTCTTTTTTGAATCGGCTTTCTTTGTACTTCCTTTTGTCTTACCTTAGAAGTTCAACCATTCTCTTAGCGGCTTCCACTGTATCCTCGGGACTTCCGAATGTTGAGAATCTGAAATATCCTTCTCCGCATGCTCCGAAGCCTTCTCCCGGAGTTCCCACAACCTGAATCTCATTTAAAAGATAGTCGAAGAATTCCCAACTTCCCATATTATTCGGACACTTGATCCAAATATACGGAGCATTTTTACCGCCGCAGTACCAGATATCAAGCTCGTCAAATGCTTTCATAAGAACCTTTGCATTGTTTTTATATACTGCAATATTCTCATAAATCTGCTTTTGTCCCTCAGGAGTGAACACTGCAGCAGCGCCCTTCTGTAAAATGTAAGAAACTCCGTTTGTCTTTGTTGTTCTGTTTCTTACCCACATTTTATTGAGGTTTACGCCGCCTCTGTTAAGCTTCTTCGGAACGATTGTATATCCGAGTCTTGTACCTGTGAAGCCGGCTGTCTTTGAAAGAGAACAGATTTCAACTGCACATGTTTCAGCGCCCTCAATTTCATAGATACTGTGCGGAATTCCTTCTTCTTCGATAAATGCTTCATATGCAGCGTCAAAGAAGATGATTGATTCATTTTTGTTTGCGAAATCAACCCAAACCTTAAGTTTTTCCCTGTCATAGGTTGCTCCTGTGGGGTTATTAGGCGAACAGATATATATGATATCACCCTTTGTATCTTCACTGGGAACCGGTAAAAAGCCGTCATCAATTCCCGAATTAAGATGGAGGATTTCTCTTCCGTCCATTATGTTTGCATCGACATATGCAGGATATGCTGGTTCTGTAACAAGAATCTTGTTGCTTACGTCAAACATGTCAAGAATGTCTGCAAGATCATCCTTTGCACCGCTTGAAACAAACACTTCATCGTCTTCAAGTGTTACGCCTCTTGTTGCATAATGTCTGCAAATTGCTTCGCGAAGAAACATCTCTCCGCATTCCGGCATATATCCGTGGAAACTTTCTTTTACCGCCTGATCTTTAACACCCTCATGAAGTGCATCGATTACTGCCTGACAAAGAGGAAGAGATACATCGCCGATACCCATTCTGTAAAGGTGCTTGTCGGGGTGTTCCTCAAGGTACTGTTTTGTTTTCTTTGCAATACCTGCAAAAAGATATGATTCTTTTAATTTACCGTAGTTCTCGTTTGGCTTTACCATATTATTCTCCTTTTGCGTGCTTTAATGCTGCACCGATAAATCCTCTGAATAAAGGATGAGCACGGTTAGGTCTGCTCTTAAATTCAGGATGGTACTGTACGCCCACATAGAAGTCTCTGTCAGTAAGTTCCACTGTTTCGACAAGGTTGCCGTCAGGTGACATGCCGCTCAAAGTGAGACCTGCCTTTTCAAGAGCATCGCGATAATCGTTATTAAACTCATATCTGTGTCTGTGTCTTTCACTGATTTCAGACTGGCCGTAGCACTCCTTCATCTTTGTTCCTTCTTTGATTACACAAGGATAAGCACCGAGTCTGAGCGTACCGCCCTTATCAATGTCATCACTTTGTCCCGGCATAAAGTCAATGACTTTGTTCTTGCACTGTTCATCGAACTCGCCTGAGTTTGCGTCCTTTATTCCGAGAACGTTTCTTGTGTATTCGATAACGGCAATCTGCATTCCGAGACAGATGCCAAACAGAGGAAGTTTATTTTCTCTTGCATATTTTACAGAAGTAATCATTCCTTCAATGCCTCTGCTGCCGAAGCCGCCGGGCACAATAATGCCGTCAAGTCCCGCAAGAGCTTCTGCAACATTTGTTTCATTGATTTCTTCTGAGTCAATCCATTTTATATCAACATGTGCATTGTGCACATATCCGGCATGTCTCAAAGCTTCAGCAACTGAAAGATATGCGTCATGAAGTTCTACATACTTTCCGACAAGGCCGATTTTCACGATGTCAGTACGTGAATTGATTGCTTCCACAAGCTCTGTCCATTCGGCAAGATCAGGTTTCGGAGCATCAATGTTGAGTTCTCTGCATACAACGTCAGAGAAGTTTGCTCTTTCAAGCATAAGCGGAGCCTCATAAAGGTTCGGCAATGTGATGTTCTCTATTACACAATCCTGCTTAACGTTACAGAATAAAGCAATCTTTTTGAAGATTGAATCTTCAAGAGGTCTGTCGCATCGAAGCACAATAATATTAGGGTTAATACCCATACCGAGCAGCTCTTTTACAGAGTGCTGTGTAGGCTTTGATTTGTGTTCATCCGAACCGCTTAAGAACGGTACAAGAGTTACGTGAATGAAGAGGCTGTTTTCTCTGCCCACTTCAAGAGAAACCTGACGAACTGCTTCAAGGAACGGCTGTGATTCGATGTCACCGATTGTACCGCCGATTTCAGTGATAACAACGTCGGCATCTGTCTTTTTACCGACACTGTAAACAAAAGCTTTGATTTCATCAGTAATATGGGGAATTACCTGCACTGTTGAACCAAGGTATTCTCCCTTTCTCTCTTTGTTAAGTACATTCCAATAAACCTTGCCGGTTGTAAGGTTTGAATATTTGTTTAAGTTTTCATCGATAAAACGCTCGTAGTGACCGAGGTCAAGGTCCGTTTCAGCACCGTCTTCAGTTACATAAACTTCTCCGTGCTGATATGGGCTCATTGTTCCCGGGTCTACATTGATGTACGGGTCAAGCTTTTGTGCTGCTACTTTTAAACCACGAGCTTTAAGCAGTCTTCCCAGTGAAGCTGCCGTAATGCCTTTACCGAGGCCTGATACTACGCCTCCGGTTACGAATATATACTTTGTCATTTTAGATTACTCCCATTCTACAGTTGCGGGCGGCTTAGAGGTAATATCGTAAACTACTCTCGTAATGCCCTTAACTTCATTTGTTATTCTTCTGCTTGCTTCTCCAAGAACTTCAAATGGTATGCGAGTCCACTCTGCTGTCATGAAATCATCTGTCGTAACAGCTCTGAGCACAACCGTATAACCATAAGTTCTTGCGTCACCCATTACACCTACTGAGCGTGTATTGGTAATTACCGCAAAATACTGATTAGTGCTTTGCTCAAGTCCGTTATTGATTACTTCCTCACGGAAGATTGCGTCTGCCTCACGCAACATATCAAGTTTTTCTTTCGTGATTTCTCCGATGACACGAACCGCCAGTCCCGGACCCGGGAAAGGCTGTCTCCATACAAGTTCATGAGGAATACCCAGCTGTGTTCCCACTTCGCGAACCTCATCCTTGAAAAGGTCTCTTAAAGGTTCAACGATCTGCTCAAATGAAATTACAGAAGGAAGTCCTCCGACGTTATGATGGCTCTTAATTACAGCGGAATCCCCTTTTCCGCTTTCAATTACATCAGGATAGATTGTTCCCTGAACCAGGACATCAATTTTGCCCAGCTTCTTGGCTTCTTCTTCAAATACCCTGATGAATTCTTCGCCGATTATTTTTCTCTTCTTCTCAGGCTCTGTAACGCCTTCGAGTTTAGATAAAAATCTTTCCTGTGCGTTTACTCTGATAAGATTTATTCCGAATCCGTGTCCGAATGTTTTCTCAACGAAATCGCCTTCGTCTTTTCTGAGCAAACCATGATCTACGAATACACAAACAAGACGGTCACCGATTGCCTTGTTCAAAAGAACAGCTGCAACTGATGAATCCACACCGCCTGAAAGTGCGAGCAATACCTTTTTACCGGCAAGCTCTTCTTTATATTTATTGACTGAAGTTTCCACGAAGTCGGACATCTTCCAGTCTTGTTTACATTCACAAACCTTAAAAATGAAATTACGTAAAATTTCGCTTCCGAATTCTGTATGAGTTACCTCAGGATGGAACTGAACACCGTAGAGTTTTCTGCTCTCATCGCACATTGCCGCACAGGGACACTTCTCTGTGTGAGCAATGATTCTGAAGCCTTCCGGAGCCTGTTTAATGAAATCCGTGTGACTCATCCAGCAAATGCTTTTCTCTGCAACGTCTTCGAACAGAACATTTTTCTCTGTAAAAAGAATTGTTTTACCGTATTCGCTGCTGTTTTCTGCAGAAGTGATTTCTCCCTTCGCCATATATGCCATGAGCTGATCGCCGTAGCAAATGCCGAGAATCGGAATTCCCGCATCCAGAATATCAGGATTGAAATGCGGAGATTTCTCATCATATACACTGTTAGGACCGCCGGTAAAAATGATTCCTTTGTATCCTTTGTCTTTAATTTCCTGTGTCGAAATCTTATTATATGGCAGTATTTCTGCGTAAACTTGATTAGCACGAACTCTTCTGGCTATCAGCTGATTGTACTGACCGCCAAAATCCAAAACGAGTATTTTATCCACCTTGATTTACCTCATAATATAACTTACAAATTGATTTCAGCCGACTTTGCTTCGTATCCGACCAAAAGAGGTTTGATTTTTTCGATATATTTTGTTACCTGCTCAGAGCATCTTCCGATATACATTGAAGGAGTGAGTAACTGATTCATTTCCTCAAGTGTAAGTCCGAATTCCGGCTTCGCAGATAATCTCTCGAGAAGGTCGCATTCCTCTCCGTTCTTCATCTTGGCTGTGGCTTCCATTGAGCACTCACGGATGATTTCATGAATCTGCTGTCTGTCGCCGCCGCGTTTAACGGCTTCCATCATAAGATTTTCTGTTGCCATGAACGGGAGATATGTTTTAACTGTCTTCTCAACAATTTTGTCATTTACATGCATGCCGTCTGTGACATTCTGTGCAAGTCTTAAAATGGCATCTGCGCAAAGGAACCCTTCAGGAAGGGAAATTCTTCTGTTAGCTGAGTCATCAAGTGTTCTCTCAAGCCACTGTACTGAAGCTGTCATTGCTGCATTCTGTGCATCAGCCATAAGATAACGTGCAAGTGAACATATTCTTTCACTTCTCATCGGATTTCTCTTGTATGCCATTGCAGAAGATCCGATCTGACTCTTTTCAAAAGGTTCTTCAACCTGTCTGTCATGCTGAAGAAGTCTGATGTCATTTGCCATTCTGTAGCAGCTCTGTGCAACTGAAGAAAGCACATTTAAAATAACGCTGTCTGTCTTACGGGGGTATGTCTGTCCGCATACATCGAAGCATTCATCGAAGCCGAAGTCATGTGCAATCATTTCGTTCATCTTATCAATCTTTGACTCATCTCCGTCAAAGAGTTTCATGAAGCTTGCTTCTGTTCCGGTTGTTCCTCTGCATCCCAGGAATTTAAGAGTGCTGATTACATAGTCAACATCTCTTAAATCAGATACAAAGTCCTGAATCCATAATGTTGCACGCTTACCTACGGTTACAAGCTGTGCAGGCTGATAATGTGTGTAGCCCAAAGTCGGCATATCCTTGTATTTATCTGCGAAATTACAGAGATTTGCTATTACACCCTGAATCATTTTACGGATATATAAAAGAGCATCCTTGTAAATTACGAGATCAGCATTGTCTGTTACGTAACAGCTTGTGGCACCTAAGTGAATGATTCCTGCTGCCTTCGGTGCAACCTTGCCGTAAGCATATACATGTGCCATTACATCATGTCTTACTTCGTGCTCACGCTTTGCAACACAATCATAATCTATGTTTGTTATATTATCTTCAAGCTCTTTAACCTGCTCTTCCGTAATCGGAAGTCCGAGTGACATTTCTGCTTTTGCAAGTGAAACCCAAAGCTTTCTCCATGTCTGATAACGGGTATCAGAGGAGAAAAGACCAAGCATGTATTCAGAGGCATATCTTGAAGACAAAGGTGATTCGTACTTGTTTGTCATTTAACTGTCCCCCGATTATCTTATGATAATGCTGTCTCTCTCAGGTCCTACGGAAACATACTTGATGTAGCAGCCGATTTCTTTTTCTATGTATTCAACATATTTCTGTGCTGCTTCAGGAAGATCTTCCCATTTTCTGATTCCTGAAATATCTGTCTTCCAACCGTCAAAGTATTCAATAACAGGCTTTGCATCATTGAGTGCAACCGGGAACGGGAACTCGTCTGTAAGTTCACCGTTTAATTCGTACCTTGTACATACAGGAATCTTGTCCATATAACTTAATACGTCAAGCTTTGTAAGAGCAATTTCTGTTGCGGCCTGAACTTCAACACCGTATCTTGTTGCAACGATATCGATAGGTCCTACTCTTCTCGGTCTGCCTGTCTTAGCACCGTATTCAAAGCCGGCTTTGCGGAGTTCTTCAGCTTCGTCACCGAACATTTCACAAACGAAAGGTCCTTCGCCTACACATGTTGAGTAAGCTTTTACAACGCCGACGATTTTATCAATCTTAGCACCCGGAAGACCTGAACCTACCGGAGCATAAGCAGCTGTTGTGTTTGAAGATGTTGTATATGGATGGATACCATAGTCAAGGTCTCTTAATGAACCGAGCTGTGCCTCGAACATAATCTTCTTGCCGTTTTTCTTTGCGTCTCTTAAGAATGCTGTTGTGTTGCATACAAACGGCTTGATTTTCTCACATGATTCCTGAATCCACTGTTCAAGCATTTCCATTGTGTATGGTTCCGCTCCGTATACATTTTGAAGTGTGAGGTTTTTCCATTCCATAATGTCCTTAAGATGTGCTCTTAAGTGGTCAGGATATAATAACTCGCCTGCGAGGATTGTTTTCTTTTGATATTTGTCTGAGTAGAAAGGTGCGATACCCTGCTTTGTGGAACCGAACTTTTTGTCTGCAAGTCTTGCTTCTTCAAGTCCGTCCAGGTCTCTGTGCCATGGAATTACGAGTGAAGCGCGATCACTGATTTTAAGATTCTCAGGTGTGATGCTTACTCCCTGTGAAACAACACCCTGAATTTCTGAATAAAGGTTTTCCGGGTCAACAGCCACGCCGTTGCCGAGAATGTTAACAACTTCTTTTCTGAAAATACCTGACGGTAAAAGATGGAGTGCGAAGTTACCGAATTCATTGATTACGGTATGTCCTGCATTTCCGCCGCCCTGGAAACGAACTACTATGTCGTATTCCTCTGTAAGAAGGTCTACCATTCTGCCTTTACCTTCATCGCCCCAGTTAATTCCTACAATAGCACAATTACTCATTATATTTTCCTCCGCGAAACATTATTGCTATTAGACTTTTGTAAAGAAATTAAGGCAACGACACTTCAAGAAAATTACCTAAAGACGCCATTGCCCCACTGGTGTATAACTATACTACTTTCGGGTCCGGTTGTCAATAAAACAGAACTCTGTTTCCTACTATAATAATTATATAATTATTTGCCGCTGTCTCCGTAGTTTGAGAGAACTCTGGCTGACGGATCGTTAACATCACAGCCCTCCCATTCCTTGTTCGGCATCCAGAAATCTACAACCATATCCCCTTGGTCAGGATAGTATTTTTCAAAGATCTCACGATACAGAAGCGACTCCTTTGTGAAAGGTGCCGCATGTGTGTACTTGCCTTTCAGAGTTTCAAATTCCTCATCCGTATATTTGGATTCAGCATACTCTTTAAGGTAGTCCACCATGGAGTGACCAACAGCATCGGAGAATGCTGCTTTCTCACGCCAAAGGATACTCTCAGGAAGAAAATCGCCGTCTTCAAAGGCATGTCTGAGCAGATACTTGCCTTTTCCGTACTTGTTGATTTTAAGTTCCGGATCAAGTGACATAACATATCTTACAAAGTCAAGATCACCGAACGGAACTCTCGCTTCGAGAGAGTTTACTGATATGCAACGATCGGCACGAAGCACATCATACATGTGAAGCTCACGTACTCTTTTTTGTGATTCTTTTTGGAACGCATCGGCTGAAGGTGCGAAATCAGTATATTTATATCCGAAAATCTCATCGGATATTTCACCTGTAAGAAGTACTCTGACATCTGTTTGCTCGTGGATTGCTTTGCAAATCAGATACATTCCCATGCTGGCACGGATAGTTGTGATATCGAATGTGCCGAGGATTTTAATTACTTCTTCAAGTGAGGAAATAACCAGCTCAGGTGTCATGTAAATCTCCTGATGATCACTTCCGATATAGTCCGCAACCTGCTTTGCGTATCTTAAGTCAATTGCATCCTCACTCATACCAATTGCAAAGGTCCTTATCGGAGTTTCGGATCTTTTTGCTGCAATAGCACAAACAAGAGATGAATCAAGACCGCCGGAAAGAAGGAAACCGACCTTGGCATCTGCCACAAGTCTCTTCTCCACGCCCTTTATAAGCTTTTCTCTGATATGACCGCAGGCAGTTTCGAGGTCGTCAGAAATGACTTTCGGAACATCTGCAATATCGCAATATGAAACAAATTCACCATCTTTGTAAAAATGTCCCGGGGGAAAGGGCATCACTTTTTTACAGATACCAATGAGGTTCTTTGCCTCACTTGCGAATACTATTGTTCCGTCTTCGTCATAGCCGTAATATAAAGGACGAATTCCGATAGGATCTCTTGCCGCAATATACTCCTGTGTTTCACCGTCATAGATGATGCACGCGAATTCGGCATCGAGCATTTTGAACATACCTGTTCCGAATTCTTTGTACAGCGGCAGGAGGATCTCACAATCAGAATCACTTGAAAATGAGTAACCCATTTTCATGAGTTGCTTTTTTACCGGTTCAAACCCGTAGATTTCTCCGTTACATACAATGTAACTGTCGCCGAGTCTGAAGGGCTGCATACCCGAATCAGTCAAGCCCATTATAGCCAGGCGGTGGAATCCCAGTAATCCGTTACCCGTATTGACAATTCTGCTGTCGTCCGGACCCCTTGATACTGTTTTTTCGAAGCCTTCCTGAAATTTTTCCGGTGAATATGTCTCACCACAATAACCCATAATAGAACACATCGGGTTTACCTCCCATTACTTAAGTAAAATCTGTTTTTTACAGTTTTACGATTCTTCTGCATCCTGCAGAGCATCGTAGCCTTCTTCGCCTGTACGAACCTTAACTACGTTCTCTACATCGTAAACGAATATTTTACCGTCTCCGATATGGCCTGTATAAAGAGCCTTTTTAGCTGTCTCAATAACATTCCTAACCGGAACTTTACTTACTACTATGTCAACCTGAATCTTCGGAAGCAGGTTAGCTTCAACCTGTACGCCTCGGTAGAACTCAGGCTGTCCTTTCTGAACGCCGCAACCTAATACATGTGATACCGTCATACCTGTGATACCGATATCCATCATTGCTGTCTTAAGAGTTTCAAATCTTGATTCTTTACATATGATTTCAACCTTTGTGAACTTAGGTGTTCCGTCATCAGCGTCGAATGTAGGCACTTTCTTAACCGGAATTGCCTCTGCTACAGGAGTCTCACCTGTAACCGCAACTGCTGACTCATAACCGTAGTCAAGACTTTCGATCTTTGGCATGAAGTCTGCATACGCACTCGGAAGACCGTGTTCAGTAACATCAAGACCTTTGATTTCTTCTTCAGGTGAAGCACGAAGACCAATTGTCTTTTTAAGAATTGTGAATGTAAGAATCATGAATACTGCTGTCCAGGCAAGGATAGCAACAATTCCGAGAGCCTGGATTCCGAGTAATTTGAAGCTGCCTGTGTAGAACAAGCCTTCAAGTCCTGCCGGAGCATTTGGGTTTGCTAAAAGACCAACTGCGATTGTTCCCCAAACACCGTTTGCAAGGTGAACACCAACTGCACCGACAGGGTCGTCAATGTGGAGCTTAAGGTCGAGCACTTCTACTACTACGACTACTAAAATACCTGAAACAATACCTACAACTATTGAACCGACTGCATCTAATGCATCACAACCGGCTGTAATACCTACAAGACCTGCAAGAGAAGCATTCAAACACATTGATACATCCGGCTTGCCGTTCTTTATCCAGGTAAATACCATCGTTACTACTGTTGCAACTGCCGGAGCAATTGTTGTTGTAAGGAAGATTGATGCAAGTGAAGGACCGTCCCATGCAGCTGCACCGTTGAAACCGTACCAGCCGAACCAGAGGATGAAGCATCCGAGTGCACCGAGAGTTACTGAGTGACCCTGGATAGCATTAACCTTCTTAACTTTGCCTGATTTATCTTTAACATACTTACCAAGTCTTGGTCCTAAGATGATGGCACCGATTAATGCGGATATACCACCAACTGAATGGATTGCTGCGGAACCTGCAAAATCGTGGAATCCCATCTGTGCAAGCCAGCCCTGTGAGTTCCAAACCCAACCGGCTTCAATAGGATAAACGAATAAAGAAATTACACCTGAATAAATACAGTATGAAATGAACTTTGTTCTCTCAGCCATTGCACCTGATACAATAGTTGCTGCTGTTGCACAGAACACAAGGTTAAATACGAATGAAGGAGCCATTCCTGCATCAAGGAATCCCTTGAAATCGGTAAGTATCTTGAGATTCGGAACACCGAACAATCCCATCACATAGTCCTCTGACATCATTAAGCTGAATCCGAGTAACACGAATACAACAGTACCGATACAGAAGTCCATAAGGTTCTTCATGATAATATTTCCGGCATTCTTTGCTCTGGTGAAACCGGTTTCAACCATTGCAAATCCGGCCTGCATAAAGAATACCAATGCGGCTCCGATCAGGAACCATATGCCAAAGGCTTCCGTGTTGACGGTCTCTTTGACAAATTCAACAATACTACTGTCCATTTTTCACACCTCTTTCTTATCTGACACTGAACAGAATATCTGCATATGTCGGGAACGGCCAATAACTCTTTGCTGTCAATGTTTCGGCCTCGTCACATGCAACTCTTAACTCTCCCATCTTTGCAAGTAATGTGTCTCTTATCATTGCTGATTCAGTTCCCACATCCCCTGCCTTTGCAACATCCATAATTGCTGCTTCAAGTAAATCTGTCTGAACTGCAATTCTGTCTGTTAATGCTGACAGCTTTCTTACAAGTGTTGTTTCGTATGAACAAGCAAGCTCTGCATCAAGTGCTTTCTTTGCTGCTGCTGACTTTGCTACGCTTGCTGCATATTTTTCAACAGCCGGAGCAATTTGCATTCTTGCCATGTCAACCATTGTGTTTGCCTCGATAATGACTGTCTTGCAGTAGTTCTCAAGAGTAATTTCATAACGTGATTTGAGCTCATCCTCTGTGAATACTTCCAATGAAGTAAGCATGTCAACGTTCTTCTTATCAAGTAAGTGAGGAATTGCATCAGGAGTTGTTCTGAGGTTCATAAGGCCTCTCTCCTCTGTTGCAACCTTAATCCAACTGTCATCGTAACCGTTGCCGTTGAAAATAATGTGCTTGTGTTCTTTGATTGTTTTCTGGATGAGTTTATGAAGATCACCCTCAAAGTCTTCTGATTTTTCAAGTATGTCAGCGAACTGTCTGAGCTCTTCTGCAACTGAAGCGTTAAGCATAATGTTTGCACAAGCTAAGCTGTTTGCGGAACCAAGCATTCTGAATTCGAACTTGTTTCCTGTATAAGCAAACGGTGATGTTCTGTTTCTGTCTGTTGCATCTCTGTTGAACTTCGGTAAAACGTCAACACCAAGCTTCATTTGAGCTTTCTCTGCGCCCTTGTAAGGAATGTCTTTCTCAATAGCTTCAAGAACGTCGTTAAGTTCATCGCCTAAGAACACTGAAACAACTGCCGGAGGTGCTTCGTTTGCACCAAGTCTGTGGTCGTTTCCTGCTGTTGCAACTGAGATTCTGAGAAGATCCTGATATTCATCAACAGCCTTGATTGTAGCACTTAAGAACAGAAGGAACTGAGCGTTCTCATAAGGAGTAGCTCCGGGTGAAAGGAGGTTTTGTCCGAGGTCATCTGCAATTGACCAGTTGTTATGTTTACCGCTTCCGTTAACTCCTGCAAACGGTTTCTCATGAAGTAAGCACACAAGTCCGTGCTTTGAAGCAACTTTTTGCATGATTTCCATTACTAACTGGTTGTTGTCAGTTGCAATGTTTGTTGTTGTGTAGATACAGGCAAGCTCATGCTGTGCCGGAGCAACTTCGTTATGTTCTGTCTTAGCAAGAATTCCGAGCTTCCAAAGTTGATCGTTAAGATCTTCCATAAATGCGGCAACTCTTGGTTTGATAACGCCGAAATAGTGGTCGTCCATTTCCTGTCCCTTCGGAGACTTGGCACCGAACAATGTTCTGCCTGTAAAAATAAGGTCAGGTCTCTTATCAAACATTTCCTTTGTGATAAGGAAGTATTCCTGCTCAGCACCTACTGAGGAGCTTACGCGTTTAGCTGTATCATTTCCGAAGAGTCTTAAAATTCTGAGCGCTTGTTTGCTTAAAACTGCCATTGATCTTAACAATGGTGTCTTTTTATCAAGAGCTTGTCCGCCGTATGAGCAGAATGCTGTAGGAATGCAAAGTGTGTTTCCTTTAATGAATGCATAGGATGTCGGATCCCATGCTGTATACCCCCTTGCCTCGAATGTGGCTCTGAGTCCTCCGCTTGGGAAGGATGAAGCATCAGGTTCGCCTTTGATAAGTTCTTTTCCTGAGAACTCCATGATTACACCGCCGTCCGGTGAAGGTGAAATAAAGCTGTCATGCTTTTCAGCTGTTACACCTGTAAGTGGTTGGAACCAATGTGTATAGTGAGTAGCACCATTGGAAACTGCCCAGTCCTTCATTGCCGTTGCAACTGCTTGTGCAACATTCACATCCAATTCTGTTCCTTCGTCGATTGTTTTCTTCAGCGAAGCGTATACCTTTGCGGACAAAGTGGCTTTCATAACTCTGTCATCAAATACCAAGCTGCCAAAATAATCTTTTACTGTTTCCATGATTCATTCTCCTTTTCTGTTTTGTTTTCTCTTTCAAGCTCATGTAAAGAAAAGGACGCCCAGCCGTCGGCTCTCCCGACAGCTAAAGACGTCCTTGCCTTTTCCACAGTATTCAGCTAAAAGAAAAAGCGTCTTTGAGCCTGTAACTCAAAGACGCCATTGCCTTTATGTGCGTGATAATATACCCCGGCAGAAAGAATGTCAACACTTTTTTTAAAACTTTTTTGTATTGATGCTGATTTTTGTCCACCGGAAGCCGTGTTTTTCTGATTTAGTGGCAGCCAGTGTTTATGCGGGTTATCGGGTGTTTTTTTACCGAAATCCCTTTATTTATGCGGTGCCACAAAATGAACAGATATTGCATTTAAATGGACAAAAACTGCAGTTTGCATTTTGATCTGTCCACTAAATCGCGGAACCATGCCCCACGGTGGACATTTTGAACGTTTGGTTCACAAGACTCCCGCCTTTCGCACTTTGCGCGAACCAACCATCCGTCGCACCAATCAGCTGTCCGTCGCTCGCGTTCTTTTGTTTTTCCTGCAAGGACAATTAAAATTTTCTATTGACATTCAAATCATATAGGCGTATATTTTTGTGCAATGAGCAAAGGCGTTCATTTCAGTACAATTCAAATTGTATTGAAATGGGCGCCTTTTTGTATTTCCAGAAAGGAAGAGATAGTTATGAAATTAGAAGGTCAGGTAAGGATCCCGTCAGGTTGTGCTATTGCAGCGGTCATCTCAAAAGAGGGAAAAAAGATGTCCGGTGAAATGATCACAAATGCAATGAAACCAATGCACGACAGATCAAACGGACTGGGCGGCGGATTCGCAGGTTATGGTATTTATCCGGAGTATAAGGACTTTTATGCTCTTCATATGTTTTTCAATGACAGAGACACACGAAAACGTTGTGAAGCATTCATTAAAGAACGTTTTGAAATCGTCAAGGGAGAGCTAATCCCAACAAGAAAAATTCCTGCCATTACCAACGAGCCGATTATCTGGCGATATTTCGTATCACCTCTTAAATCAGTTTTAGCTTCAATGCAGCTCGATGAAAAAGAGTTCGTTGTAAGAACAGTAATGAAAATAAATACCGAGATGAAAGGCGCTTATGTATTTTCCAGCGGTAAAAACATGGGTACATTCAAAGCCGTCGGTTTTCCGGAAGACGTAGGTGTGTTCTATAAATTAGAAGAATACGAAGGCTATTCATGGACAGCACACGGACGTTATCCGACAAACACACCCGGTTGGTGGGGCGGCGCACATCCGTTTACCCTTCTCGACTGGTCTATAGTTCACAACGGTGAAATTTCATCCTATGACGCAAACAGAAGATTCATAGAGATGTTCGGGTACAAATGTACACTTCAGACAGATACAGAAGTAATAACATACATCATGGATTACCTTATCCGCGTACAGGGACTCACATTAGAAGAAGCAGCTGATGTAGTTGCAGCACCTTTCTGGAGCACAATTGATGCTGTCAAAGATCCTGAAGTAAAAGCAAAACTCAGGTATCTCAGAACTGTTTACCCGAGCTTACTTGTAACCGGTCCTTTCTCTATCGTACTTGGTTATGACGGTGGTCTTATGGCTCTCAATGACAGATTAAAGCTTCGTTCAATGGTAGTCGGCGAAAAAGACGACAAGGTATACATTGCAAGTGAAGAAGCCGCTATTCGTGTCATGGAACCGAACGCAGAAAACATCTGGGCTCCGTCAGGCGGTGAACCGGTAATCGTAAATGTAAAGGAAGGTGCATACTAATGGGTATTGAATTTATATATCCTGAATTTGAAGTAATCAGAAATGAAAATCGCTGCATTGCATGCCGAGTTTGCGAACGACAATGTGCAAATGAAGTACATGCAATCCATCCTCAAAAAGGAGTTATGATAAGCGACGAATCAAAGTGCGTTAACTGTCAGAGATGTGTTTCTCTCTGTCCTACACGGGCACTTAAAATAGTAAAGAGCGACTGCAGACTTCGTGAAAACGCAAACTGGTCAGATACAACAATCAAAGAAGTATACAAGCAGGCAAACAGCGGTGCCGTACTTCTCTCATCAATGGGTAACCCAAATCCGCTTCCGGTATATTGGGACAAAATTCTCATCAATGCATCTCAGGTAACAAACCCTCCGATTGACCCTCTTCGTGAGCCAATGGAAACAAAAGTATTCCTTGGTAAAAAGTCAGTAAAACCCGAAAGAGATGAAAACGGAAATCTTAAATGCGAGTTACCTTGTCAAATCGAGCTTTCAATGCCGGTTATGTTCTCTGCAATGAGCTACGGTTCAATCAGCTACAATGCACATGCTTCCCTTGCAAGAGCAGCAACAAAGCTCGGCATTTTATACAACACAGGTGAAGGCGGATTGCATGAAGACTTCTACTGCTACGGACCTAACACAATCGTCCAGGTAGCCAGCGGACGTTTCGGCGTACACGAGGATTACCTCAAAGCCGGTGCAGCCGTTGAAATCAAAATGGGACAGGGAGCAAAGCCGGGTATCGGCGGACATCTTCCCGGTGCAAAAATCGTAGGAGATGTTTCAAGAACACGTATGATTCCTGAAGGATCAGATGCCATTTCCCCCGCTCCTCACCATGATATTTATTCTATTGAAGACTTAAGACAGCTTGTCTTCTCTCTTAAAGAAGCAACAGAGTACAAAAAGCCGGTTATCGTAAAGGTTGCTGCAGTACATAATATAGCAGCAATTGCAAGCGGTATCGCACGAAGCGGTGCTGACATCATTGCTATCGACGGCTTCCGCGGAGGTACCGGTGCTGCTCCCACGAGAATCAGAGACAACGTAGGTATCCCGGTAGAGCTTGCCCTTGCAGCCGTTGACCAAAGACTCCGTGACGAAGGAATCAGAAACAACGTTTCACTTGTTGTCGGCGGAAGTATCAGAAGCGCAGCAGATGTGGTAAAAGCAATTGCTCTCGGTGCAGATGCCTGCTACATAGCAACCTCTGCTCTTCTTGCTCTCGGTTGCCACCTTTGTCGAACATGCCAGAGCGGTAAATGTAACTGGGGTATTGCAACACAGCGTCCCGAACTCGTAAAGAGACTTAATCCTGACATCGGAAGCGAAAGACTTATAAATCTCATGAGTGCATGGAACCACGAAATCAAAGAGCTGATGGGTGGTATGGGTATTAACTCAATTGAAGCACTTCGCGGAAACAGACTGATGCTCCGAGGCATCGGTTTAACAGAGAAAGAATTGCAAATTCTCGGAATATCACACGCAGGAGAGTAAAGGCATGAAAAGAGTTTATGTTAACGAAGAATGGTGTTTAGGTTGTCACTTGTGCGAATACAATTGTGCATTTGCCTGCAGCGGACTTAAGGATATGGCTGAAGCTCTCAAAGGAAAGCCGATTTATCCGAGAATTCATATTGAAGGCAACGAAAGCATTTCATATGCAGTTTCGTGCAGACATTGTACCGATCCGATTTGCGTAAAGAGTTGTATTTCCGGTGCCTTCTCGGTAAAAGACGGACTCGTCTCCATCGACCAGAGCAAGTGTGTGGGCTGTCTCACATGCGTGCTTGTTTGCCCGAACGGTGCTCTCGCTCTCGGAGAAACAGGAGTCATGCAGAAATGCGAACTCTGCACAAAGAACGAATGCGGTACCCCGGCATGTGTAACAGGTTGTCCTAACAGAGCCATTGTATTTGAAGAAAGAGGTGAACAGTAATGAGTGAATATGTAATCATCGGAAACGGCGTAGCTTCCGTCGGTTGTATTGAAGGAATCAGAAGCTCAGACAAAGAGTCCGGCATTACTGTTGTTTCTGCAGAAAATCATTTCGTATACGGCAGACCTCTTATCTCATATTTATTGGAAGGTAAAACTGACATTGATCATATTAACTATCGTCCCGAAGATTTCTATGATCAGAATAACTGCAAGGTGCTGTACGGTAAAAAAGCCGTAAGTATTGATAAGAAGTCAGGCAAGGTTGTGCTTGACGACGGCTCCGCTCTTCCGTTTTCTTCGGTATGTGTGGCTGCAGGTTCTTGTCCCTTCGTCCCTCCGTTTAAGGGCCTTGAAAAGGTGACAAACAAGTTTTCATTTATGACTTTGGATGACGCAAACGCACTTGGGGCTGCCGTCACAAAGGAATCGAAGGTGCTCATTATCGGTTCCGGTTTGATTGGTCTTAAGTGTGCCGAAGGCATATTTGAAAAAGTTGCCTCTATCACAGTTTGTGATCTTGCAGACCGCATACTACCGAGTATTTTTGATGCGGAGTGTGCAGGTATCATGCAAAAGCATCTTGAGAAAAAGGGAATCAAATTCATCTTAGGCAACAGTGCAAGCGAGTTCAAAGAGAACAGAGCAATTATGCAGGACGGCTCTGAGATTGAATTTGATGTTCTTGTTCTCGCAGTCGGTGTAAGAGCCAATGTCGGTCTTGTAAAAGATCTCGGCGGTGAAGTAAACAGAGGCATCATCGTCGACGAGAAAATGAAAACTTCAATTGATGATGTATATGCCGCAGGCGACTGTACAGAAGGGTTTGATGTTTCATTCGGCCGAAAGAGAGTGCTTGCACTTTTACCGAATGCATATATGCAGGGATATACCGCAGGTGTTAACATGGCAGGCGGTGAAAAGGAGCAGAAAGATGCAATCCCGATGAACTCTCTCGGATTATTCGGTCTCCATGCCATGACAGCAGGAACATACGAAGGCGAGCTCTACGAGGAAAAAGGAGAGGATTTCATCAAGAGAATCTTCACAAAAGACAATGTCCTCAAGGGCTTCATCATTATCGGTAAAAATGAGCGTGCCGGCATCTACACTTCCCTCATTAAGAATAAGGTTCCCCTTGATACTCTCGATTTTGAGGCTCTAAGGCAAGGTGCGTCAACACTGATTTTCTCTAAGGAAGAGCGAAAGAAGATATTTGGAGGGCTTCAATAATGAATACAATTAACGCAAAGGATTTTGAATATAAAGAATTAAATGAGCAACTCAGAGCAGCAGGAAGTGAAGTTCAAATTGAGAACTGCTGCGGTCAGCGTTTCATAGCTGCAGGTATGGCAGATAAGAAAATCGATATTATCGGTGTTCCCGGTAATGCACTGGGTGCGTATCTTAACGGTGCAACCATCAACGTTCATGCAAATGCACAGGATGCTGTCGGTGACACAATGAACGAAGGCGAAATCATCGTTCACGGAAATATCGGCGATGCCGCAGGATACGCAATGAGAGGCGGTAAAATTTTCGTCAAAGAAAATGCCGGCTACCGTGCCGGAATCCATATGAAGGCTTACAAAACAAAGCAACCGGCACTCGTCATCGGCGGATGTGCAGGAAGCTTCCTCGGTGAGTATCAGGCCGGCGGTACAATTGTTGTACTCGGTCTTGACCGGGGGGACAAAAAAATTGTCGGCAATTTCCCCTGCACCGGCATGCACGGCGGTAAAATGTTTCTCCGTTCAGACTGCACAGACGTGGAATTTCCGGGTCAGGTAAACGCAAAAATCGCAACTGAAGAAGATTTGGAAGAAATTAAGCCTTTGATTAGTGAATATTGTGACCATTTCGGTTATAATAAAGAAAATGTTCTTGCTTCAACATTCACTGTTGTAATTCCGGACACAAAAAATCCTTACAAGCAGATGTATGTTGCAAACTAATTACAGAAAGTAGGCTGAAACATATGAACTACTCCAAAGAAGACGTACTGATGTTTGTTAAAGAAGAAGGCGTTAAATTTATTCGTATTGCCTTCTGCGATGTATTTGGTAAACAGAAAAACATTTCAATCATGCCCGAAGAACTCCCGAGAGCTTTTGATTACGGCATTTCATTTGATGCGTCATCAGTAATCGGCTTCGGTGACGAAGCACAGTGCGATTTGCTTCTTCATCCCGATCCGGGAACGCTTATGCTTCTCCCCTGGAGACCGGAACACGGAAAAGTAGTCAGAATGTATTCAACCATTTCATACCCGGACGGAACTCCTTTCGAGTGTGACACAAGAGCCCTGCTGAAAAAGGCTGTTGCAGATGCAAAGGAAGCAGGTCTTTCATTCACATTCGGTGCTGAACAGGAGTTCTATCTTTTCACACTTGACGAAAACGGAAACCCCACAAAGAATCCTTATGACAAGGCAGGTTATATGGATATCGCTCCTGAGGACAAAGGAGAAAATATAAGAAGAGAAGTTTGTCTTACCCTTGAGCAGATGGGTATTCAGCCTGAAAGCTCTCACCACGAGGCAGGCCCAGGACAAAACGAAATCGACTATCGTTACTCAGATCCTCTTGAAGCAGCAGATAATGCAATGACATTCCAGACTGTTGTTAAAACGGTTGCAAGAAGAAACGGTCTTTATGCTGATTTCTCCGCAAAGCCGCTTAAGAACCAGGCCGGAAACGGTTTCCACATCAATATGTCTGTAAAATCAGATAACATTACAGAGTTATTTGACAAAATGATTGCCGGTATTCTTGAGAAGTCTTCGGAGATGACTTTGTTCATGAACCCCACCGACAACTCCTACGAACGTTTGGGCGAAAACAAAGCACCGGGATATGTCTCCTGGTCAAAAGAAAACCGCTCACAGCTTATCAGAATCCCGGCAGCTGACGGCGAATACCGCAGAGTTGAATACCGTGCTCCGGATCCTATGGCTAACCCCTATCTTGCTTTTTCACTAATGATATATGCATGTATTCTCGGAATTAAAAACAATATGGTTCTTCCTGAAGCTGCGGATGTGAATCTTTTTACCGCACCTCCGGAAGTTCTCGAGAATTACAAGCGACTCCCGCTCAGCCTCAGAGCCGCCTGCGAAATTGCGGTATGCAGTGATTTCATCAAAGCATATATCCCTGAAAAGATTACAAAAACTTACTGTAAAAAATAAAAGCATCACGATTTGAGGAGTAGCCAATGAGCCTGAAAGAACGAGTTTATAGTGTTCTTATCGTCTCGGCAATGCAGAATTTCAACAAAGATTTTTCTGCAATGTTGCCTGAGGCTCACTATTCCCCTGTCAAAATTGTATCAAACATAGCCTCGGCAAAGAGAGAATATGCCGAACACTCATATGATTTCGTAATTATCAATGCCCCGCTTCCTGACGAGTTCGGTACAAGGTTCGGGGTTGATTTGTGTTCATCACAGGATACAATTGCGCTTATTCTCACGCCTTCTGACGTACATGATGAAATCTATGCCAAGGTATCCCCTTACGGCCTTTTCACCCTTCCCAGGCCCATCACGAAAACAGTCGTTACAAATGCTCTTCGTTGGATGACCAGTGCGAGAGAAAGACTGAGAAAAACCGAAAAGAAAACTCTTTCAATGCAGGAAAAAATGGAAGAAATTCGTATTATAAATCACGCAAAATGGCTGCTTATATCTGAAATCAAGATGAGTGAGCCGGAAGCACACAAATATCTTGAAAAGCAGTCCATGGACAGATGTGTTTCCAAGCGTGAAGTCGCAGAAGAAATAATAAAAACATATTCATAAACGTTGGTGTTTCGGTCGTTGCTTTTTTCTTGTTATGTTTGTATAATTCATTAGGTCATTTTAAATAAGATGTTAGGAGTACATAATGAGAAAAGTAAAGATAATTACAGATTCATGCTCGGACCTGAGTCCTGAGTTACTCAAAGAATATGATATTGACTATGCAAAAATGTCGACAATGCTTGACGACAAGTCCACGCCTGCTCTTTTGGAATGGACTGCAGAGCAAGCTCATGCATTCTATAATTTAATCAGAGACGGCAAGAAAATCATCACTTCACAGGTTGCTCCGCAGGAGTTTGAAAGAATTTTTACAGAATACCTTGAGAAGGATTATGACATCGTATATATCGGATGCTCACTGAAGCAGTCTAACTCAGTAAACACCGGTGCAACTGTTGCGGAAAGTCTCAAGTCAAAATACCCTGACGCACGCATTTTCTGCATTGACTCTCAGAATGCAAGCTACGGTATCGGCATGCTCGCCATTGAAGCGGCAAAACTTGCCGAGCAGGGCAAAGATGCTCAGGAAATCAACGACAGTATCATAAATATCAGAAAAACAATAAACCAGTTTGTTACCGTACATACTCTTGAATATCTCCGTCGCGCAGGACGTGTAACCGGCTCATCCGCATTCTTCGGAAATCTCATGGGCGTTAAGCCGATTCTCATTGCCGATGCAGTAGGTGCGCAGGCAGCTTTTAAAAAAGTAAGAGGCAGAGTCAACTCAATGCTTGAAATCGTAAAGCTTCTTAAGGACGGAGTAATCAATTCAGAAGATCAGACAATATACCTTGCTCATTCAGACTGTGACGAAAAAGAAGTTTCTCTTATGAAAGAAATGATTGAAAAAGAGATTCCCTGTAAAAACGTACATATCGGAACAATCGGCCCGATCATCGGTGCTTCAATCGGACCTGATGCCTTTGCGGTATTCGGTTTCGGAAAGCAGATAACCTTCTGCGGCGAAGAAAAATAAGGACTCAGTAAATGAAAATCGCAACATTGATAATTGCCGCGATTTGTGCCTATCTTATCGGCGGATGGAATCCGGCAATTGAATTTTCAAAAAGAATATATCACAAAGATATCAGAACAGTCGGCAGCGGAAATGCGGGCTTCACCAATTTCAAACGCGCATTCGGAAGTAAATATGCATGGATTGTGTTTGCCCTCGATCTTACCAAAGCCGCAATAGTCGTAGCCGTTTTCTCTGTTCTCTATTGGGTGCAGGACGGCAGCTTTCAGCTTTGTGCGGCAATAACCGGAGCCTTTGCAATACTCGGCCACTCATTTCCGATTTGGTATGGTTTTAAGGGAGGAAAAGGTTTTACCGTATATATGTCTGTAATTTGGTTTATCAGTTGGATTGCAGGCCTTATCGCCTTTGCAATTCTCGCAATACTTCTGCTCACAACCAGGTACATGTCCGTATCCACGCTGTCAGCGATTACAGGTTCCGTGATATATCTTGCTGTTGCACAGGCAGCGCCCCCGGCTGTAATTCTCATCTGCGCCGCGGAAGTTGTTTTCATCATAGCAAGACATCACGCAAACTTAGTCAGACTGTTTAAAGGTACTGAATCAAAAACCAATATATTTAAATAAAATACACGGTAAAATAATAAAAAGGACGGAAGATATTCTCTTCCGTCCTTTGTTTTATTGTTTCTTATAACATATCACTGTTTGTCAAAGTACTCGTTAAGATCCTTAACAAGTTCGTTAACATCAATTCCGTGAACTGCGCATGCATCCTTGAGAGACTCGCTTGTTGCATGAGCGCATCCTAAGCAATGTAATCCGTGTGAGAACAGAATCGGTGCTGTATTGTTATCCATTGAAAGTACTTCGGAAATAATCATATCTTCATTTACTTTTGCCATTATTAACACCCCTTTAAATAATTTTTACGCTAATCCATTGTAGCAAAAAAAAACACTGGACGCAAATACGTTCAGTGTTTCGAAATCAAAATAATTTAATTATTTCTTTTTCTTGTTAACTGTTGCCTTTAAAGCAGCGCCTGCCTTGAAGCTTACTTTCTTACCAGCAGGGATCTTGATCTGCTCTTTTGTAAGTGGGTTGATACCCTTTCTTGCAGCTGTCTTCTTAACTTCGAAAGTACCGAATCCGATAAGAGCAACCTTGTCGCCCTTCTTAAGAGCGCCTTGGATAGAATCAAGAACTGCTTTAACTGCAGCCTCGCCGTCTTTTTTTGTTAAGCCGGTAGCCTTTACTACTGCTTCGATTAACTCACCTTTATTCATTAGGTAGTTCCTCCTCGTTTAATATGATAGCCTAATTATACCACATCGTATAGTGGTGTCAAGCGAAAAAAGCCACTAAATAAAGCGGTTTTCGGACTATTTCTTTTCAAAATTCCCTTGTTTACGGGCTTTGAAATCAGGCTTCGGTCCAAAGTACTGATAATAGTCGCATTTCAGCATGCCGTTATACAATTTTCTCTTCTTGTCGGCACGTCTTCCGAAGAACTTTTCGAACTGTTCATATGATGTGATTATGTAGTAAGACCATGTTTTGAATTTCTTAAAATGGGCACCCATTTTTTTGTAAAGCTTTTCGATTTCTGTTTTATCCGAAAGTCTTTCGCCGTATGGCGGGTTCGTTATAATGAAACCGTATTCGTATTTGCTTGATGTGTCTGCAAGATCAAGCTTCTGAAAACTTATCTTTTCATCAACTCCCGCATTCTTTGCATGCTCTCTTGCAAGGGCAAGTGCTTTGCCGTCAATGTCTGATGCGTATATTCTTGTTACGGCATCATAGTCGATTTCATCCCTTGCTTCGTTCAGGATGTCCTGCCAAAGGCTCTTTGAAAACTGCGGCCATTTTTCAAAAGCAAAATGCCTGTTGAGGCCCGGAGCCATATTCATCGCCATGAGAGCTGCTTCAATTGCAATAGTTCCGCTGCCGCACATCGGATCCATAAGAACCCTGTCCTTCTTCCATCTGCTTGTGTATATGAGTGCACAGGCAAGAGTTTCCTTCAGCGGAGCCTCTCCGGCCTTTGCTCTGTATCCCCTTTTATGAAGACCTGTGCCTGATGTGTCTATTGTAAGCATTGCCTCATCATTCAAAAGCGAAACCTCTATTTTGTATTCCGGTCCGTCCTCATCCAGCCAATCAACACCATAAACCGATTTAAGTCTCTCAGCGATTGCCTTTTTGGTTATTTTCTGACAATCCGGCACACTGTGAAGAATTGACTTAACCGACTTTCCGGAAACGGGAAAAGCACCGTTTTTGCCTACGAAATTCTCCCACGGCATTGCTTTTACACCCTGGAATAAGTCTTCAAAGGTTTCGGCACGGAATTTTCCCATGTTTATATATATTCTGTCAGCGGTGCGAAGCCATAGATTAGCTTTCATAATCATTGCTTCGTCCCCTTTAAAATTTATTTTACCGTTTTCTGCTTTTGCATCCTCGACTCCGAGCCAGGACAATTCTCTTTTTACCGTTGACTCAACGCCGAATGCGGCAGATGCTATTAAATCGTAAACCATTTAATGATTTTCTCCTCTGTGAAATTTGCAGCCTTTTCATATTGTGATTCGTCAAAATTCGACCACACACCCTTCCTCTCCGGAAGTGATGTCACATGAATAAGTTCGTCTTTTGTCGGATGCTTTACTATTCCGTGACATGACCAAAGTCCGAAATCTTCCTTCGTTTTGCCGGTAAAATGACTGCCGTACTTCCTGTCTCCGGCTATGGGATAGCCGGCAAAGGAAAGCTGTGCCCTGATTTGATGGGTTCTTCCCGTTATGGGCAGTGCAAGAAGAAGTGAATATTTATCGTTTGCGGCAAGACGAATGACTCTCAGGTATGATTCCTTACCCTTTTCTCTGTTGTCGCTTACGGTATTTGTTTTTTCATCTTTTAAGAGATAATTCTTAAGAAGGCTCTCCTTCTCCGGCCAACAGCCTTCAACAAGAGCTATATATGCCTTATAGAATCTTTTGCATCTTATCTCCTCGGAAAGTCTCGATGCTCCCTTTGATGTTTTCGCGAATATCATTGTACCGCCTACATTTCTGTCAAGACGGTGTACAAGTCCCACATAAACATTTCCCGGTTTCTGATATCTTTCCTTTATGTCCTCTTTAAGAAGATTCACCATATCCTCGCCCGTGCCTGAATCGGCCTGGGATAAAATTCCCGGCTCTTTCACCACAGAAATTATATGGTTGTCTTCATAGAGTATTTTCATCAATCAGTCACCTAAGAAAGCGGCATAAGATCCGCAGGGTAAAAGAATTCTGTTGTCTGATGAAACAGGAATGCATAAATCTCCGGCTTCAACATGACCCTTTCTTCCTTTTGCAGCGGTAAGATTCAAAATGTTTCCCGTAACAACCGATGAAAGCCCTGTTGTATATGAGTTGAGAAGGAAGAACAGCGCCTCGTCAGAAAGAAGCTGTGACGCTTCCTGAACAAAGCCGTTAAGGCTTTCTTCAAGTTTCCATACCTCTCCGCCGGGGCCCCTTCCGTATGACGGCGGGTCCATAATTATACCTTCATATTTGTTTCCTCTTCGAACTTCTCTTGAAACAAATTTAAATGCGTCATCAACGATATATCTTACAACCGCATCAGTAAGTCCGCAAAGTTCAACATTTTCCCGCGCTCTCGTAACCATTCCCTTTGATGCATCAACGTGGCATACCTCAGCACCCGCAGCAGCACATGCACATGTTGCACCGCCTGTATATCCGAAAAGATTAAGCACTTTAACCTTTTTACCTTCGGCGGTTCTCTTTTTGATTCTTTCATACATCCAGTCCCAGTTTGCTGCCTGCTCCGGGAAAAGACCTGTGTGTTTAAAGCCTGTCGGTTCTACATAGAATTTAAGATCTTTGTATTTTATCTTCCACTTGTCCGGAATCTTTCTGTTGTATTCCCAATGTCCGCCGCCCTTATTGCTGCGGTGATATGTGGCGTCGGCTTTTTCCCAAAGTTTCGGATTGGATTTGCTCCAGATAACCTGAGGGTCCGGTCTTGCAAGAACGATATCTCCCCATCTCTCAAGCTTCATTCCGTCACCGGTATCAAGGATTTCGTAATCTTTCCAATTTTCCGCAATCAGATTCATTTGTAAAACTCCTCAGTTAATATGTCAGCAAGTTCCGGAAGGAAACCTGCATTCTTTGCATAATTGAATATTGTATAACGCGGTCTGATTCTGTAAGCGTTGTTTATGCAGTCATTGAATACTTCCTTCGGTATTCCCAATCCCTCAGGAGACAGAGGAGAACCGACTTTTTTATAAATATCGCAAAGAAAGTCAGATGTGGGAACCTCGATTTCTCTGATATCCTCATATCTTTCTTTCATGATTTCATATGCCTTTGATGAAACGATTGAACCTACGCCCACGGAGTTTCCGTGAAGAGGATGTTCGATTCCTTTCTTAAGTGCATCAAGTTCCCAGAAGTGGGCAATGTGATGCTCGCTACCCGAAGCGGGTCTTGATATTCCCACAAGTCCCATTGCAATGCCCGAAAGAACGAGAGCCTCGTTCATGTCATCAATTGCATCAAGGTCGTGCTTCATATACTTTTCCGCATTATCCACACACTTATTAACCGCGTTTCTCACAAGTTTTGCAGTTGTATCACACCAATACTCGCCGTTCATTTTTACAGTGAGCTGCCAGTCAGCAAGAGCCGTGTATTTTCCGACTATATCACCGAAGCCTGCTCTGAACATTACATCGGGTGCAGTCTGCATGATTTCCGAGTCACAGACAAGCGCATCCGGGTACTGTGTGGTGTATGTTACTTTTGCATGATTTACGATTAAAGGTGACATAGGAGAAGCATAGCCGTCCATTGAGGGGGCAGTTCCCACTGTCACTGAAGCAATTCTCATTTTGTATGC
>CAMFNB010000002.1 GCA_945965275.1 uncultured Clostridia bacterium | reverse complement strand
CACAAAAGAGAATTTCAAATAAATATCTTTATGGTAATAGGTATTGACAAATTCCGATTTGACAAACTGATTAGCATAGTTTCAGTCCTAAAAGAGAGTTTCGCTTCCCGCTTAATAGTTTCATTTTTTGAGTGAAACCAAAGGAAACCTTTTGAAACCATATCATTATTATCAAACTAATTCAAAGAGGCAAAACCTCAACAACAAAAAAACACCCGCGAAACCGTCTTCAAAGACAGTCTCACGGGCGTCAAGCCGCAATTTCAAATCGCTTTATTTTATCGGGTTGCTCTTTTCTTTCTGTATTACGTCATGTGCTCCGCCTTCAACAATACTTGTTGCAGAAACGAGAGTGAGAACAGCTTTTTTCTGAAGTTCCGGAATTGTAAGGGCACCGCAGTTGCACATTGTTGATTTAACCTTTGAAAGGGACATTGCAACGTTGTCTCCCAGTGAACCTGCATACGGAACATATGAGTCAACACCTTCCTCAAATGACAGCTTTTTGTCGCCTCCGAGGTCATATCTCTGCCAGTTACGTGCACGGGCTGAACCTTCGCCCCAGTACTCTTTGTAATATGTACCGCCGATTGTAACCTTGGCTGACGGGCTTTCGTCAAATCTTGCGAAGTATCTGCCGAGCATTACAAAGTCAGCACCCATTGCAAGAGCAAGAGTAATGTGGTGGTCATAAACGATACCGCCGTCTGAACATACAGGAATGTAAATACCTGTTTCTTCGAAATATTTGTCACGCTCTGCGCAAACATCAATAAGGGCAGTTGCCTGTCCGCGACCGATACCCTTTGTTTCACGGGTGATACATATTGAACCTCCGCCGATACCTACTTTAATAAAGTCAGCACCTGCTTCTGCAAGGAATCTGAAACCGGCTGCGTCAACAACGTTTCCGGCACCCACCTTAACTGTATCGCCGTAATGATCTCTTATCCATGCGATCGTAAGCTTCTGCCAGTCTGAGAAACCTTCGGATGAGTCAATGCAAAGAACGTCAGCGCCTGCTTCTAAAAGGGCAGGCACTCTTTCTGCGTAGTCTCTTGTGTTAATACCGGCACCTACAACATATCTCTTGTCTTTATCAAGAAGTTCATTGGGATGAGCCTTATGTGATTCATAGTCTTTTCTGAATACCATGTTGCAGAGGCACTGGTTTTCATCGACGATGGGAAGTGAATTAAGCTTGTGATCCCAGATAATATCGTTTGCCTCTTTAAGAGTCGTTCCGTCAGGAGCTGTGATGAGTTTTTCATAAGGTGTCATGAAATCGGCAACCTTAGTGTCGGGTGACATACGGCTTACACGGTAGTCACGGCCTGTTACGATACCGAGAAGTTTTCCGTGTGATGTTCCGTCCTCAGTTACAGCAACTGTTGCATGTCCTGTTTTTTCTTTTAAAGCAATAATATCCGCAAGAGTGTTTTCCGGAGTGATATTTGAATCGCTTGTTACGAAACCGGCCTTGTGATCTTTTGCTCTTTTTACCATTGCAGCTTCGTCTGCAATTGACTGTGAACCGTAGATGAATGAAACACCGCCCTCAGTTGCAAGAGCAACTGCGAGTCTGTCACCTGATACAGCCTGCATGATGGCTGATACCATGGGAATATTCATTGTGATTGCCGGTTCTTCGCCTTTCTTATATTTTACAAGAGGCGTTTTGAGACTTACATTTGCGGGAATGCATTCTGATGAAGAATGTCCCGGAATTAAAAGATACTCATTAAATGTGTGTGAAGGTTCATTGAAAAATTTTGCCATGAATTTTTACTCCTTTATTTAAAGTATTTAACGGCGGATGAGAACATCTTCATATCATACTCGCCGTATACATTTTTATATAAGCCGTTGCCGATACGCTCACTGTGTCCCATTTTACCGAAGACACGACCGTCCGGTGAAGTAATACCTTCTATTGCAAATGACGAACCATTCGGGTTGTAGCGTATATCATCAGTAGGGTTGCCGTCAAGGTCAACATACTGTGTTGCAATCTGTCCGCTTGCGGCGAGCTTTCTGATAAGCTCATCTGAAGCAAGGAAACGACCTTCACCGTGTGAAATCGGAACGGTGTAAACATCGCCCACCTTTGCTCCTGCAAGCCATGGTGAAAGAGTTGATGCAATTCTTGTACGAACAAGCTTTGACTGGTGACGTGCGATTGTGTTGAATGTAAGAGTAGGGCAGTCGGCATCCGTATCAATGATCTTTCCGTAAGGAACAAGACCTAATTTGATAAGAGCCTGGAAGCCGTTACAAATACCGCACATGAGACCGTCTCTGTCATTTAGAAGTGCATGTACTTCATTTTTGATATTTTCGTTTTTGAAGAATGACATAATGAACTTAGCTGAACCGTCAGGCTCATCACCGCCGGAGAAACCGCCGGGCACGAAGATCATCTGTGATTTCTTTATTTCCTCGGTAAAAGCTTCTGCACTTTCCTGAATATCTTCAGATGTGAGATTCTTTACAACGAAGATTTTTGCTTCTGCGCCTGCATCGCGTACAACCTTTGCTGAATCGAATTCACAGTTTGTACCCGGGAATACGGGGATGAGTACCCGTGGCTTTGCAACCTTAACAGCAGGAGAGGCAACAGATGAAGCCTTATAGCTGAATGCTTCAAGCTTATTTGCATTGTCCTTCTCAAGTGTCGGATAAATTTCTTCAAGCTTTGACTCGTAAATCTTATCAAGCTCCGAAAGCTTAAGCTCTGTATCTCTGAGTTTGATTACCGGAGATTCTGTAATTGTACCGATTACATCACCTTCTGTGTCAGCATCAACTTCAAGAAGGAACGAACCGTATGCATATGAGAATATATCCGGTACTTTAATTCCGTCAGCGTAAGTAAAGCCGAGACCGTTACCGATTGCCATCTTGTAAACTGCTTCTGCAATTCCGCCGTAGGTTGGTGTGTATGCTGCATATACCTTGCCGGCTCTCATAAGAGCAGTTACCTTTTCAAAGCACATAAGCTGGGATTCAACAACCGGAAGTCCGTTTTCATCTGTCTCGGGAGTAATCTTAATGAGCTTGTGTCCTGCTGCCTTGAACTCAGGTGAAACAACTTCTGAAGTATTGCCTGTTGTTACGGCAAAGGAAACGAGGGTAGGAGGAACATCCAGTTTTTCAAATGATCCGCTCATTGAGTCCTTGCCGCCGATGGCTGCAATGCCGTAATCCATCTGTGCCTTAAAGGCACCGAGGAGGGCTGACATAGGTTTGCCCCAACGCTTTCCGTCACGCATTGGTTTTTCGAAATATTCCTGGAACGTAAGATAAACATCCTCGAAAGAAGCACCTGTTGCAATCAGTTTTGCAACACTTTCAACCACTGCAAGGTATGCGCCGTGATATGGGCTCTTCTCTGAGATGAACGGGTTGTAACCCCATGACATGTATGAGCATGTGTTTGTGTGTTTTTCTTCAACTGAAATAAGCTGAACCATACTCTGAATCGGAGTACGTTGATGCTTTCCGCCGAAAGGCATGAGCACCGTTCCGGCACCGATTGTTGAGTCGAATCTTTCTGACAGGCCTCTTCCTGAACAGATATTGAGATCTCCGAGGAGCTTCTTATATCCTTCTTCGAAATCAGATGTTTCTTCTTTTTCAAAAGACTCAGGCTTTGCTGCCACAACGTCAATGTGCTTTTCCGCACCGTTTGAATTTAAGAATTCTCTTGAAACGTCAACGATTGTTTTACCGTTCCATGTCATGCGAAGTCTCGGCTCTTCTGTTACAACTGCAACAACACTTGTCTCAAGATTTTCGCTGTGAGCAAGTTCCTTGAATGCTTCAACATCTTCTTTGGCAACAACAACTGCCATTCTTTCCTGTGACTCTGAAATGGCAAGCTCTGTTCCGTCAAGACCGTCATATTTTTTCGGTACTGCGTTAAGGTCGATTGCAAGACCGTCTGCAAGCTCACCGACTGCAACTGAAACGCCTCCGGCACCGAAGTCATTACAGCGCTTAATCATCTTTGTGGCTGCGGGATTTCTGAATAATCTCTGAAGCTTTCTTTCTTCGGGAGCATTACCTTTCTGAACCTCAGCACCGCAGTTTTCAACTGAGTGTGAGTCATGTGCTTTTGAAGAACCTGTTGCACCGCCGATACCGTCACGACCTGTTCTTCCGCCGAGTAAGATTACGATGTCACCGTCACCGGGACGCTCTCTGCGTACATTTTCCTGAGGAGCGGCTGCGATTACGGCACCGATTTCCATTCTCTTTGCGGCATAACCCGGATGGTAAAGTTCATTTACCATGCCCGTTGCAAGACCGATCTGGTTACCGTATGAAGAGTAGCCTGCTGCGGCTGTCTGAACGAGCTTTCTCTGAGGAAGCTTGCCCGGAATTGTTTCGGAAACGGGAACTGTCGGATCTGCGGCACCTGTCACACGCATTGCGGCATATACATAAGATCTTCCTGAAAGAGGATCTCTGATGGCACCGCCGATACAAGTTGCGGCACCGCCGAAAGGCTCGATTTCAGTGGGGTGGTTATGTGTTTCGTTTTTGAAGAGAAGAAGCCACGGCTCTTTAACTCCGTCAACCTCAACCTCCATTTTTACGGTACATGCATTTATTTCTTCTGATTCGTCAAGCTTGTCAAGCTTGCCCTGTTTCTTGAGAACCTTTGCTGCAAGTGTACCGATGTCCATGAGGTTCTGAGGCTTTGTTCTGCCGATGGACTTTCTTGCTTCGATATATTCGTCATAAGCCTTCTGTATAAGTTCGTCTTCGAACTTAACACTGTCGATTGTTGTTAAGAATGTTGTGTGACGGCAGTGGTCTGACCAGTAGGTGTCAATCATTCTGATTTCGGTGATTGTGGGATTTCTCTTTTCTGTTGCGAAATATTCCTGACAGAATGTTATATCGTCTACATCCATTGCAAGACCGTACTTTTTGACAAAAGCAGCGAGGCCTTCATGGTCTAAATCAAGGAAGCCTTCTAAGGTTTCAACCTCTGTGGGAATATCATAAACAGTCTGAAGAGTTTCAGGCTTTTCCATTGAAGCTTCTCTTGCTTCAACAGGGTTTATTACATACTTTTTGATTTCGGCAATTTCGCTTTCGGATAAATCTCCTTCTAAGATATATACCTTTGCGGTCTTGATTACCGGTCTTTCACCGCATGAAAGAATCTGAATACATTGTGCGGCTGAGTCGGCTCTCTGATCGAACTGTCCCGGGAGATATTCCACAGCAAATACCGTTCCTGAAGTCTCCGGAAGGGAAGTTGTCACGATGTCGAGCTGGGGCTCTGAAAGAACCGTTTTTGAAGCCGTTTCAAAAAGCTCTTCGCTGATGCTTTCCGCATCATATCTGTTGAAAAGGCGAACCTTTTCGATTCCCTTAATGCCGAGAATGTTTTTGAATTCCTGGCAAAGTCCGTTTGCTTCGTTTGCAAGCTCTGCTTTTTTCTCAACAAAAATTCTGTAAACCATTATTTTTCCTCCGCTTCGAGTGCTCTTTTACCGATGTCATTTCTGTAAAATGCATTCTCGAATGAAATTGTTTTTACAAGTCTGTAAGACTCACATATTGCGTCTTTCAGAGTGTCTGCGATTGCAGTAACACCGAGAACACGTCCGCCGTTTGTGAGAAGCTTTCCGTCTTCGAGTTTTGCACCGGCAACATATACGTTCGGTAAAACGTCAGCCGGAATGTTCATCTCAAATCCCTTCTCATAGTGAGCCGGATATCCGTCGGATGCCATGATTACACAGCACGCGTTCTTGTCTTTGAATTTAACTTCAGTTTCGGAAAGCTTTTCGTCTGTAACTGCTTTCATGATTGTAAGAAGGTCGCTGTCTAAGAGAGGAAGCACAACCTGTGTTTCGGGATCGCCGAATCTGCAGTTGTATTCGATAACCTTAGGACCGTTCTTTGTAATCATAAGTCCGAAGTAGAGGCAGCCTTTGAATGTTCTTCCTTCTGCATTCATTGCATTCATTGTGGGAAGGAAGATTTCCTTCATGCATCTTTCCGCAACCTCTGAAGTGTAGTAGGGGTTAGGAGCAACCGTGCCCATACCGCCTGTGTTAAGTCCCTGATCTCCGTCATGAGCACGCTTGTGATCCATTGAAGAAACCATGGGGACAACTGTTTTACCGTCTGTAAAGGACAGAACTGACACCTCAGGTCCTTCCAGGAATTCTTCGATAACGATTTTGTCACCGCTGGCACCGAATTGCTTGTCTTCCATAATGGATTTAACGGCGTCAGTTGCTTCGTCACGTGTCATGGCGATGATAACACCTTTTCCGAGAGCAAGTCCGTCTGCTTTGATAACTGTCGGAATAGGGGCTTCTTTTAAATATTCAAGTGCATCTGCTGCGTTGTCGAATACTTCGAATGCCGCAGTGGGTATGCCGTACTTCTTCATAAGGTTCTTTGAGAACACCTTGCTTCCTTCAATGATTGCCGCATTTGCACGGGGACCGAAGCAGGGGATGCCTGTCTCTTCAAGAGCATCCACAGCACCTAAAACAAGCGGATCGTCAGGAGCAACGATTGCGTAATCAACCGCATTTTCCTTTGCGAAGTTTTTGATTCCTTCGATATCTTTTGCACCGATGTTTACGCAGGTCGCGTCTGCTGCAATTCCGCCGTTGCCGGGAAGTGCGAAGATTTCGGTTACTTCTTTGTTTTCCTTTATTTTTTTAATGATGGCATGTTCTCTGCCGCCACCGCCTACAACAAGTATTTTCATAGTTACCTCAACATTAATGGTGGAATAATCTCATCTTTGTGAATGCCATAACCATATCATATTTGTCACAGCAGTCAATTACAAGGTCATCTCTGATTGAACCACCGGGCTCTGCGATGTACTTAACACCGCTTTTCTTAGCTCTCTCGATGTTATCAAAGAACGGGAAGAATGCATCCGAACCAAGTGATACGCCGTCGATTGTTGCAAGGTAAGCTGCCTGTTCTTCCTTTGTGAAAGGCTCAGGCTTCTCTGTAAAATAGTTCTGCCAGTTGCCGTCGGCACATACGTCTGTTTCGTTCTGGTTGATGTATCCGTCGATTACGTTGTCTCTGTCAGCTCTGCCCAGGTCGCTTCTGAAAGGAAGATTCAATACCTTGTCTGCCTGACGAAGGAACCATGTGTCTGCCTTAGAACCTGCAAGACGTGTGCAGTGGATTCTTGACTGCTGTCCGGCGCCTACGCCGATTGCCTGTCCGTCATATGCATAGCAAACTGAGTTTGACTGTGTGTATTTAAGAGTGATGAGAGCAATGATAAGGTCGATTGCCGCATTCTCGGGAAGGTCCTTATTCTTTGTTACGATATCAGAAAGAAGCTCTTTGTCAATTTTGAAATTGTTTCTTCCCTGTTCGAATGTGATGCCGTAAACCTGCTTGTGTTCTACCGGATCGGGAACATAGTTTGGATCGATTTTAACGACATTGTATGTGCCTTTTCTTTTCTGCTTTAAGATTTCGAGAGCCTCGGGTTCGTATCCGGGAGCGATAACACCGTCAGATACCTCTCTCTTGATCATCTTTGCTGTTGTTACGTCACAGACATCAGAGAGTGCAACCCAGTCACCGAAGGAGCACATTCTGTCTGTTCCTCTTGCTCTTGCATAAGCGCAGGCAAGAGGGGAGTCATCAAGACCTTCGATATCATCGCAGAAGCAAGCCTTCTTGAGTTTGTCTGAAAGCTTAATGCCGACAGCTGCTGATGTGGGGCTTACGTGCTTAAATGATGTTGCTGACGGAAGACCTGTTGCTTCCTTAAGCTCTTTTACAAGCTGCCATGAGTTAAATGCATCGAGGAAGTTGATGTATCCCGGTCTTCCTGAAAGGATTTCAATGGGAAGATCGCTTCCGTCGTGCATGAAAATTTTAGATGGCTTCTGGTTGGGGTTACAACCGTATTTTAATTCAAACTCTTTCATTGCTTTGCTTCTCCTTATTTATTCTTATTAATCATACGACTTGTGATTTCGCCGTTTTCAAGGTTTGTGTATCTTACGTAAAGTGAGATTTTGTTGTTTTCGTCGAGGTTGTTCCAGATGTCATTTGTGAAAGCATCGATGTCATTCGGAATTTCAACTCTCTCAGGTTCTCCCTGGAATGTGGGAATGGGATTTCCGTCTGTTACGTATGTGTGGATGAAATGTCCGAAGCCCGGCTTTGAAGGATATGAGAATGTGTATCTTGCACAGTCGCTGCCCTCAGGGTCAAGGCTCTTTAAAATGCTCATCTGATATGTAAATTTGTCTCCGAATGTGAGCATGGCGCTGATTCTGGGAGTCCAGTTTGGTCCGTCAGGCTCGAAGCATCTTGCTTCAAGTGCTTTTGAGAATGTGAGACCGTTTTTAATACCGTCATATATTGTATCTGTCTGATCGCCGTTTGTTACGATGAGATTGTTTTCGATTGATCTTACTGCCGCATAGATAATGAGGCTGGGATCTTCAACCTTTGATGCGTCAAAAGGTTCTGTGAAGATTTCGCTGTTTTTTTCGGTAAAAATTCTGTTTCTTGAGTTGGCGCTTCTTCCCATGATGAAGTATGCTGATACGGCATTTTTACCGTCTGCGCTTGTTCCTGCGATGATTCCGCGGCCTACATAAGGGTTGCCGTTAATTAATTCTCCGATGTTGTTTACTTTGTAAATGTCCATACTGTTCTCCTGTTATCTGTTTTTCTTGATTTCGTAAGATACTTTTTCAACTGATGCCGGAAGGATTTTCCATTCCGCAAGTCTCATGACACGCTTCTGAAGTGTTTCCGCAGTGTCATCTTCTCTGATTGCGACGGCTTTCTGCATAATGATTTCGCCGCCGTCCGGTATTTCATTTACGAAGTGAACCGTTGCGCCTGTCACCTTAACACCGTATGCGAGAGCTGCTTCGTGAACTTTAAGCCCGTAGAAGCCTTTTCCGCAGAAGGACGGGATAAGGGAAGGGTGAACATTGATTATTCTCTTCGGATAATCTTTTGTAAAATTTTCACTTAAGATTGACATGAAGCCCGCAAGGACAATCAAATCAATTTTGTTATCAGTGAGAAGTCTTTTTATTTCTTCTTCAAAAGCCTCCTGGCTGCCGAGTTGTTTTTTGGAAACAACCACGGCAGGGATTTTTGCTTTTTTTGCTCTCTCAAGCGCGTAAGCTTTCGGGCTTGAGGAGATAACTAATTTAATGCGGCCGCTTTTGATGAGGCCTGCTTTTTGTGCGTCTATGAGTGCCTGAAGGTTTGTGCCTCCGCCTGAAACGAAGACTGCGATCTTTGTCAGCATAAAACTACCTTTTCCTCTGATTTGATTACTTCGCCGATGATGTATGCATCTTCGCCGTTTGCCTTTAAAATCTCAAGAGCCTTGTCAGCGTCTTCTTTTGCAACGACAACGCTCATGCCGACGCCCATGTTAAATGTGTTGAACATATCATGCTCACTGATTCCTCCAACCTTCTGAATAAGCTTGAAAATCGGAAGTACGCGAACATCTTCTTTCTTGATTTTAACGCCGTATCCGTCAGGAATTGAACGGGGCATGTTCTCGTAGAAACCGCCGCCTGTGATATGTGATACAGCCTTAACTTTAAGAGCATCGAACAGGGCAAGCATGGGCTTTACGTAAATCTTTGTGGGAGTCAAAAGGGTTTCTCCCAAAGATTTTCCGCCGAGTTCTTCATATTCTTTGTGAAGATCTGTGTTTTCAACATCGAATACTTTTCTTACCAGTGAGAAACCGTTTGAGTGAACGCCTGATGAAGGAAGGGCAATCATTACGTCTCCTTCTTTCATTGATGTCTTATCAACGATTTTGTCTCTGTCAACGATACCTACTGAGAAACCGGCAAGGTCGTATTCATCAATTGGGTAAAAGCCGGGCATTTCAGCTGTCTCACCGCCGATGAGCTCGCTGCCTGCCTGTACGCAGCCTTCACATACACCTGAAACGATGTCTGCGATTTTTTCGGGAACGTTTTTACCGCATGCGATATAGTCTAAGAAGAAGAGAGGTTTTGCTCCGCAGCAAATTACGTCATTTACGCACATTGCAACGCAGTCAATGCCTACGGTGTCATGCTTGTCCATTAAGAAAGCAAGCTTTAATTTTGTTCCCACACCGTCTGTTCCGGAAACAAGAACAGGATTTTTCATTCCGGTGATGTCGAGAGGGAATAAGCCTCCGAAACCGCCGATATCAGAAGCGCTTCCGTTAATCATTGTTCTTGCAATATGCTTTTTCATAAGCTCTACTGCTTTGTAGCCTGCGGTGATGTCAACACCGGCTGCCGCATAACTGTCTGACTTTGATTTTTCGTTCATAGTGTTTATTCCTTTCCGTTCCAACAATATGTGCAAAGCTTGCACGGTTCAATTCCGATGGATTCGATAAGTCCTTCAAGGGACTGGAACTCAAGGGAATCAAAATTGAATTTATCGCAGATTACCTGACGAAGCTTTTTGCCGCGCTGGGTATTTGCATCGCTGTATTCTTCAAGATGGTTGAAGCCTTCGGCTCCTTCAAGTTCATCAACAACACGTCTTGCGATAAGTTCCATGTCGCTTGTTGCTCTTGAGAAGTTTAAGTATTTGCATCCGTACATGATGGGAGGGCAGGCAGAACGCATGTGAACTGACTTTGCGCCGCTTGCATAGAGGAACTCTACGGTTTCGCGAAGCTGTGTGCCTCTTACGATTGAGTCGTCCACAAAGAGAAGATTCTTGTCTTTGATGAGATCATAAACGGGAATCTGTTTCATTCTTGCGATTTTGTTTCTGTCACCCTGGTTAATCGGCATAAAGCTTCTTGACCATGTTGGAGTATATTTAATGTAAGGTCTTGCAAACGGGATGTGGCTCCGGTTTGAGTAACCGATGGCATGAGGAGTGCCTGAGTCCGGAACGCCGCATACGAATTCGATGTTTTTGTCTTTGCCGAGAGCTTTGTCGTTCTCTGCCATAATGGCACCGTTTTTGTATCTCATAACTTCAACGTTTACGCCTTCGTAAGTTGAAGTGGGGTAGCCGTAGTATGTCCAAAGGAAAGAGCAGATACGCATTTCTTTTCCCGGAGCCTTGAGCTGCTTGATTCCATCAGGAGAAACTTCAAGGATTTCGCCGGGTCCGAGCTCTGCTTCTGCTTCGTATCCGAGCTTTTCATATGCAAACGACTCGAATGTCACGCACATTGAATTTTCATTTTTACCGATGAGAATGGGGAGACGACCCATCTTGTCTCTTGCAGCAATGAAATTACCGCCGTCCTTTAAGATAAGGATAGAGGCTGTACCTTCGATTATGTCCTGGGCGAAAGCAATGCCTTCTTCAAATGTGGGTTTCTGGTTGATGAGAGCTGCCACAAGTTCTGTATCATTGATTCTGCCGCCTGTCATTGCGTCAAAGTGATCACATGAATTTGATAAGAAATTCTCGATGATGTCTTTTGCGTTATTTATAATGCCGATTACGCAGATTGCGTAGGTTCCCAGCTTTGATCTGATGAGGAGAGGTTGTGGGTTACCGTCGCTGATACATCCCATGGCGGCTCTTCCTGTCATTTTTTCCGTAATTCTTTCGAACTTTGTTTTGAACTGAGAATTTTCGATATTGTGAATCTCTCTCTGAAGGCCGATTTCGTCATCGTATGCAGCCATACCTGCACGATGTGTGCCCAAATGTGAGTGATAGTCAGTTCCAAAGAACACATCACTGATACAGTTTTCTTTTGAAGTTATTCCGAAGAAACCACCCATAATCCTACCCTCCGTGATTTACTTGTTTAATTCCGCATCCTTTTCAAGGACTGCCTGTGCTTCTGCATGTCTTTTGTCTGAAAGTTTCTTTGCAAGCTCTTCGTCAGATACCGCAAGAATTTCCGCAGATAATAAAGCGGCATTAGTTGCTCCGTTGATTGCAACTGTTGCCACCGGAATTCCGGAAGGCATCTGTACAGTTGAAAGAAGGGCATCCATGCCGTCCAGTACGCTTGATTTGCAGGGGATTCCGATTACCGGAAGAGTTGTTCTTGCTGCCAGGGCTCCTGCCAGGTGAGCTGCCATTCCCGCTGCCGCTATGATTACACCGAATCCGTTTTTCTTTGCATTTGCCGCAAAGTCTGCTGCTTCATCAGGTGTTCTGTGAGCTGAATAAATGTGGGTTTCGTTGGGAATTCCGAGAGCATCCAAAGTATCGATTGCTTTCTGAACGATTGGAAGGTCGCTTGCGCTTCCCATAATGATTCCGACTTTTTTCATGTTAAGGGTTCTCCTTTCTAAAAACAAAAAGGGCACACTTTTATATGAAGAATAAGTGTGCCCAGACGGTCGGCTTAAAAAGCAAGTTCTTTGTTCCTTTGCGGTGCTCCGCATTATTCCGTCAGTTGCAAAGAACTTATTCGTAATTACGGGCCTAATCATATCAAATAAAGGGCATTAAGTCAAACCGGAGAGAGGATAATTTGCGTTGAAATTTCTGACATGAGCAAGCAATTCACAGAGCCATGTGACATTGACAAACTCACCCTTTTTTGATAACATATCCAAGATAAATCTTTAAGCCGATACCGTGATATCGGCAAGGTGGAATAAATGATAAATAACTTTGATACAATTGACACCCTGATCCATGCAGGTTGCGAAAATCATATGCAGATTACGCAACTTGGTGGATTTGTTTTTTTACCCGGCTTTTGCGATGTGCATGTTCATTTTCGTGAGCCGGGTTTTTCATATAAGGAAACAATCGAAACCGGCAGCAAAGCAGCCGCAAGAGGCGGATACACGGATGTATTCACAATGCCGAACTTAAATCCCGTTCCGGATTCAGCAGAACATTTAAATGAACAGCTTATGCTGATTAAAAACAAGGCGGTAATAAGTGTTCATCCATACGGAGCAATCACAGTCGGCCAAAAGGGAGAAGAGCTTGCCGATTTGGATGCCATGGCAGCCGATGCAGTTGCATTTTCCGATGACGGCAGAGGAGTGCAGAGTGCCGAAATGATGAAAGAGGCAATGCTAAAAGCAAAGGCTCTCGGTAAAATCATCGTTGCACACTGCGAAGATAACTCACTTCTCCGCGGCGGATATATCCATGACGGTGAATATGCAAAGGCACACGGACACAAAGGCATTTGCTCCGAAAGCGAGTGGGGTCCTATTAAGAGAGACATTGAACTTGCAAAAGAAACGGGAGCTTCTTACCATGTCTGCCATATTTCATGCAAAGAGAGTGTGGAATTAATCAGACAGGCAAAAGAAGACGGTGTGGACATCACATGCGAAACCGCGCCTCACTATTTAATACTTACGGATAACGACCTTCAGGAAGAGGGAAGATTCAAAATGAATCCGCCCCTTCGAAGTAAGGAAGACAGACAGGCCTTAATTGAAGGTATTTGTGACGGAACAATCGATATGATTGCAACTGACCACGCACCACACAGCGCCGAAGAAAAGTCGAGAGGACTTTCCGGAAGCGCATTCGGAATTGTGGGAATCGAGACAGCGTTCCAGCTTCTTTACACGTACCTTGTAAAGAAGAATGTAATAACTCTTGAAAAGCTCGTTGAACTTTTAACGGTAAATCCGAGAAAGAGATTCGGCGTCGAGCTTGGAAAAAGCTATTCAATATGGAAACTTGACGAAGAGTCAGTTATAGATGAAAAAGACTTTTTATCAATGGGAAAGGCAACTCCTTTTACCGGCGAAAAGGTCTTCGGAAGATGTTATTTGACGGTTTGTAACGGAAGAACCGTCTACACGTACGGAGGGTAATATGGCAAAAAGAACGGATGTAAAAAAGGTACTCATCATAGGATCGGGTCCCATTGTAATCGGACAGGCAGCAGAGTTTGACTATGCAGGCACACAGGCATGCCTTGCTCTTAAGGAAGAAGGATACGAAGTAATTCTTTGTAACTCAAACCCCGCAACAATCATGACAGACACACAGATTGCGGACAAGGTTTACATGGAGCCTCTCACACTTGAATATATCGCAAAGATTTTAAGAATGGAAAGACCGGATGCAATTGTTCCCGGTATCGGCGGACAGACAGGTCTTAATCTGGCAATGCAGCTTGAAAGAAAGGGCATTTTACAGGAATGCGGAACAAAGCTTTTGGGAACATCAAGCAAAAGTATAGAGAGAGCTGAGGACAGAGAACTCTTCAAGGAAATGTGCCAGTCAATCGGCGAGCCGGTTATTCCGTCAAAAATCACATACAACTTGGAAGAAGCAAAGATTGCTGCAAAGGAAATCGGATATCCGGTAGTTCTTCGTCCCGCATTTACACTTGGCGGAACAGGCGGCGGTTTTGCATACAACGAAGAGGAACTTGTGGAAGTCGGAATCAATGCCTTCAAGCTTTCTCCGGTAAACCAGGTTCTTATCGAGAAATCGGTAAAAGGCTATAAGGAAATCGAATTTGAGGTAATGCGCGACTCAAACGACAAGGCAATCACCATCTGCGGCATGGAAAACATCGATCCAGTAGGCGTACATACAGGCGACTCTCTTGTTGTGGCTCCGATTCTGTCTCTTAGTGACCATGACCTTAAGATGCTCAATGACAGCGCAATTAAGATTATAAGGGAACTTAAAATCGAAGGCGGATGTAACGTACAGTTTGCACTTAATCCCACATCTTCGGAATATTACTTAATCGAAGTAAACCCAAGAGTTTCAAGATCATCAGCCCTTGCCTCAAAAGCCAGCGGTTATCCGATTGCCAGAGTAACGGCAAAGATTGCAATGGGCATGGCTCTTGAGGATATTCCGGTTGCCGGCGGAACAGCCGCAATTGAGCCTTCTCTTGATTACATCGTTGCAAAGTTCCCGAGATTCCCATTCGATAAATTCGCAACGGCTCCGAACACTCTCGGAACTCAGATGAAGGCTACAGGTGAGGTAATGGGCATAGGTTCAAGCCTTGAAGAGTGTATGTTAAAGTCAGTTCGCTCACTTGAAACAGGCGTTTGCCACTTCCACCTTGCAAAGTTTGATTCATACACGGATGATGAGTTATATGAATATATCAAAGAATTCAAAGACGACAACATATTTGCAATCTTCGAATTAATCAGAAGGGGCGCAAGTGTTGAGAAGCTCCACGAAATTACAAAGATTACCGAACTTTTCTTAGAGAGCTTTGTAAAAATCGTTGAGGAGGAGAAGGCTCTTAAGGAAAACAAGTGCGATGCTGCAACTTTAAAGGAAGCAAAAATCATGGGCTTCTCAGACAAGTTCATTGCAAGAGTATGGAACGTGCCTGAAATCGACGTATACAACCTGAGAAAGAAAGAGGGCATTACACCCATATTCAAAATGGTTGACACGCTTCACACCGGAAAATACATCGCATACCTTTATTCATCATACACAGGCGAGAACCAGTCAATCTTAACTGACAAAAAGAAAATTGTTGTTCTCGGTGCCGGCCCTATCAGAATCGGACAGGGTGTTGAATTTGACTACTCAACGGTACATGCCGTTCAGACAATCAGAAGAGCGGGATATGAGGCAATCATTATCAACAACAACCCCGAAACAGTATCAACTGACTACACAACATCAGATAAGCTGTATTTCGAGCCTCTCACACCTGAGGATGTAATGGCAATCATTGATTTCGAAAAGCCCATGGGCGTTATTGCCTCCCTCGGCGGACAGACAGCCATCAACCTTGCACAGCCTCTTATGGACAGAGGGGTGAAAATCATCGGCACTGACTGCGAGGCAATCGAAAGAGCTGAAAACAGAGACAGCTTCGAAAAGATTCTCAAAGATCTGAATATTCCTCAGCCGAAGGGCAGAGCGGTAACAAAAATCGAGGATGGTGTTGCAGCCGCAGCCGAAATCGGATATCCGGTGCTTGTAAGACCGTCCTTCGTATTGGGCGGACGTGCAATGCAGATTGTGGCAAACGAAGAGCAGCTCAGACACTACTTAAAGACAGCCGTTGAAATCGACGCAGACAAGCCGGTTCTTGTTGACAAATACATTCAGGGAAAAGAAGTTGAGGTTGATGCAATCTGTGACGGAACAGACGTATTTGTTCCGGGTATCATGGAACTTGTTGAAAGAACAGGTATCCACTCGGGTGACTCTATCAGCGTATATCCCACATTCAGCATATCTGACAAGGTAAAAGGAATCATTTTACAGTATGCAAAGAAGTTGGGTCTCGGAATAGGAATCAAGGGACTTTACAATATTCAGTTCATTGTTGACGCAGATGAGAACGTTTACATCATCGAAGTAAACCCCAGATCTTCAAGAACAGTTCCTTTCCTTTCAAAGTCAACGGGATACTCACTTGCTGACATTGCAACAGAGGTTATACTCGGAAAATCACTCAAGGAACAGGGAATCTTCAAGCTCTATCCTGAAGAAAAAAACAGATATTATGTAAAAGTTCCCGTATTCTCATTCAATAAGATCAAGGGACTTGACGCATACCTTTCACCTGAAATGAAATCAACAGGCGAGGCCATCGGCTACGACGACAAACTGAACCGTGCACTTTACAAAGCACTTCAGGCAGCAGGAATGCACCTTCAGAACTACGGAACCGTTTTCGCAACAATCGCCGATGAAGACAAAGAAGAGGCACTGGGACTTATCAGAAGATTCTATAACCTGGGCTTTAACATTCAGGCAACAGCGGGAACAGCCGCATTCCTGAAGGAAAGAGGAATAAGAACACATGTTCTCGGTAAAATCAGTGAGGGCAGCGAGGAAATTCCGGATGCCATCAGACAGGGACATATCGCATATATTATCAACACAAGAAATATTGATGATACGTCAAAAGCAAGCGACGGTATGAAAATAAGGCAGCTTGCAACCGAAAATAATGCTACAATATTCACATCACTTGATACAGTTCGCGTACTCCTTGACGTACTCGAAGAAACAACACTTACAATTTCAACGATTGATGCATAAGAAATGAAAGATTTGGTTTTTGAAGTAAAAGAAAACATTGCGCTGACAGACAGCGTATTTCAGATGAAGCTCGCGGGAGACACATCAGAAATCACTGCCCCCGGTCAGTTTGTGAACATCAAACTCGACGGACTCTATTTAAGACGACCGATTTCAGTTTGTGACTGCGAGGACGGTCTCCTTACCATTGTGTATAAGGCGGTGGGCAAAGGAACCGAACTTATGAGCAGCATGAAGCCCGCTGAAAAGCTTGAAATACTGACGGGTCTCGGAAACGGATATGATCTGAGGGTTTCAGGCGACAGCCCGCTCTTAATCGGAGGAGGCGTAGGAGTGCCGCCAATGTATCTTCTTGCAAAGAAACTTATCGCACTCGGAAAAAAGCCCGGGGTGATTCTCGGATTTAACAAGAAGGATGAAATCTTTTACGAAGAGGAATTCAAAGCACTGGGCCTTGATGTGACAGTTACAACGGTTGACGGAAGCTATGGTGTAAAGGGCTTTGTAACAAATGCAATGGAAAGGCCTTACACATATTTTTACACCTGCGGTCCCGAGCCGATGCTGAAGGCAGTTTACAAAGCATCAAATACAGAAGGACAATTCAGCTTTGAAAAGCGAATGGGCTGCGGCTTCGGAGCATGCATGGGATGCAGCTGTAAAACAATCACCGGCTACAAAAGAATCTGCAAAGAAGGACCGGTTATGAAGAAGGAGGAAATCTTATGGGAAGCTTAAAAGTAAAGCTCTGCGGAATTGAACTTGATAATCCCGTTATTCCTGCTTCAGGAACATTCGGCTTCGGATATGAATTTGCAGAAATTTATGATATAAACAAATTGGGAACTTTTTCATTCAAGGGAACAACAAAAGATCCCCGTTTCGGAAATCCCACTCCGAGAATTGCGGAATGCACAAGCGGAATGATAAATGCAGTGGGACTTCAGAATCCCGGCGTTGAAAAAGTAATTGCGGAAGAACTTCCGAAACTGAAGAAATGCTTTAATAAAAAAGTAATGGCAAATGTCAGCGGATTTTCCGTTGAAGACTATGCATACACCTGTGAAAAGCTTGACAGAGAGGAACAGGTCGGCTGGCTTGAAGTAAATGTAAGCTGCCCCAATGTTCACGGCGGAGGAATGAGCTTCGGAACAAATCCGGAGGCTGCGGCAGAAGTTGTTTCTGCTGTTAAAAAGGTTACGACAAAGCCGGTTATCGTAAAGCTTTCTCCTAATGTTACGGATATTGCTTCCGTTGCAAAGGCATGTGAAGATGCGGGAGCAGACGGTATAAGCTTAATAAACACTATGCTTGGTATGAGAATCGACCTTAAAACAAAGAAGCCCGTAATTGCAAATAAGATGGGAGGCTTCTCAGGACCTGCCATTTTCCCGGTTGCAGTCAGAATGGTTTATCAGGTTTACGAAGCGGTAAAAATTCCGATTGTGGGAATGGGCGGAGTTGCCGGTGCGGAAGATGTAATAGAAATGATGCTTGCCGGTGCAACAGCAGTGGAAGTCGGCGCAGCCAATCTGATAAGTCCGACCGCTTGTCTTGACATAATAAATGACCTGCCGAGGGTGATGAAAAAATACGGTATTGAAAATTTATCAGATATTACAGGAGGAGCTCACTGATGGGTAAAGACGTAATTATTGCTTGTGACTTTTCAAGCGGAGAAGACACTTTGAAATTCCTGGACAATTTTACAGGAAAGAAACCATTCGTAAAAATCGGAATGGAACTTTTCTATGCGGAAGGACCTTCAATTGTTCGTGAACTTAAGAAGAGAGGACACAAGATTTTCCTGGACTTAAAGCTTCATGACATTCCGAACACCGTTAAAAAGTCCATGGCAGTTTTGTCAAATCTCGATGTTGATATCTGCAACCTTCATGCTGCGGGAACAACAGCAATGATGAAGGCTGCTCTCGAGGGACTTACAAGAGCTGACGGAACAAGACCTCTTTTAATTGCCGTAACACAGCTTACTTCAACAGATCAGGAATCAATGGAACGGGATCTTCTCATAAAAGAGCCAATCGACAAGGTTGTAATGCACTATGCTCACAACGCAAAGGAAGCAGGTCTCGACGGAGTTGTCTGCTCACCTCTTGAAGCAGGAAAAGTTCATGAGGTTTGCGGAGACACCTTCCTGACTGTCACACCGGGAGTAAGATTTGCCGATGGAGACATCGGTGACCAAAAGAGAGTAATGACACCGGCACAGGCAAAAGAAATCGGTTCTGACTACATCGTAGTCGGCCGTCCGATTACTGCTGCGGCAGATCCGGTGGCAGCATATGAAAGATGCTTAAATGAATTCGTGGGATAAGGAAGGAGTTTTTAACATGGACCTTAAAACAATAATTGCAGAAGACTTACTTAAAATCAAGGCTGTTTTCTTCAGACCCGACGAGCCTTTTACATGGGCAAGCGGAATCAAGAGCCCTGTTTACTGTGACAACAGACTTACACTTACTGCTCCTGAGGTAAGAGATGATGTGGAAAACGGCATTGCCAAAACAATTATAGAAAACTATCCCGGAGTTCAGGTTCTTATGGGAACCTCAACAGCCGGAATTGCTCATGCGGCAATAACAGGACACATTTTAGGACTTCCCATGGGATATGTAAGATCAGGTTCCAAAGACCACGGAAGACAGAATCAGATTGAAGGAAAACTTGAACCCGGACAGAAGGTTGTCGTAGTAGAGGATCTGATTTCAACAGGCGGCAGTGTAATCGAAGTTGTAAAAGTTCTTCGTGAAGCAGGTGCTGATGTTATGGGTGTGGTTTCAATCTTCACATACGGCATGCAGAAGGGTCTCGACAGACTTGCTGCCGAAAACATTAAGAACATTTCTCTCACTGACTTTGACACCATCGCAAAGGTTGCTGCAGAGCAGGGATATATCGCAGAGTCAGACATAGAAAGACTCATAGCTTTCAGAAACAATCCTTCAGATGAAAGCTGGATCGGAGCAAACAAATGAGAAGTGTAATTGACATTTTAGACCTCAGCGTTGAGGAACTTGACCAGCTCATAAAAACAGCCACGGACATTATTGACAATCCGGCAAAATATGCACACGTCTGTGCCGGTAAAAAACTTGCAACTCTTTTCTTCGAACCATCAACAAGAACAAGAATGAGTTTTGAGGCAGCCATGTACGAGCTGGGCGGAAATGTTATTTCGATGGCAAGCGCGGCATCCTCTTCGGCATCAAAGGGCGAGAGCGTAGCCGACACAGCAAAAGTTATTTCCTGCTATGCGGACATCATAGCAATGCGTCATCCGAAGGAAGGCGCTGCATATGTACTTGCACATAATGCAACAGTTCCCACAATCAATGCCGGTGACGGCGGACACTGTCATCCCACACAGACTCTGGCAGACCTTCTTACAATTCACAGAGAGAAGGGAAGATTCAATAATCTTACTGTCGGCTTCTGCGGGGACCTTAAATTCGGTCGTACGGTACACTCTCTCATTAACGCACTTTCAAGATATGAGGGAATAAATATCGCCCTTATTTCTCCTGACGAGCTCAAACTTCCGAGCTATGTAAAGAAGGACGTTCTTCAAAAGAAGGATATCCCTTATGTTCAGACAACAAATTTGGAAGAGGTTATGCCTGCACTTGACATTCTCTACATGACAAGAGTTCAGCGTGAAAGATTCTTCAATGAAGAGGATTATTTAAGACTCAAGGACAGTTACATTTTAACGCCTGAAAAGCTCAAAAATGCAAAAGAAGACCTTGCAATTCTTCACCCGCTTCCGAGAGTAAATGAAATCAGCGTTGCCATTGATGATGATCCGAGAGCATGCTATTTCAAACAGGTACTTAACGGAAAGTATATGAGAATGGCTCTTATCTTAAAACTTCTCAAGGAGGCAGGAACAATATGAACATAGATTCAATTCAAAACGGAGTTGTTATTGACCATATCAAAGCAGGCCAGGGCATGAAGCTCTATGAGCTCCTTCATTTGGATGATATTGATGCCTCCGTTGCCATTATCAAAAACGTAACAAGCAACAAGATGGGTAAAAAGGATATCATAAAGATTGATGCGGATTTTGAACCTGATCTCGATATTATAGGATTTGTTGATCCTGACGCAACGGTAAATATCATTAAAGACGGTGTACTTGCTGGAAAGCGTTCCATTGAGATGCCGGAAATCCTTGAAGGCGTGTTAAAATGCAAAAATCCGCGTTGCATCACATGTTGCGAGCAGGAACTTAAGCAGATTTTCAAACTTACAGACAGGGAAAACAAGGTGTATCGCTGCATTTATTGTGAAACCAAAGCACAATATTAAGAAACACACCAGTTAACAAATTGGTAATATTTGACAGTAACGAACTGCAATGATATACTGTGTTTGTGATTAAATCAAATCACATAATCACTACTTGATTTGGAGAAATTTTAATGGTTTTAGACAGTTCCGTATATGTCTTGCTTTTTTTTTGCGGCACAATCGTACTTTTTCTGATAGCACTCTGGATTGGCCTGAGAATTAAGATATTCATAAATGAAAGAAAATATCTTGACAGAGAAATAATGAGAAGCCATGGAGAATTAAAAGAGCACTACATAAAGCGAAAAAAACAATGCTGGAAGATTTTCTTCCCGTTTTTGGAGTTCACAATTCACTGAATATTAAGTCGGCAACAAAGAGTTGTCGATTTATTTTTTTTATTGTGCTAATATTTAGTAAAGATTATTTATATTTAAAGGATAGATTATGGTAATACCTGTTTTATTGTTTTTATTGGGTTTTGCTTTGCTCATAAAGGGCGGAGATTGGTTTGTTGACGGTGCTGTCGGCATTGCCAAAAAGTTTCATTTGCCTGATTTGCTCATAGGAGCAACCGTGGTATCGATAGGAACAACGCTTCCTGAAGTTATGGTATCGGCAGGTTCTGCCATTTCAGGCCACGGTGAAATTGCTTACGGAAACGCAATAGGATCAATAATCTGCAATACTGCCCTTATAGCGGCAATCACGATTGTTGTTACACCTCAGATTGTAAACAAAAAATCATTCAGAATGCCGGTAATATTCTTCTTTATTGCTGCTGCTTTCTATGTGTTCAATGCCTGTGTATTCGGCGGCTTTGCGCGCTGGGCGGGAATTGTATTGCTTTGTATTTTTATTGCATATATGGCAATTCAGGTAAGACAGGCGATAAAGAACCCGAAACCCGAAGCCCCTGAAATAAACGAAGAAAAAGATGAAGACAAAAAAGAAAAGGTTCATCCTCTTTGGCTGGATATTGTTCTTCTTGTAATCGGTGCCGCAATGATTGCTGTCGGAGCAGATCTTCTTGTGGATAACGGAACGATAATTGCAGCAACCATGGGCGTTCCCGAATCGGTAATTGCACTTACTTTTGTCGCTCTCGGAACATCGCTTCCTGAACTTGTGACCGCAATTACTTCTCTTGTAAAAAAACACGGCTCTCTTTCATTGGGAAATATTATCGGCGCCAACTTCTTTAATCTTGTTTTTGTCAGCGGATTATCTGTAACACTAAATCCGTTCAACCTCCCGCAGGGCAAGACTCTTTTAGGATATAATGCCTCTCTCCTGGTGGACACGCCTGTTATGCTGGGAGTTATGCTCATACTTACGATTCCGCCGCTTGTAAAGGGCAAACTTTCAAGAGTGCAGGGCATTGTTTTGCTTATTCTTTATGCGGGCTTCCTGGTATTCCAGTTCCTGCTTTAAGAGCTTCTCTGAAGAGAATACTTTCTTCTGATTTTTTACCGGAACGGTTTTCGGAATATATGATATTAAGACGACTTTTTGCGCGGGTTATTCCCACATAGAAGAGTCGTCTTTCTTCACATAAAAGCTTTCCTTCGGCGGAACTTTTGCCGGGAAATTCGTTTTTGTTTACATCAATGATATACACGTTGTCGTATTCAAGCCCCTTTGAAGAATGAATTGTTGAAAGAAACACGCGGGGCTTTTCCGCAGGGAGAAACACACCTTCTTCAGCCACTGTAAAAAGCTTTGCGGCTGCTGCCTGAAAATCGACGGTGCTTTTATAAAGCTTTGCAAGCAACAATACAAGATCCAATGCCAAATCGACGTTTTCTCTGTCTTTTCTGTATAGAGAGTTGCTTTTTAAAAACATATTTCGAATTTCTTCCGCACCTTTCTTTCTTATAAATCTTCGTGGCGTGATATTTTCTTTTATGCATTCAAGATAAAAAAGATTAAAATACCTGTCTATTTCACAGAAAACACTGCCATTTACGGAAAACGGGATTTTTGCATTAATAAGTGCAGTCATAACGGAAAAAGCACTTCGGTTGTTGCGGTACAATATTCCCGCAGAACCGGATGACAAATCTGAAACAATGAACCTGCCGAGGCAGCAGGAGTCTTTTACATGCAACAGATTAACTTTACCCTCCGTGGCAGTGACGGAAATGAGATTTTTACTGAAGCGGCCGCTGTTTTGGCATATTATCCGTGAAGAAAGGGATACGACTTTACTGCAACAACGATGGTTTTCCGAAAGAGCATAGAATCTGCATCCGGAAGTTTCGGCAAATTCCTTCATGCATTCGGGACTTGCGCCTCTGAAACCGTAAATCGACTGGTCATCATCTCCTACGACAAAAATATTTTGTTCAGGGGACAACAGCCTTATAAAGCAAAACTGTTCACTTGTCAGATCCTGAGCCTCGTCTGCCTGGACAAAGGCATATTTCTGACAAAATTTCTTTTGGATATGTTTGTCGCTTTGAAGCAGAACAACAGCTTCGGAAACCATGTCCTCAAAATCAATAAGATTGTTCTGCTTTTTGTATTCAGCGTACCCGTTATATATTTTTTCGAAATTCCTGACCTGAATGTTTTTCATCAGTTTTTCTTTTTGTGCGGGATTGCTTCTTATTCGTCCAATGAATGAAACAAGAGTGTCACAGTCGCTCAGCGGAAGCTCCTCGCTGTTAATTTCTTTGCTGAGACTCTTTATACAGGATATTTTTTCGTCTGATTCGACTACTTTTCTTCCGTGAAATGCAGCAGAATCGAGCATTACTGAATATGCAAGGGCATGGACTGTGGAAAAATCAGTCCTCTCAAGGGCAGACGCCTTTTCATACGGAGACATTGAAGAATCTGCAACCGCTGTCGAAAATCTGGATGCCATTTCTTTTGCTGCGGCAGAAGAGAAGGTGAGAGAAAGAAATTTCGAGTCAGTGTATTCTGATGCAAGCCTTAAAAGTCGTGATATTATAACGGTGGTCTTACCGCTCCCGGGTCCTGCAATCACAAGTGCCGGACCTTTATCATGACGAATTGCATTGATCTGCATTTTGGAGAATTCAAATTTGCTCATGTGTTCAGTATATTCGGGCGAAAGCAGAAAATTGTTACCGCACTTTTAACCTTCCGTTAACTCTCGGCGTGAGTATTTTCGACATATCATTTCTTGCATAGATACACTGAAAATGATATATTTTAATATAATGAAAAAGAACAAAACAATTAAAATTTTAATTATTGTTCTCGTGGTTTTAATACTGACTGTGGTGATTTTAATGAGCCCTCTTTTTATGGTGAAAAAGACCGCAGTAAAAGGGAACAGGTATTACGAAAGCGAAACCGTTGTCACGGAACTGGAAAAGTACAAAGGTCAGAACTATTGGTCTCTGCTTCTTAAGAATACGCCTTTTGCGCATTTGGGACACTTTTTCACATTCAGTCCGTACAATTCCGAAGCAGAGCTTAAAGACAAGCTTCCTTTTCTTAAAACCGCGGATTTTTCATATTCCCTTGACGGTACGTTAACCGTATCGGTAACTGAAAGAACTGCAGGACTTTCCATAAAGGACGGGGAGAATTTCATTTTGGTTGACGAAGACGGATATGTGATAGACACATTTCCGAAGGATGAGACTCCCACGGCGATGATTCTCGAAGGAGTGGAAACAGAAGGATATACGAAGGGTAAGAAACTGTCCAAAAACAGCAGCGTCGGCCTTTCGATAGCCATGAGAATCATGGACCTCATGGAGCAGGTTGAACTTGAGGGAATCAATAAAATAAATGTTGAGGACACCGATGAAATCTGGATGTACATTGAACCGTCACTTTCGATTAAACTCGGAACACCGGAAGAAATCGGAGTAAAGCTTGCAACGCTCAAGGAAATACTTAACAGCGGATACAACGGAGAATCAGACGGAATAATCGATTTTTCCGTCGGTAAAAAGCCTATTTTTCATTCAAATAAGAGCGGAGGTAATTAACTGTGATACCGATTTTGGGAATAATACTTGGTTTGGTAATCGGAATAATAATTCCGTTCACATTGCCGGGCGGATATTCGATATACATTGCCGTTGCCATTTTGGCAGTTGTTGACTCAGTACTCGGTGCATCCGTTGCATCAATGAGAGGAATGTTCGACATAAAACTCTTTTTAACGGGCTTTTTCGGAAACCTGCTGATAGCACTTGCTCTTTCATTCATAGGAGAACAGCTCAGTATTCCTCTTTACTATGCCGCACTTTTTGCTTTCGGCAACAGATTATTCAGCAATTTCGGCGTTTTAAGACGACTTTTGATAGACAAATATTCCAAAAAGCACAATCCTAATGTTAAGACTAACTGAGACCCTGTTATTACAGGGGTATGGTATTTTCTTTATTGATATAGTAAAATATCAACGATTATGGTTTATTAAAAGAAAAAAATTCAACCTTAACCAGAAGGACAGGTGAATAATTTGAGTAAAAATATAGCAGTACTTGATATAGGAACAACAGGTGTGAGAATCCTGGCTGCCAAGGTAAACGAGGGCAGTCTTCCCCACATTATTGCGAAAGCCGCTATCCCGTGCAGAGGTATTAAGAAATACAGCATTACCGACAAAGAGGCACTTTCAACTGCAATTTCAAGGGCAGTACAGAGAATTCAGGAACAGACAGGTATTCTTATCAGATCTGTATACACGGGAATTCCGAGCCATTTCATAAAATTCATGCATAACCGCGATGCAGTCAGATTCTCTGACGGCGAGCGTGAGATTGCGTACCATGATGTTGCGGTATTGCTTGACAAGGTTGCATCAATTGAAATGTACGAGGATGAGGTTCTTGTGGACGTATCTCCTCTTAAATATCTTATCGACGGTGACACAACAGTTGCTGATCCGATCGGTCTTTCGGCCTCATCAATGGGCGTTGAAGCTGATGTAATCATCGGACATGCCGAATATGTTTCGGAAATCCGCGATGCCATTGAAGATGCGGGTCTTTCAGTTGACGGCTTCGTTCCGGTATCAATGGCAATGCAGGGTCTTATGCCTGAATATACAGAGGACGCAAAGAGCACTCTCTTAGTTGATGTGGGCGGCAGCGTTACTGATTACACTCTCTACTATAAAGGAAAAGCTTTCGCAACAGGTTCAATTCCTGTGGGCGGAGACAATATTTCAAGCGACATTTCACAGGTGTTCAAGATTTCTCTTAAAGAGGCAGAATCCATCAAGCGTGATTATCCTCTTGCCAGCACATCTCTTGTAACAAACAACATTGATCTTGCAATACAGTCAAGAGAAACAGGAGAGCAGGAAGTTATCAAGGTTGAGGAACCTGTAAAAGTAATGCAGGCAAGAATTGAAGAAATCTTTTCAATGATTGCAAGATCTCTTGAAAAGAACAATATAAACACAAGCTCTGTTGACAGAGTGGTGCTTGCAGGTGACGGAATCGTAAGCTTCAAGGGCATTGATGAAATCTGTAAAAAAATCTTCGGAGTTGCTCTTTTTGAAATTGATTTCAGCAGACTTACGGGAATGAAGAGTGTTTACACTTATGCAAGCGGAATGGTTATGTACATTTCATCACTTCTTCCTCTCGGCAGAAAGCAGTCAGAGCTTGCACGCGAATACCGTAAGGATGAGGTTCTCGCTGAAGACAAGAAGCAGGGCATTTCAGGAATCAAGAATAAATTTGTCGGCAAGATGAAGGATATGCTCACGGGTTTCAGAGAATAAAATTTTTCTTGCATAAATTCGACTAATGTTGTATATTTCTATATAGTATGTATATGGCATAACTATGCCGTATTTACACAAAGGAGGAAAATATCTTGAGTATTGAATTTGATAACGAACAGGGCAAGGACGCAAAGATCGTTGTAATCGGTGTCGGCGGCGGCGGAAACAATGCAGTTGACAGAATGATTGAAAACGGTATGGAAGGCGTTGACTTCATCGCAATGAACACTGATAAGCACGTTCTTCTTAAGTCACATGCAACAACTAAAATCCAGCTTGGTGAGAAGCTTACAAGAGGACTCGGCGCAGGCGCTAATCCTGAAATCGGCGAGAAGGCTGCAACAGAAAGTCGCGACGAAATCGCTTCAGCACTTAAAGGATATGATATGGCATTCATTACAGCAGGTATGGGTGGCGGAACCGGTACAGGTGCAGCACCAATCGTAGCTGAGGTTGCCAAGGAACTCGGAATTCTTACAGTAGGCGTTGTAACAAAGCCTTTCATGTTTGAAGGAAGAAAGAAAATGATGTCAGCTAACAACGGCATCGAGAAATTCAGAGCACACATCGATTCACTTGTTGTTATTCCAAACGACAGAATCCTTAAAGTAGTAGATGAGAAGGTTACAATCGACAATGCATTCAAACTTGTTGACGAAGTTCTCAGCAAATCAGTTCTCGGTATTGTTGAAATCATCACAAAGATCGGTGACATGAACGTAGACTTTGCAGACGTTAAGGCAACAATGTCTAATCGTGGTATCGTTCACATGGGTGTTGGTCAGGCAGCCGGAAAGAACAGAGCAGAGGAAGCTCTTATGAAGGCTATCAACAATCCTCTTCTTGAAACATCTATTGAGAACGCAAAAGCAGTTCTTATCAACTTCTGCGGTGACAATGTCAACATGCAGGAGATGGAAACAGTTTCCAACATTGTTTATGATTCAGTTGACGTTGATGCTCAGATTATCATCGGTACACTCAATGCAACAGATATGAATGATGAAATCAAGGTTACCGTAATTGCAGCAGGCTTTGACGAAGAGCCTCAGACAATGGCACCTGCAGCTCCTCAGGGAAGAACTCCTGCAGCAGCTCCTGTTCAGGAAACTCCGGTTGAACAGCCTGCATCCTCAAAAGCAGATGATGACGACCTTGACATTCCGCCGTTCTTAAGACGTTAATCAATTAATTTAATCAAGATTCCATATATGCGGGACTGTGAAAGCAGTCCCGCTTTTTATTTGTTCATATGCGTTACTACGAATTTTTATATTTTAGAAAAAAGTAGTAAAAAAGGCATAAATCCTACTACTATTTTTGAATTTTTGAAAAATAGTAGTAGTTTTTGCGAGAATAGTACTACTTTTCAGCAAAATCCGGAAAATAGTAGTAAACCGACGATTCCTTCTGCTGCTTTTGATTTTTGAAAATAGTAGTAATCACAAATGCCGGCACACCAACCTTCTTTTTTCTTGCTTTATTTAATATAGTATGATATACTTTCAACAGTTAGTTGAAGAAGTTGTTTACTTCAGAGTGGGTTTCCCACTCTTTTGTTTTTAGTTAGGGGGTTTATATGGCTTCAAAAGACAATATTGCAACAAAGGTGGATGCCGTTGTTCGTCCTGTTATCGAAGGGCTGGGTATCGACCTTGTGGAGACAGAATATGTCAAAGAGGGCAGCAAATGGTTCCTGAGACTCTACATCGACAAACCCGGCGGTGTGGGCCTGGATGACTGCCAGCTTGTAAATGACAGCGTAACGGATTTAATTGACGAGGCAGATCCGATATCAGGACCTTATACATTTGAGGTTTCTTCACCGGGACTGGACAGACCTCTTAAGACAGACAGAGATTTTACAAGAAACATCGGGGAAATAATTGAGATTTCACTTTACGCTCCCGACGAAGACGGAAACAAAGCCTACGAGGGCATTTTACAGGATTACAAAGACGGAGTTGTCACTCTTGAGGACGAAAAAGACGGACACACAAAAGACTTTGAAATAAAGAAAACGGCACTTATCAAAAAGGCCATAAGATTTTAGAAAGAGAGGATTAAAAAATGGCAAGTGAATTATTACTCGCATTAGAGCAATTGGAGAAGGAGAGAGGCATCGATAAAGAAGTTATTATCGCTGCAATCGAAGAGGGCATTGAAAAATCTTATGCCGGTGACATCAAGAATGAAAACGTAAAGGTTGTTGTTGACCGTGAAACGGGAAGCATTGAAATCTTTGAAAGAAAGACTGTAGTAGAAGAAGTTGAAGATCCAAAGAAGGAGATTTCACTTGAGGAAGCCCGCGAAATCGATCCTGAATTCGAAGTCGGCGAAGAAGCCGAGTTTGATATCACAAGCACCGATTTCAAGAGAACTGTTGCACAGCAGGCAAAGCAGATTATTATCCAGAAGCTCAGAGAAGAAGAAAGAGCAATGATTTTAGAACAGTTTACAGACAAGCTTAACAGCATCGTTTCAGGAACCGTGCAGAGAGTTGAACACAGAGACGGTGATGACAAGGTTGTTTACCTCGATATGGGAAAGACTGAAGCAGTTCTTCCTCAGAAGGAACAGGTTCCCACCGAAACATACAGGTTCGGTGAAAGACTCAAGGCTTTCGTACTTGACGTTAAGAAGACAAGCAAAGAACCTAAAATCATCGTATCAAGAACACATCCTGCTCTTGTAAAGAAACTCTTTGAACTTGAGGTTCCGGAAATTGCAGACGGCACAGTTGAAATTATGTCTCTTGCACGTGAAGCAGGCTCAAGAAGCAAACTTGCTGTTTACTCAGAGAACGAGGACATCGAGCCTGTAGGTGCTTGCGTAGGCCAGAAGGGTACAAGAGTACAGGTTATCGTTGATGAACTTAAAGGTGAGAGAATCGACGTTGTTAAATGGTCTGAGGATCCGGCCGAATTCATCGGAGCAAGCTTATCTCCCGCAAAGGTTGTAAGCGTTGAGATTTTAAGTGAAGAAGAAAAGTCAGCAGAAGTAATCGTTCCGGATGCTCAGCTTTCTCTTGCAATCGGCAAAGAAGGACAGAACGTAAGACTTGCGGCTAAGCTCACAGGCTGGAAGATTGACATCAAGAGCGAGTCACTGGCAAGAGAAGAGGCATCAGGCAGTGTTGCGGATGATCTTTTCATCACTGACGCTGATGAGGAAACAGAGGAAGCAAACGCTGAGGTATAAGGATGATTAAAAAATCAGAGCCTGAAAGAACATGCATAGGCTGCAGAGAAAAGAAACCTCAAAAAGAGCTTATAAGAGTTGTGAGAAATCAGAACGGAGAGGTTTCAATCGATGAAACAGGCCGCAGCAACGGACGAGGCGCATATATATGCAAATCAGAGGAATGTTTTTTACAGGCGGTAAAAACCAAGGCATTTTCCAGAGCGCTGAATACAGAAGCAACCGAGGCGCTTGGGAAAGAGTTAATCGAAACGATACGGAGGTAAAAGCGTATGGCAAGCGAAAAGATAAAAATCAGAGATTTAGCCAAAGAGCTTAACGTAACCGGTAAGAGAATAGTTGAGAAGCTTGCGGAGATAGATATTGTTAAAACCGCACAGGGCTCTCTTGATGCCGACGAGGTTAAGGCTTTAAAGGATCATATCGGATATAAGGAAAAACCAAAGACTGAGGATAGTGCCCCGTCGGACAGTGAAAAGACAACTGCCAAGACAGAAAAGAAAACAACAGGCGTTATCATGAGAAGAGTTGTATATTCAGACACTTCTTCATCAGCACCCGAAGACAGCAAGGATTCTTCAAAGAAGCCTGCAAAGTATTCAAGAACGGCAGCATCTTCCGGCTTAAGACAGGGATACACAAGAAATGAAGAGGCTCCGAAGACCGCCGAAAAGACAGAAAAAGAGGAAAAAGAAGAAACAGCTCCGACTGCTCCTGCAGCAACAGAGGCTAAGAAGCCGTCTGTAAGAAGAGTAAGAAGAGTAAAGCCTGAAGAGGAAAAAACCGAAGAACCAAAGGCTGAGGAACCGAAAGCAGAAGAACCGAAAACAAATGTTGAAGCTCCTGCAGCTGAGGAAAAGAAGGCAGAACCTAAGGCTGAAGAAAAGAAAGAGGAAACTCCCGCTCAGGAAGAAAAGAAGCCGGTTGAGGCAGAAAAACCTCAGGAACCTGCAAAACCTGTAAGAAGAGGGCCTCAGTTTGTTCATCGTGCAACTGAAGAAGAACGCGCAAGCATGCAAAATGCAAGGGCAGGCAGAGGCGACAGAAACGAAAGATCCGAAAGAGGCGAGAGCCCGGAGAGAGGTGACAGACCTCAGCAGAGAGGTCACGGAGACTTCCAGCCGAGAAGAAACGACATGCCAAAAATCGATTCCGATGCACCTATGATGGAGCAGAAGAAAGATACTCACGCAAATAAAAACTACGAGAAAAAGCCGAACAAGAATGTTAAGCCGGGCGCAGGACGTCAGCAGCAGAGCGGTTCAAAGGAAAACAAGTACAAGTCAGGCAGACAGTACATGGGCGGAATGGGCGATGATTTTGATGACGGCGCTCAGAGAAGAAAGAACAAGAAGCCGAGCAAATATTCGAACAAGGTTGCACCGAGCCTTCCTAAGGTAGTCGCACAGCTCACGGAAGTTAAGCTTCCCGAAAGTATGACTGTAAAATCATTTGCGGAAACAATCAAAAAGACATCCGCAGATGTTATCAAAAAGCTTATGCTTATGGGTATCATGGCAAGCATGAACCAGGAAATCGACTTTGACACGGCTGCAATCATTGCAAGTGAATTCGGAATCAATGCAGAGAAAGAAGTTGTTGTTTCAGTTGAGGAACAGCTCTTTGATGATGACGAAAACTACAATGTTGACGAGGACCCTGACGCAATTGAACGTCCTCCTGTTGTAGTAGTAATGGGACACGTTGACCACGGTAAGACTTCACTTCTTGATGCAATCAGATCAGCACATGTAACAGAGGGAGAAGCCGGCGGTATCACACAGCATATCGGTGCTTATACAGTTACACTTAAGGGCAAGAGCGTTACATTCTTAGACACACCGGGACACGAAGCATTCACTGCAATGAGAGCCCGCGGTGCACAGGTTACTGACGTTGCAATTCTTGTAGTTGCAGCCGATGACGGTGTAATGCCGCAGACAATAGAATCAATCAACCATGCAAAGGCAGCAGGTGTAACAATCGTTGTTGCAGTTAACAAGATTGACAGACCGGGTGCAAACCCTGACAGAGTAATGCAGGAAATGGTTGAATACGGACTTGTTCCTGAGGCATGGGGCGGTGACACAATCTACGTTCCGGTATCGGCAAAGAACCATACAAACATTGACGAACTCCTTGAAAACCTTATCCTTTCAGCAGACGTTCTCGGACTTAAAGCTAATCCGAACCGTCAGGCAAAGGGTACAATTATCGAGGCAAAACTTGATAAGAACAAGGGCCCTGTTGCAACACTTCTTGTACAGGAAGGTACACTTCGCCAGGGTGACACAATCATTTCAGGTGTAACAATGGGTCACGTACGTACGATGACAAATGACAAGGGTCGTACAATTAAGGAAGCCGGTCCTTCAACTCCTGTTGAGATTACCGGTATGCCTGAAGTTCCTGAGGCAGGTGAAGTATTCCACGTTGTTAAAGACGAGAAGCTTGCAAACAAGCTTATTGAACAGAGAAAGGCAGCACAGAGAGAAAATGCACTTAAGTCAAGTTCAAAGATTTCTCTTGACACACTCTTTGCTCAGATGCAGGAAGGTAACGTTAAGGAACTTAACATTGTTGTTAAGGCTGACGTACAGGGTTCGGTAGAGGCCGTTAAGCAGTCTTTAGAGAAGCTCAGCTCTGACGAGGTTAAGGTAAGAGTTATCCACGGTGCAGTCGGTGCAATCACTGAATCTGACGTAACACTTGCTCAGGTTTCAAACGCCGTAATTATCGGATTCAACGTAAGACCGGGCGCAGGAATTGCCGAATCAGCTGAAAATGCAGGCGTTGACATCAGACTTTACAGAGTTATCTATGATGCAATCAATGATATTAAGGATGCTATGGTCGGTATGCTTGATCCTGAGTTCAAGGAAGTTATCACAGGACATGTTGAAGTACGTCAGACATTCAAGGTATCAGGTGTCGGTACCATTGCCGGTGCTTATGTAACAGACGGTAAAATCGTCCGTAACTCAGATGTGCGTATCGTTCGTGACGGTATCGTTATATTCGAAGGCAAGCTTGCTTCTCTTAAGAGATTCAAGGACGACGCAAAGGAAGTTGCTGAAGGCTTCGAATGTGGTCTTTCATTCGAGAAATACAACGACATCAAGGAAGGTGACGTTGTTGAATGTTATGTAATGGAAGAAATCAAGAGGAGCGCAAATGGACAGAATTGACAGAATCTCAGGTGAGATGCAGAGAGTAATCAGCGGTATAATACGCGAGGACTTAAAGGACCCGCGTATTCCGCTTATGACAAGTGTCATGGCATGCAAGGTTACCAAGGATCTCAAATATGCGAAGATATACATAAGCATTATGGGTGATGCAGATGCTAAAAAAGAGGCTATGAAGGCTCTTAAAAACTCTGCAGGCTTTGTAAGAAGAGAAATTGCAGCAAAATTGAATCTTCGTCAGACTCCTGAGCTTACTTTTGAACTTGACGAATCAATTGAAAAGGGTGCACACCTTACGGCTCTTATTGAAGAGGCCGTTAAAGCAGATGAGGAAGGAAAAGACAATGCCTGAGAAATTCAACTGGAAACCTCTTGCGGATGACATTTCCAAAGCAGACAGAATTTTGATTCTGCCTCATATCAGTGCTGACGGCGACTCGATTTGTTCTTCCTTTGCTCTTTCTTTATGGCTTAAATCCATGGGGAAGAATCCCGTGGTTGTTTTTGAAGAAGAAATCGAAGACAGACTTACATTTCTGGTTCCGGATGACATTGAATATTATGTTGTTCCGAATATGCCCGAAGGTGAATTCGAGCTTGCAGTTGCAGTGGACGCCGCAACCTTTGAAAGACTCGGAAAAAGGGGCGAACTGTTCAGAGATGCTGCGAAAAACTGCAAGATAGACCATCATGTGATAGTTGATTCTTTCGGTAAAAAGAACTACGAAAATCCCAATTGGTCAGCCAACTGCGAAGGCTTATGGGAATTATTCAATAATGAGTGTTTCTGCTTTTATGATATTGAAGAGGTACTCCGCGGAAGAATTGCATATTATCTATATACGGGACTGCTTACTGACACAGGCGGATTTGCTTATGCAAATACAACGGAGAACACTTTGCTTGTGGCATCAAAGCTTATCCCTTATGTGAAGGACAACGCAGAACTTCACTTCAGATTGTTTGATGCAACAACAAAAGAAAAGGTTGCTCTTAAAAGCAGAGCCTTTTCAAAACTTGAATTTGCTCTGGACGGCAGAGTCGTATTCCTTGAAATTACGGACGAAGATTTTGAAGCAACAGATTCCGTATATGATGATGCAAATGATTTTGTATCCGATATGAGAACGATTGAGGGCGTCAGGGTTGCGGCTTTTGCAAGACCTAACAGAAACGGAAGCGGAATCAAAGTCAGTATGCGCAGTGCAGGCGACATAGATGTTGCTGAGTTTACACAAAGCATAGGCGGAGGCGGACACAAGAACGCAGCCGGTGCAGATTACGCGGGAAGCTTTGAAGAAGTAAAAGAAAAAATAATTAAATGGATGGAATAATAAATCTTAAAAAGAGCAGCGGCGTCACATCTTTCGATTGTGTAGCCGCTGTACGAAAAATACTGGGCGTCGGGAAAGTGGGCCATGCGGGAACACTTGATCCCGAGGCCGGCGGTGTGCTGCCTGTATTAATCGGAAAAGCGACAAAGCTTTCTGATGTCTTTTTACAGATGCCGAAAAGATATAAAGGAAAAATTCTTTTCGGAAAAGCCACTGACACGCAGGATATCTGGGGTGACGTAACCGAAGAGGTTTCATCAGTTTCTCTCACACAGGAAGATTTTGAAAATGTCGTTATGTCATTCAAAGGACCGAGTCTTCAGGTTCCGCCGATTTTTTCGGCACTAAAAGTAGGCGGAAAGCCCATGTATAAATATGCCCGTGAAGGAAAGACGGTTGAAGCGGAGGCCAGACCGATAGAGATTTATGACATTATTCCGGGTAAACTGATTAAAAAAGAAAATTATCTTGAGGCTGAGGTTGATGTGACCTGCTCAAGAGGAACATACATAAGAACACTGCTTTATGATATCGGAAGAAAATGCGGTATTCCTTCGTGTATGTCAGCACTTACAAGATGCGCATACGGCCCATTGAAAATCGAAGATGCCATAACAATTGAAGAACTTGAGCATCTCGGAAAAACAGCACTTATGCCCTGCGAAACGATTCTTTCGGACATGAAACACGTAAACCTTTCCGATAAGGAATACAAAGAATTCGTAAGCACGGGAAAATGGGACGAGGAAAGAAAAAACGGAATTGTGCTCAAATACGGAGATGAACTTACCGCAGTACTGATTGAGGGTCGCTCAAATATTTTCATGGGACTTACGGAAAAGAAGAAGGCAACAGGCGTTGCTCTCGGAAATTTTGACGGAATCCACAAGGGTCATCAGAAGCTTTTCGAAACCCTACGCTCGGAATGTCTCAGGAAAGATCTCGATCCTTTTGTGTATACCTTCTACGAAACCTGTAAAAAAGATTTCGCAATCATGACCAACAGAGAACGAATCACCATGTTAAACGGCAACGGACAATATGGTGTTGTGGCAGAGGATTTTACAGAAGAATTTAAAAGTCTGAGTCCGGAGGAGTTTGCAAAGAAAATCCTTGTGGACAAATTAAATGCAAAGCTTGTGGTTATAGGATATGATTATACATTCGGAAAGGACAGAGCCGGAAATGCCGAAACAATGACGGAAATCGGGAAAAAACTGGGTTTTGAGACCATAGTTGTTCCGGAAGTTCTCATTGACGGAGAAAAGGTTTCATCAACAAGGCTGCGCAATGCCCTTTCCGAAGGAAGAACAGAGGAGTATTTCAAACTCACAGGAAGATATTATACGGTAAAAGGAAAAGTTCAGCACGGAAGAGCCGTGGGCGGAACAGTTGTGGGTTATCCGACAGCAAATATTTTACCGGGAGACAGTTGCAGGCTTAAGTTCGGTGTATATTCGACAAGAGTGCGCATAAAAGGCGACAGCAGAACATACAAGGGAATTACAAACGTCGGAAACAATCCTTCTTTTGAAGAAGGTCTTCCCGTATCAGTAGAGACATTTATTCTCGGACTGAAAAAGGACATATACAACAGAAGCATTTCTGTATCTTTCAAAACATTTATCAGAGGGGAACAGGTTTTCTCTTCTCCGGAGGAACTTAGGAAGCAGATTACAGAGGATCTGGAAAAGGTAAAGAATGAAGATTAACGACAGAGTAACAGTAAAATACATAAAACAGGACAAACTGAAGACAGGCGGAATTTCCGTATTTTTCTGTGACAGCCTGACCAAAGAAAGAGCCTACAAAAACACTCTTATCCAGTCGGTGCTTTCAAGAGGAACAGAAAACCTTAAAACAGCAAAGGCAATAACGGAAAGGCTTCAGGAGCTTTACGGCAGCGACATTGCAACAAACGTAGACAAACGCGGAGAGATTCAGGTGATTTCCTTTGCTGCGGATTTTGTGGAAGAAAAATTCGCACCGGGAATGAATCTTATCAGAGAAACCACAGAGCTTATTTTTGACGTCATATTCAATCCTCTTACTGAAAACGGAGTCTTTTGCAAGTCTTACTTCGACAGAGAAAAGGAAAACTTAAATGACTATATTTTGAGCCTTAAAAACGAGAAGCGTTCATATGCGAGAATGAGACTTCTCCAGAACATGTGCGAAAATGAGGCTTACGGAATCTTTGAATCAGGAAGCATTTCAGACGGTGAGAAGCTCACAAATGAAGAACTTTATGATTATTACAAAAACTATTTCCTGAAAAAGATGAATGTATATATTTACATTTGTTCAAAGGAAGAGCCGACTGAAATACTGGAATACATAAAGAATTATCCCCCGCTGAAAAACTTCGGCGAAAGATCTGAAGTCAAAACGGGATATGTTGAAAACAGAGACATTCCGTATGAAAACGTGAAACATATTGCTGAGCCTGCTGAGGTATCACAGGCACAGCTTCAAATCGGATTCAGAGCAAACGCAAATCCGGGGAATGATGAATACTATGCGACAGCGGTAATGGACTATATCTTAGGCGGAAGCAGCGAGTCAAAACTGTTTCTGAATGTTCGCGAAAAGAACAGCCTTGCATATTATGCAGCATCCTCATATATAAGACTAAAGGGACTGCTGATTATTTACTGCGGAATTGCTCCTGACAAATATGACGATGCTCTGGACATTTGCCTTCTTCAGCTTAAAGCAATCAGAGACGGTGATTTTACCGACGAGGAGCTTCAAAACGCAAAGGCCAATATTGCACGAGGAGTAAGAAGCATAGACGATACCGTCTTCGGTAAAATGAATTTCTCTTTCAACTGTGACATCAGAAACGAAATATATGACGATGACGTAAAATCCATTGAGGAGTATGCATCAAAATTTGATAATGTGACAAGAGAAGATGTAATTGAAGCGGCAAAGAGAGTTTGCCTGGATACTGTGTATTTACTCGGAGGAAGCAATGAGTGATTTTTATGATATTGAGATAAAAGAATATCCGTTTCTCGAGGAAAAAATATATTTTGCAAAGCACAGGTCAGGCCTTAAGCTTAAGTTTATTCCCAAGAAGGGCTTCCAGAAAAAATACGCATCCTGCACATTTGATTTCGGTGCCGCAAATCAGACATTTATTCTCTCAGACGGAACCATTCACGAAAGTCCGCTTGGAACGGCACATTTTTTAGAGCATAAAATGTTTGACCGCCCGGATAAAAATATTCTTGAGCAGTTTTCAAAAAACTGTGCTGACAGCAATGCGGGAACAAGTTATTCATATACGACATACTATTTTTCATGTACGGACAATTTCGAAAAGAATTTCAGACTTCTTCTTGAACTTGTGAAGAATCCTGTTTTTACAGAGGAAAGTGTCGAAAAGGAAAAGGGAATCATCGCTCAGGAAATCAACATGTATAACGATGATCCTTCTTATGTTGCTTCGGTAAAAGCAACTGAGGCCATGTATAAGGCAAATCCCATAAGATACGACATAGCCGGAACCGAAGAGAGCATAGATAATATTACCGCCGAAGAGCTGAAGCTTATTCACGGACTTTTCTATTCGCCGTCAAATATGGTTATTACGGTTTGCGGAGATATATCGCCGGAAACGATTTATGAAATCACGGATGAATATTTTGCGGGACTTTCACCGATTTCCGTTCCGAAGACAATAATCGACAAAGAGGAAGATGTTGTCCTTGATAAGAAGCAGATACTCGTAAACCACGGTGATGTTTCAATGCCCTTGTTCTTCATCGGATACAAAGACAATACCATGGATTATGATTTCAATAAGCTTCACATAGCCGGCGATATCATAAAGGAAGCAGCATTCGGAAAAGGAACAGACTTCTACGAGAAGATGTATGAGGAAAGCCTTATAAATCAGGAATTCTATAAATACTATGACATGGACAGAGCCTTCAAGTATATGGCCTTCGGCGGTGAATCAAAGCATCCCGAAACCGTATGCGAAAGAATCGAAGAGGAAATTTCGAGAATAAAAAAAGAGGGACTGCCGGTAAAACAGACAAGGGATATCATCAGATCCGAGGCAGGTTCCATGCTCAGGGAGTTTAATTCTCCGGTGGCATTGGGAAGATTGGCTGCATCTCTTGCTTTAAAGAACTCAGATCCTTTTGAATTCTTTAAGCTTTACGATGAGATTACGACTGATTACATAGAAAAGACATTTGATACAATGTTCAGGGGAGAACCTGTTTTGTCGATAATAGAAGAAAAGAAAGCTGACTGAGATTTCAGCTTGCTTTTATTTGACTGTGCCTTATGGTAAAATATTTCAGAGGTGAATTCGATGGATTATATTTCATTTCCGAATTTATTCGGAGGAATTAAATTAAACATAAGTCCGGATATTACAATTACAGACAGTTTTTCTTTAAAATGGTACGGTGTACTCATTTGTTTGGGATATATTATCTGTGCGATTCTGGGACTTCGTGCCTGTGAAAAGTACGGCGTGGACAAGGATGACTTAATTGACTACATCCTTATTTCCATTCCCGCAGCAGTAGTAGGTGCCAGACTTTATTATGTAATATTCCGGTGGGATTATTACAGTCAGCATCCTTCGGACATTATTAAAGTGTGGGAGGGCGGACTTGCCATTTACGGCGGAGTTATTATGGTAACTCTTGCGCTTATACTTCTCACATATCTCAAGAACAAAACAAGAGCAAAGAAAGCTCTCAAAGAGGGAAAAGAGTATACCAAACTCAATCCTCTTACAGTCATCGACTTTGGTATTCCGTATATTGCTTTGGGACAGGCAATCGGACGCTGGGGAAATTTCTTTAACCAGGAAGCATACGGTGCAGCAACATCACCTGATTATTTCCTTGGAATGACAGGAAGCAGAATAGTAAAAGAAATGGGAGACAATCTTGTACATCCCACATTCCTTTATGAAAGCATTTGGTGCTTTATTGCTTTTGCAGTCATGATGATTATCAGAAAGAAATTCAGAAAACACGGCGAAATGGTTTGCTGGTACTGCATTCTCTACGGAGCGGAGAGAGCAATAGTTGAGGGACTTCGTACAGACAGCCTTTACATCGGAAGTACGGGAATAAGAGTATCCCAGGTACTTTCAGCAGTATTGGTTGCAGTCGGAATTGTTGTCCTTCTGCTTATCCACTTCAAGAGCAAGAAGAAAGAAACCGAAGAAGAAGTAACCGGTGAAGAGGACTCCATCACAAGACTTAAGGAAAGCATGATGGAGGAGGAAACCTCAGAAGAGAAGGCAGCAGAAAAGCCGTCTTATGACACAGAAGAAAAAACTGAAGAAGAAGCTTCAGAAGAGGAGAAAAGCTCCGAAGAATGAATATAGACATTGAGCGTGGTCAGAGAACAAACTACGTTAAAAAATTCGATTACATTTTAATGGGCATAATTCTTGTGATATCAGCCGTCGGACTGGTGTTTTTAAAGAGTGCAATGACCCAGGCATACAAGGACGGGGGATCGTCTGCCATGACAGTACAGGTGGCAGGTCTTGTTCTCGGTATTGTTCTTGCAATGATAATCACATTCTTTGACTACGGTTCATTCAGAAATATTTCATTTGCATTTTATATTTTCAATGTCGGAATGATGCTTTTGGTATTTGTTCCGCGTATCGGTATTGCCAGCGGCGGAAGCCGAAGCTGGATTAATATCGGTTTCACCACATATCAGCCGTCGGAGCTTATGAAGCTTGCCATGATTATCGTACTTGCCAAGTACCTTGAAAAGATTCAGGAGGACAGGCTCCGCACTGAATATATAATCATGATTCTTGTGTCATTCTTTATCCCGCTCGGACTTGTAATGCTCCAGAAGGACTTTGGTATGGCACTTACATTTATGTTTGTGTTCTTCATAATGCTCATTGTCGGTAAAATAAAGCTTCGTTTTATTGCTGTATTCGGCGTTGTTGCGGTAGTTGCAATGCCGTTTATATGGAAATTCTATTTTAACGGCGTAAAAAGACAGCGTTTTCTTGCATTCTTAAATCCGGAAAAATATGCAGATTCTTATGCGCTTCAGCTTGTAAGAGCTCTCAATGCCATCGGCTCCGGTCAGCTTTCGGGTGAGGGCATCGGCCAGGGTGTTATGACTCAGGGCAACAGAATCCCGGTTAAACTTTCGGATATGATTTTTGCGGTAATCGGAGAGGAAGCCGGTTTTATCGGATGTACGATAATTGTCGTTCTTTTTACAGCCATGCTTCTCCGTGTGCTGTATATCTCCTTCAAAGCAAGAGATACATTCGGAACCTGCATTGCTGCAGGCGTATTTGCCATGTTCTTCTTCAATATTTTCGAGAATTTGGGAATGAATGTCGGACTTATGCCGATTACGGGACTTCCGCTTCCGTTCGTAAGCAAAGGCGGTTCTGCCATGGTAACAAACTTTATATCCGTGGGATTGGTGCTTTCGATTTCTCTTCGAAGGCGGAGAGGCTTCTTTGTTGAGTAGGTTATGGGAAAATTTTGGTTTTGCCTTGGATTGATATCTGCAATGCAGTACACATTTTCGGGGAGAACCGCAAATTTACAGATAATGGTTTGCTGACTGCACTTGCTAACGATATAATGTCAGTCAGAGACTTTTCGACAAGCTTCAACGAAGACGTGAAGGTTGACGGAAACTATAGAATAAGTATGGCAGGATATGAAATCAGAAGGACAACTTAAAAGAGCAGCCATGACAGGCGCTATATGGAAATTTGCAGAGAGAATCATTGCACAGGGAACACATTTCATTGTTTCTCTTGTGGTGGCCCGTCTCCTTGCACCTGAGGCGTACAGCGTAGTTGCTTTTGTAACAATATTCATTACATTCGCAAACATTCTTATTTCCGGAGGATTCAACACATCTCTTATGCAGAAAAAAGAGGTGGACAAAGAAGAATACTCCAGTGTGTTCGTGGCCAGTCTTGTATTTTCAATAGTCATATACATTCTGATTTTCTTCCTTGCACCGCCGATTGCAAGAGCATATGACGAGCCGGATCTCGTTGCCATCTTCAGAGTAATGGGCCTTTCAATGCCCATAGCTGCGGTAAAATCAATTTGGTGTGCATACATTTCAGTTACAATGAAGTTCAAAAAGTTCTTCTTTGCAACAATAGGCGGAACCATTGCATCGGGCGTAGTTGGTATCTGGATGGCGGTAAAAGGATACGGAGCATGGGCTCTCGTGGCACAGCATATTACTAACACAACAATTGACACGATTCTTTTGATATTATCAACAAGAATAGGAATCAGTCTCAAAGTAAACTGGAAAAAACTCAAAAGCCTACTTAGCTACGGATGGAAGATTCTTGCATCCAAGCTCCTCAATCAGGGCTTCATAGAAGCAAATCCCATAGTTCTCGGACTTATTTATCCGAAGGAAGCTCTTTCGTTCTATACAAGGGGCAAGAGTATTCCTGACATCATTTCTTCAACATCAATCAACTCCCTTGCAGCGGTTTTCATGCCGTTTCTTGCAAAGTTCCAGGATGAAAAGCAAAAGCTTTTGGAATATACGAGAATGTTTATACGAGCGGCATCCTATGTATGCTTCCCGCTTATGCTGGGTTTCTTCGCGGTTGCAGACAACTTCATTGAAGTTGTGCTTACGGAAAAGTGGATGGGCGCGGTTCCGTACATTCAGGTATTCTGCATTTCGGCAATGTTTGAAATGCTTGCTGCCGGCAACAATGAGGCAATCAAGGCAATGGGAAGAAGCGATGTTTTCCTTATTATGGAAATCATAAAAGAAGTCAGCTATGTTGTAATTATCGCGTCATTCATTATATTCGGAAAAGAACCGATCATGCTTGCGTACTCAATTCTCGTATGCAGCCTTGTGACTATTGCGGTAAGTACATTCCCAAACAGAAAACTGCTCGGATATAAATACAAAATGCAGCTTGCGGATGTTATTCCGAATCTTATCTTAAGCGCAATAATGGTTGCGGCCGTATATGCCGTTAATCTTTTACCGATTGCAAAACTCTGGATTCTTCTTATACAGATTGTTGTGGGAATGACCGTATATGTCGGACTCAGTATTTTAACAAAGAACAAATCATTTAAGTTCCTTCTAAGGACGGGAAAGAGTCTTCTTTACAAAGGAAGCAAAGCAGAAACAACAGAGGAAAATAAAGAAAGCAGCGAAGATTAATTCGCTGCTTTTCTCTTTATAACCTGATTGTCTTATTTATCTTCATTCCAAATCTGAATTGAATAATTTCTTATTGCAAATGTGCAGTCAATGTTTCCGTGAGTTTCAAATCCGAAGTTTGTTCCTGTGATTTCGAAATCAGATGCCTTTATGTCACTTCCGTATGTGCCGTCTGTGTTTGCAAGATAACAGCAGTGATCGATGTACGGCCTGATATTCAAATTTACGTGTACCCAACCCATATCTGTTGTGAGCTGTGTTTCTTTGCCGTAGGTATTGGTATTTGATATTCCGTAAATCATATTACCGGAACTTGCATCAAGCTGCCAGGACTGCGCTGTCGGACCTCTGTCATCAAATACGGAAGCACCGAACCAGATAAACTTTGTTTTGTCCTTTGCTTTGAGATAGATGAACGGATTGATCTGAACAGCATTTATTCCCGCAGGATTTGTTGTGGGCTTGTAATCAACAAGTCTTACATCAAAACTAAGATAGATTCTGTCTGCGTCGCAGCTTACAATTTCAGTTCCTGCTTCAATGAGAAGGTGAGGCCAGTTGCTTCCGCCGGCAGGCTGTCCTTTGTATACATCTGCCGCATTGAGTCTGAGTGAAATGGATTTATCCTCGGGATCATATGTAACCCATTTTGAAGAACCGTCCGTAATTGTATATTTGTTTCCGTCGTCGATTCTGTCTTCCCAAAGACATTTACCTGAGCTCCACTGAGCAAGTTCCCATGTGGGAACGGTGTCTTCGTTATATGTCCAGTTCCCGAGCGGGATTGCAGCTGCGCCATTCGTCTGCTGAGAAAGAATCGTGAAACCGTTCTCAAAACTGCTGTCTCTGATTATTTCATATGATATGAACTTTTTTGTCATCTTAGGAAGGGCATTTACCAGCTTTCTTCCGGTAAAATATTTTTTAACTGCAATAGCATCTGTCGAAGATATTTTACCGTTACCGTCCGCGTCTGCTGCTTTCATATATGCACCTTCTAAGGTAAGAGTTCCTTTGAAATATGATTTGAGTTTGAGGAAATCGGCAGAAGTGATTTTACCGTCGCCTGAAACATCTCCCAAAACGGATAAAATATATTCTTCTGAGTTGTCATAGACGAGAACCTCGCCGGTTTTTACAATATCCGAAACATTCATTGCGCTTCCTGATGCGTCTTTGAATGAAAGCTTCGTACTGTCTTTGATTCTGCTGCTGAACTCATCACCGGTTATGCCGTCGGGAAGCTTGCTGATATATGTGCCGTCACAGGTAAGACCGCTGTTGGCATATATGATCATTTCGCTCTGTGCAAATGAGGCAATTGAAAGAATTGCAGATGCTAATAATGTGAGAATGATAAAAAATGTTTTTTTCATAATGTTTCGTACCTTTACAGTGTAGTTGCCAGCTCAAGAGCAAGCGTAATCATGTTCGTAACTCCTGTTACACGTATCATGGAGGAGAGCTCTTCTCCGGTAATAATATTGTTTGAAACAGTTCCTATGCACAGTGCATTCCTGTTGAATCTTGCGGCCTCCATATAAAGTGCCGCGGTTTCCATATCCAAGGCAAGGAATCCGTCATCGGAAAGCTTTTGATTTATACCCGCATTTGGGTGATAGAAAAAGTCAGATGTCATTATTTTTCCTTCGCGTACCGTGGTATCCGGATTAAGTGTTCGGGAAAGCACTCTTGCTTTTTCAAGAAGAGCTTTTGAAGCAGAAGGCGTGTTTCTGTCATTAAAGCCCATGGGCCAGGCCATTGCGCTGTCAGTGGCAGCCTTTGAAACCAGAACAATATCCATCGTTTTTATTTCCTTCTGAAGAGCGCCAAGCGTTCCTATGCGAATTATGTTCTTGACACCGTACACATCATAAAGTTCATGTGCATAAAGTGCCATTGATGGCATACCCATACCATGTGCCATTACTGACACTGTATGTCCCTTATATTTTCCTGTATAACCCTGAACACCGCGGACATTGTTGAAAAGCTTTGCGTCATCAAGAAATGTCTCTGCAATGTATTGGGCACGAAGCGGATCACCGGGCATGATAATCGTTTTTGCTATGTCGCCGGGTTTGGCATTTATGTGAGCTGTAGGATAGTTTTTCATTTTTCTCCTTATAACTGAAGGTTAAATATATATCCCACTGCAATTCCGAGAACTGCACTGATTCCGATGATAACAGGTGTTTTTACTTTTTTAAAGGCACAAACAACCATTCCTGCAAAAATTACAAATGAAATCCAGAAGGCCGGACCTGTAAAAATACCTGTTGTAAATCCGTCAGGCCAGAACACCGTTCCCACCATTGTAAGCACGGCAGCTGCAATAAGTCCCACGGTACAAGGTTTTAAACCGGACATAACACCCATAACAGCCTTGCTTTCCCTGAATTTCTTATAGAAAACCGCAACAATCAAAATAATTATGAAAGAGGGAAGGATTACTCCCAGGAGGGCACAGACAGCACCGAGCAAGCCGGCTTTTTCTATACCTACATATGTTGACAGGTTTACCGCAAAGGGGCCCGGAGTGCTTTCTGCCACAGCAATAAAGTCCACCAATGCTTTTTCTGAAATCCAGCCGTGAGAAACAACCTCCGACTGAATCATGGGAAGCATTGCATAGCCTCCGCCGAAGGTGAATAATCCTATTTTGAAGAAGGTCCAGAACAGCTCAAGTAAAATCATAAAGCTTTCTTCCTCCTTCCTGCAATCAGAGAAACTGCAAGACCAATCAGGACGCAGGCAATGATTACATAGATTGCTTTTATTTTAAGAAAGGCCACAATTGCTAAAGCGGCAGCCATAAGAATATATTCCATAATGCCCTTAGGACATTTTTTGAACATCATATAAAGAGATTTAACTATGCAGGCAAGAACTCCCGCACGGATTCCGAAGAATGCGTATTTTATAGGCTTGTACTGATTAAACTGCTGAAGCAGGTATGCAATTACTGAGATAATAACGAAAGAAGGAAGCACAACTCCCAAAGTGGCAAAGAATGCGCCCCAAAAGCCTGCAACCTTTTTACCGATGAAGGTCGCCGAGTTGATGGCAATGGGACCCGGAGTGCTTTCGGCAATTGAGATGATTTCCAAAAGCTCTTCTTCGGTAATCCAGTTTCTTTTGTCAGCGACTTCTTCCTGAATGTGAGGTATCATTGCATAACCGCCGCCGAATGAAAGAGCACCGATTTTGAAGAATGATAAAAATAATTTTAATATATTATTTCTTTTTTCTTTCATATTTTGATTGTATCATATCGGCGGTTGACTGTAAACTTGCACGACTGTAAAATAAAATCAGTAACGAGTGGGGTGATACTATGTCTTGGAAAGATATACGATTGGAACAGGAAGAAAGGCTGGCTCCCTATGCCGCCAGATCAAAAGACAGTCTCGGAAGACTGGTAAAAGAGCGTGACTGCACGGTAAGATGTGATTTTGAGCGTGACGCAAACCGAATTCTTTATTCTGAAGATTTCAGACGTCTCCGTCATAAAACACAGGTGTTTTTCAATGCCAAAAACGACCATATCTGCACAAGAATGGAGCATGTTCTCTATGTAAATTCCATTTCCAATACGATAGGAAGAACCCTTAACCTGAATCAGGATTTGCTCTCTGCAATTGCTCTTGGCCATGACATCGGCCATGCACCCTTCGGACACAGCGGTGAAAGAACACTGAGCAGGCTTGTTCATGAAATCAATCCAAAGCTTAGCTTTCACCATGAAAATCATTCTCTGAGAGTTGCCGACAGACTTTCAAAAAGAATTTCACAGGAAAAGATTAACGGCAACTGCGGACTGAATCTCACATATGAAGTAAGAGACGGTATCGTTTCACACTGTGGCGAGAACTATGATGAATATATTTTGACTGCCGACAGAACAAAGAAGCCGGAAAATATTTACACAACTGACCACAGACATGTTATGCCTTTTACTTTGGAGGCCTGCCTTGTGAGGCTTGTTGATAAAATCGCCTATGTGGGAAGAGATATAGAGGATGCGGTAAGAGCACAGCTTATCAGCCGTGACTATATTTCAGGAGAAGTGAGGAATGTTCTCGGAAGCACAAACGGTGAAATCATCAACACCCTGGTTGAAGATGTAATAGAAAACAGCATAGGCAGGGACTGCATAAGACTCAGTGATGAGAAGGGCCTTGCGCTTAAGGAACTGATTGAGCAAAACAACAGCAATATTTACAAGTCGGATATGATTATTCAGTACGAGAAGAACGCCTCAAACTCAATGGAGGGTCTTTTCAAAATGTTCTATAAATACGTATGCGAAATCATGGGAGAGGCACTTTCTCTGATTCCTGAGAGGCAGAATGAAATCCCGCGTGAAATCATAGAGAGCCTTATTAAAACAGACACACCGTCCGTTAAAAGTCGCTTAGCCCAGTATATTATTGATAAAGCATACACAAGGGAAGAAAATCTTCCTGAACAGATTACAGCCGACTATATTGCCGGCATGACTGATGCTTATGCACTTAAGACATTTGAGGAGCTTTATTGGATATGAAAGAATATAACTTTTTCGCGTATATCAGCAGGATGAAAAACATAAACCGCTGGGCACTTATGCGCAACACAACAAACGAAAATATTCAGGAGCACAGCTACGAAGTTGCGGTGATTGCACACGCACTTTGCCTGATTGCAAACAAAAAATTTGACGGAAACTACAATCCGGAAAGAGCTGCAATGTATGCGCTGTTTCATGATACCAACGAAATCATCACCGGTGATCTTCCGACCCCGGTAAAATATTACAATCCGGAAATCAAGAAGGCCTACGGAATGCTTGAAGACATTTCCAAGGAAAAACTCATTTCCATGCTGCCCGGCTATATGAAGGACGAGTATCGGGAGTTGTTCTTCTACGAGGAAAATGATCCGGATTACTATCCGATTATAAAGGCGGCAGACAAGATTTCCGCATATATCAAGTGCATTGAAGAGGGAAAGGCCGGCAACTCGGAATTTAAGAAAGCTGAGGCCGCAACAAAGTCAGCAGTAAGGGATATGAAGGTTCCGGCAGCGGATTACTTCATAGACAGATTCATTCCCGCATATACGCTTACACTGGATGAACTGGACTGATTCACAACATCTCATTTTTTGACACATGGTAGGAGAAAATATATAATATAGGGTGATTTTCTATGGCATTTTACCAAAAGAAAGTCACCCGTATTTTATTATTGTTTTAGGAGATTATATAAATGGGTCTTTTTGAAAAAATATTCGGCACACACAGTGATCATGCACTTAAGGAAATCAGACCGATAGTTGCACAAATCAATGCGCTTGAGCCTACCATACAGGCAAAGACGGACGAAGAACTCAGGGATATGACCAGACAGTTCCGCGAGAGACTTCAGAACGGTGAAACAACAGATGACATTTTACCGGAGGCCTTTGCAGTTACGAGAGAAGCCGCAAAGCGGGTTTTGGGACAGAGACATTACGATGTACAGCTTATCGGCGGTATCGTTCTTCACCAGGGAAGAATAGCTGAAATGAAAACCGGTGAAGGTAAGACACTTGTTTCAACACTTCCCGCATACTTAAATGCTCTTGAAGGAAAGGGCGTTCACATTGTTACGGTTAACGATTACCTTGCAAAACGAGACAGCGAGTGGATGGGCAAGGTTTATACTTTCTTAGGACTCACCGTAGGTGTTATTGTTCACGGTCTCACAGCTGACGAACGTCGTGAGGCATATAATTGCGATATCACTTATGCAACAAACAACGAACTCGGTTTCGATTACTTAAGGGACAATATGGTTATTTACAAGGAGAACCTTGTTCAGAGACCTCTCAACTTTGCTGTTGTGGACGAGGTGGACAGTATCCTCATTGATGAGGCAAGAACTCCTCTTATTATTTCGGGTGCAGGCAACAAGTCATCTGACATGTATGAAAAGGCTGAAGCTTTTGCCGCAACGCTTTCCGTAAAAGTAATCAAAGAAACAGACAATAAGGATTTAAACGAAGATATTACTGAAGACTACATCGTTGACGAGAAGGCAAGGACAGCGGTTCTTACTGACTATGGTGTAAGAAAAGCAGAGGCGTGGTTCGAAATCGAAAACCTTTCAGATCCTGATAATGCGCTTCTTGCACATCATATTAACCAGGCTATCAGAGCCCATGGTATTATGAAGAAAGACATTGACTATGTTGTAAAAGACGGAGAAGTAATAATCGTCGACGAATTCACGGGACGTCTTATGTTCGGCCGAAGATACAATGAGGGTCTTCATCAGGCAATCGAAGCAAAGGAACATGTAACCATCGAGAAAGAGTCAATGACTCAGGCTACAATTACATTCCAGAACTACTTCAGAATGTATAAGAAACTCTCAGGCATGACAGGTACGGCACAGACAGAGGAAGCCGAGTTCAATGACATCTACGGTCTTGATGTTGTTTGTATCCCGACAAACAAGCCGATGATTCGTCAGGATCTTGACGACATCGTATACAAGACTGTAAAAGGAAAATACAATGCAGTAATTCAGCAGATTAAAGAATGCTACGAAATCGGACAGCCTGTCCTCGTGGGTACTGTTTCCATCGAGAAATCAGAATTACTCAGTGCGCTTCTTAGGAGACAGGGCATTCCTCATAATGTATTAAATGCCAAAAATCATGAAAAAGAAGCTGAAATTGTTGCACAGGCAGGTAAATTCAAAACGGTTACCATTGCAACAAACATGGCCGGCCGAGGCACTGATATCATGCTCGGCGGTAATGCGGATTTCCTTGCAAAGCAAGCTATGCGTAAGGAAGGCTACGAAGAGGATATGATTGCAGCAGCCGACAGCTTTGCAGAAACATCAGACGAATACATCAAAGCCGCAAGAGAAAAGTATCACAGCCTTGTTGAAAGCTTCAGCGTTGAAATCAAAGCTGAAAGAGAAAAAGTAAAAGAGGCAGGCGGACTTTTCATAATCGGTACCGAAAGACATGAGTCAAGACGAATTGACAACCAGCTCAGAGGACGTGCCGGAAGACAGGGCGATCCCGGTAAATCAAGATTCTTCATTTCACTTGAAGATGACCTCATGAGACTTTTCGGAAGCGAAAGACTGGAAAACATCGTAGAGACTCTCGGCTTCGGAGACGATCAGCCGATTGAGCATAAGATTCTTTCGAACACAATTGAAACTGCTCAGAAACGTGTGGAGGGAAGAAATTTTGATATCAGAAAGAACGTTCTTCAGTATGACGACGTAATGAATCAGCAGAGAGAAATCATATATGCTGAAAGACGTCGCGTACTCGACGGTGACAATCTTTATGATAACTTCCAAAACATGATTGAAAGTGTTGTTTCGGAAGCAGTGGCAACACATTGTAATGATGATACCGATCCTCAGGACTGGGATGTAAAAGCAGTTTATGAAGACCTTGTGGGTATTCTAACTCAGGACGACACAAGAAATATTCAGAACAGCATTTCAGAATACTCAGTATCCAAAGTTACTGATGAACTCGTTGCCGATGCGAAGGCAAGATATGCCCTGAAAGAGGAAGAACTCGGCTCGGAACTCATGCGTGAAGTTGAGCGTGTAATGCTTCTTCGCGCGGTAGACGAAAACTGGATGACTCATATTGACGCAATTGACGAACTCAAGCATGAGGTCGGTATTCAGTCAGTTGGACATAAGGATCCTCTTGTTGAATACAAGTTCCTTTCTTATGACATGTTTGAGGATATGAATAAGCAGATCAAACAGGACGCACTCAGATACATTTTTACAGTAAGAGTAAGAAAAGGTGAAGAGGTTAAGCGTACCAAGGTTACGGGAGACGGAGAAGAAAAACTTGAGGGAGCTCCTCGGGAAGAAAGCCGCGGAAACGTTTCTCTCAAAAAGAGTGACAAGGTCGGAAGAAATGATCCCTGTCCTTGCGGAAGCGGTAAAAAATACAAAAACTGCTGCGGAAAGAACGTATAATATCAAATGATTGATTTAAAGCATGAAGCTGAAAATTTTGTACCGATGGACTTAGGCCCTGATGCCGAGAATGACAAGAGCGACATCACCTGGGCTTACCAGCTCTACAACAAATCTCTGGGATACATAAAAAAGGGATTTGTTGAAATGGCACGCCAAAATTTAAAGAAGGCCCTGGCTCTTAACCCGGACCTTTATCCTGCACGCATGCTTCTCGGCGTTTGTCTTTTTGAGAATGGTGACCGTGTCGGTGCCATGAGAACCTTCAATGCCATAAGAGACATCAAATACAAGAGACTTGCACTTTCTTATTATGATTACCTTTCCGAGGAGGCCGACAGACCTGCAGAGGAGTCCGGTAAAATTCTGATTCTTACAAAGCTTTACAAAGAGGCAACGGGAGTATCTGTTTCCACTAAGGCAAATTCTGAAACCAAACCTGAAAGAAAGACGGGACCGGCTCCAATCAAACAGGAAGAGGACCATATTCCCATTGATGACGACGGTAAAATTGAGGTGCCGAAGTTTATACAGGACAGACAAAAGGAAAGACAGAAACAGACAATCGTTTATTCACATACAAACGACGGCGTCGTCGAAGAAATCGTAAAGCAGAAGAGAGAGGCAGCACAAAATATTGCGAGAAAAACCGGAGAGGCACAGACTCCTTTCAAATTCAATTCTGTATACAACAAAAAGATTTTCGGTGAAGAAAGAAAAGAAGAAACACCAAACAAAAAAGAGGAAACACATGAGCGAAACGCGAAAGACAATATGGTCATTTCGATAGCTTCAATCATAATCCTTGTATATATGGTTATTGTAAGTATTCTTCTCATGCAGAACATGACTGAGAACAGAAGACTTAAAAACAACTACGCGGACTTGCAAAAGCAGTATGAGGAAGCAATCATAACCCCGACACCAAAGCCTTACATTCCGCCGACACCTTCACCTGAGCCGGTATTTGAAGAGTATGATGCTGAATCCGGCGAGGCTGAAACAGAAACAGAAACCAACGAAAATACGGATACAACCAATTCATAACATAAAAGGAGAAGTATTATGTTTTATAAGAGTACGAGAGGCGGACAGTCAGATTTAACTTTCTCAGAGGCTGTAAAAAAAGGAATCGCAACAGACGGAGGATTATTTGTTCCCAGCGAGTTCCCTGTATATTCCGCAGAAGATCTCGGTAAAATGGCTGATTATGATTACAAGGCACTTGCAAATGAAATCTTCGGATTCTTCGCAAATGATTTTACCGCAGATGAAGTAAACAACTGTGTTGAAAATGCTTATTTGAGCGGAAATTTCCCGATGGATGATCCCGCACCTACTGTTAAGCTCACAGAAAACGTATCGGTACTTGAACTTTTCCACGGACCTACATGCGCATTTAAGGATATGGCACTTCAGATTCTTCCGGAATTCATGAAGCAGAGCAACAAAAAACTCGGCGACGGAAAAGAAATAGTTATATTAACAGCAACATCAGGAGACACAGGCAAGGCTGCTCTTGAAGGCTTTAAAGATGTTGACGGAATCAAGGTTGTTGTTTTCTATCCTGTCTCCGGTGTATCTGAGGTACAGAAGTATCAGATGATTACACAGGAAGGAAAGAATGTTAAAGTTATTGCCGTTGAAGGAAACTTTGACGATGCTCAGAGCGGCGTTAAAAAGATTTTCGGTGATGATGAATTCAATGCAAAATTAAACGAAGAAGGATTTGAACTTTCTTCCGCAAACTCAATCAACTGGGGCAGACTTTTACCGCAGATTGTTTACTATTTCCACGGATATCTTGCAATGGCAAGACAGGGAGACATTAAAATCGGAGACAAGATTAATGTTTGTGTTCCGACAGGTAACTTCGGTGACATTCTTGCTTCATATTATGCAATGAAGATGGGACTTCCGGTTAACAGAATCATCTGTGCATCAAACGACAACAATGTTCTCACGGATTTCTTCCACACCGGAACATACAACAAGAATCGTGAATTTAAGACAACGATTTCACCTGCAATGGATATTCTTATTTCATCCAACCTTGAGCGTCTTCTCTATGACGTGACAGGCGGGGATGCCGAGGCAGTACTCGGATACATGACAAGCTTAAACAGCACGGGACTTTATACCGTTGACACAAAGACAATCGAGTCAATTCAGAATATTTTCTGGGCTGCAAACGCAACTGAGGATGAGACGAGAATAACAATCAGCAAGACATATTCTGAACACACATATCTTGCGGATCCTCATACTTCAGTAGGTCTCTGTGTTTATGATAAGTATTTCGAGGCAACGGGAGACAAGACAAAGACACTTGCTGTTTCAACCGCAAGTCCGTTCAAGTTCAATAAGAGTGTTGCTGAATCAATTTCACAGCCTGAGAAGATTCAGAATTTAAGTGAATTTGAGGTACTTGATTATCTTTCAAACAAGACACTTCTTCCGGTACCGAATCCGCTTAAGGGCCTGGACAAACGTGAAATTCTTCATAAGGATGTCTGCAAACCTTCTGAGATGAAGGAAGAAACATATAAATACATTAAGAGTTAATGATATATCACCTGGGCGCCCAATCCCTTGGCGATACTCAGAAATGAATTAACTTTTTCAGGATAATCGTGATTTTTCGGCGGAGCAATTCTTATGATTGCTTCGCTGTTTACATAATTAAGACATTCGGTGAAATTGCCGTCCAAAATGGTAGTGCGCTGAAGAATTTTCGAAAGAGCAACCATAGGCTCGGAACCGTAAAACTTAGGGGCCAGAGTTCCGCCGGAGAGAGTTATTACACCGGCAACAACCTTATTCTCAAGGAGATAGTGATAATTCTTCGCGAAACAGAAAATAGCTGCCTTTTTCAAAAGCCGGCTTTCTTCCGTATTGCTGTAAGAAAAGTCTGATCTTCTGAGACATGACCGAATGTAGGACTGTCTTTCCTCATAATCTCTGTCATCAAGCCCGTCCTCATATTTCAAATACAGTTCGATTAATTCATCAGGGTGAGATTTAAGCTGCCTGTAAAAATTAAGAATCTCAGGATTCTCATCGCATATCACGGCAGAATCCATTCTGTATCCGGACATAACAGAGTAAAAGACTTTACCACAGCCCACAAAAGGCTCAATGTATCTTGTAGCCGTAATTCCCAATCCGAGAGGGAATTGCTCAGTGCCGCCTTTTTCTATTCCCGCACTGGGCACTTTTTTCATATTAAGCATACTGCAAAAACTTGTGTACATAAAAAACGTCCCGTTAAAATTCTTGTAAAATAATACAAAAACAGAGAGTAAACTGTCAAATTATAACCCAACCCGTGTTGTTGAAAACCGCGGCCATTCGTTGTAAAATGATACGAATAAAGATTGGGCGGGTTGTAGCCGTCAGTTAAAGGAGAAATATTTATGATTAATGTAGTACTTAAAGACGGTTCCAAATTGGAACTGGAGGACGGCAGCCGTGTTATTGATGCGGCTGTAAAAATCAGCGAAGGTCTTGCAAGAGCTTCAGTTGCAGCAGAAGTTAACGGTGAAACCGCAGAACTCACCGCAACACTGAGTGACGGTGACACTCTTAACATCCTGACCTTTACCTCAGAGGAGGGAGCCAGAATTTTCCGTCACACTACAGCACACATTTTGGCACAGGCCGTAAAACGCTTATATCCACAGACAAAGCTTGCAATCGGACCTGCAATAGATGACGGTTTCTACTACGATTTCGACACGGATGTTTCCTTTACACAGGATGTTCTTGAAAAAATCGAAGAAGAAATGAAAAAGATTGTAAAAGAAAAACTTCCTGTTGAGAGATTTACTCTTCCGAGAGATGAGGCCATTAAGTTCATGCAGGAAAAAGAGGAGCCGTACAAGGTTCAGCTTATTGAAGAACTTCCTGAGGGAGAAGAAATTTCATTTTACAGACAGGGTGAGTTCACGGACCTTTGTGCAGGTCTTCACCTTGATACAACAGGCAAAGTAAAATCATTCAAACTCACGCAGGTTGCAGGTGCATACTGGAAGGGTAACGAAAAGAACAAGATGCTCCAGAGAATTTACGGCACATCTTTCCCTGACAAAAAGATGCTCACCGAATATCTTGAGAGAATGGAAGAAGCAAAGAAACGTGACCATAACAAGCTCGGTCGTGAACTTGAATATTTCACAACATCAGACCTTATCGGTCAGGGTCTTCCGATTCTTTTACCGAAGGGCGCAAAGGTTATTCAGTTAATGCAGAGATTCGTTGAAGACGAAGAGGCAAAACGCGGCTGGCAGCTTACAAAGACTCCTTACATGGCAAAGAGCGATTTGTATAAGCTTTCAGGACACTGGGATCATTATAAAGACGGTATGTTCGTAATGGGTGACGAAGAAACTGACAAAGAAGTTTTTGCACTTCGTCCGATGACATGTCCTTTCCAGTATCAGGCATACCTTAACAGAGGACGTTCATACAGAGATCTTCCGCTCAGATATGATGAGACTTCAACACTTTTCAGAAACGAAGCTTCAGGTGAGATGCACGGACTTATCAGGGTTCGTCAGTTCACAATTTCAGAGGGTCACTTAATGTGCAGACCTGACCAGCTTGAAGAAGAATTCAAGTCATGTCTTGAACTTGCAATTTACATGTTAAAGACACTCGGTCTCTTAGAGGACGTATCATACAGATTCTCACAGTGGGATCCTTCAGACAGAGAGAAATACATCGGAACAGAAGAGCAGTGGGATGAGGCTCAGGGAACAATGCAGAAGATTCTCGACCACCTCGGAATTGATTACAAAATCGGTATTGGCGAGGCTGCTTTCTACGGACCGAAACTTGACATCCAGATTAAGAATGTATTCGGAAAAGAAGATACTCTTATCACAATTCAGGTTGACCAGATGCTTGCTGAAAAGTTCGGCATGGTATACACAGACAAAGACGGTACAAAGAAGAATCCGTACATCATCCACAGAACTTCCATCGGATGTTACGAGAGAACACTTGCACTTCTCATCGAAAAATATGCAGGTGCATTCCCGCTCTGGCTTGCTCCTGAACAGGTAAGAGTAATGCCTATCATTGATAAGCAGGGCGACTACTGTGCTGACCTCGTAAACAAGCTCAAAGCAAAAGGCTTCAGAGTTGAACTTGACGACAGAAACGAAAAGATCGGTTACAGAATCAGAGAAGCACAGATGGAAAAAATTCCGTATATGGTTGTAATCGGAGACAAGGAAACGGAATCAGGACATGTAAACGTTCGTAACAGAAAGGGCGAGAGCCAGGATATGTCCGCAGAAGAATTCATTGCAATGCTTACCGAAGAAGTGGAGACAAAGAAGAGATGAGCAGCGCAGATATCGCATTCATAAATACCTGCAAAGACATAATCGAAAACGGTTCCTGGGTAAAAGACGAAAAGGTTCGTCCTCACTGGGAAGACGGTGAGCCGGCATACACAAAGAAGAAATTCTGTGTTGTAAACAGATATGATTTGTCAAAAGAATTTCCGATGATGACAATCAGACCTCTGGGCTTTAAATCATGCGTTGATGAGATACTCTGGATATACCAGAAGAAATCAAACAACATTCATGATTTAAACAGCCATATTTGGGATCAGTGGGCAGATGAAAACGGATCAATCGGCAAGGCTTACGGATATCAGGCAGGAGTAAAGCATATTTACAAAGACGGCGAGTATGACATGATTGACCGCGTCATCAAGGATCTTAAAGAGAACCCGTGCTCAAGAAGAATCATGACGAATCTGTATAATTTCCAGGACCTTCATGAAATGGCTCTCTATCCGTGTGCTTATTCAATGACTTTCAATGTAACAGACGGAAAACTCTGTGCGATTTTGAATCAGCGTTCACAGGATATGCTTGCGGCAAATGCATGGAACGTGGCACAGTATGCTGCACTTGTTATGATGCTTGCGCAGGTATCAAACCTTGAGGTCGGAGAATTTGTTCATGTAATTGCCGACGCACATATTTATGACAGACATATGCCTATTGTAGAGGAGCTTATAAAGCGAGAGGTTTATCCTGCTCCGAAGGTTGAACTTGATCCTTCAATCAGGAACTTCTATGATTTCACACCTGACAGCTTTACTGTTACAAACTATCAGCACGGTGAGAAGATAGGAAAGTTCCCTGTGGCAATTTAATCTGCATGAGGTGATAAAATGAATTTAGTTGTAGCTGTAGATAATAACTGGGGAATAGGATACAAGGGCGACCTTCTTGCACGCGTGTCCTGCGACCTTAAGCATTTCAGAGAAATCACGGCCGGCAATACCGTGGTTTACGGATCAAACACACTTGCGACTTTCCCAAAGGGCAGGGTACTCCCAAAAAGAACAAACATCGTTCTTCATCCGGATCCAGAGTATAAACCGGAAGGCGCAATTGTTGTACACTCACTTGACGAGCTTTTTGAAGAGCTTAAAAAATACGATACGGACACTGTGTCGGTAATCGGCGGAGCAAGCGTATACAACCAGCTCCTTCCGTACTGCAATAAAGCATATATCACAAAGTTCTTACACACATTTGAAAGTGATGTGAGAATACCGAATCTGGACGAGCTTCCCGAATGGGAAATTACTGATGAGGGAGAAGCATTCAAACCGGAAGATGCTGATTTCGAAATTAAGTATGTGACATATGAGAAAAAATAAAATGCACGCCCTGCCTGATACGGCAGGGCATTTTATGTGTCTGAAAACAGGCTTTATTCCCGCTTTGCGATAAACAATGCAATACAAAAACAATAAAAATCTTTTGACTGTAAAACGGGTGCATTTTACCGCTGCCTGTGATAGAATAACAATCACATTCAATTCGCGAAAGGAACAAAGCTTATGACATGGGAAACTCTTGAAAGTACATGCAAAAACTGCAGCAAATGTGCGCTTGCAAACGGCAGAAGAAATGTCGTTATCGGCAGAGGATGCAAAACTGCTGACGTTCTTTTCGTAGGCGAGGGACCGGGAGAAAACGAAGATAAGCAGGGTATTCCTTTTGTGGGACAGGCCGGTGAACTTCTGGACCTTGCGTTGGCGTCGATAGGTTATGGGGAAGGGGACTACTACATTGCAAACGTTGTAAAATGCAGACCCCCGCAGAACAGAAATCCTGAGCCGGACGAATGCGAAGCGTGTCTTCCTTACCTTCGTGCACAGTTCGCATTGATTAAACCCAAAATCATCGTATGCCTCGGCAGTATTGCGGCAAACAACATGATTGCAAAAGACATTCGCATAACAAAAGCACGCGGCACCTGGGTAGACAAACAGGGAACACTCTTTATGCCGACATACCATCCTGCTGCTTTATTACGCGATCCTTCAAAGAAAGCGGACATGTGGGAAGACCTTAAGAAAGTATATGACAAACTTAAAGAAATCAGAGCTTGAAAAACTGTATAAAGAGTACGAAAAGAAATCTGATGAGACATTTAAAGAAACAATGCCTCATGAGTTTGTCTGGGGATACGGAGATGCTTCAAGTAAAGTGGTTCTCATCGGAGAAGCACCGGGCAGGGATGAAGTAAAGCAGGGCAGACCTTTCGTGGGAAAAGCCGGACAAATGCTTACTGCATTTTTAACTGACGCAGGCATTCCGAGAGATGAACTGTTTATCACAAATACAATCAAATTCAGATTAAGTAAACCCGGTGCAAAAGAAGGCACTTTAAAAAACAGACCCGCGACAAAAAAAGAAATAATTTTTTCATGCGGGTTCTTAAAAAGAGAAATCGAAATCATTAAACCGCGCATAGTGGTAACAACGGGAAACGTACCGCTTAAGGCAGCACTGATATGTTCCGGTTTGTCTGAAACTGAAATCGGCACAATGCACGGAAAGCCCGTAAATAAAGGCTTTGGCGTTGATGACACAATACTGTATCCGATTTATCATCCCGCATCTTTGATATATAACAGAGGCTTGGAAGAGGTATATAAATACGATCTTTTTGAGCTTTCAAAAATGTCCGAAAAATTTTTTTAAAAAAATGAAAAAAAGGTGTTGACATTTAAAAACTGCCGCG
>CAMFNB010000001.1 GCA_945965275.1 uncultured Clostridia bacterium | reverse complement strand
CCCTTTCGGGTACGCCCTTATACAATCCCACTCAGATACTGAATGTCTCCGCTCTTCCGGTTTCTTCCAATGAAATAACCTGCATAGGAATTTTTGTTATGTTGTTTTTCAAAATACTCGTTTTTCTTTCTGTGTCTAAATTTCCCCTGTGTTCATCTTAACTGCATCACTGTAACAGAAGATAAAGAAAAGCTCCCGAAGCAATTCTCTGGGAGATTAAAACTGTGTCTTATGAATCTTACTCGGCTTTTGTCTCGAGGTTTCCCTTTACCTCTTCAATCATTTTTTCTATTTCTGCTTTTCTGTCAGCATATCCGTCTTCAAGAACAATGATTGAAAGAACGTCCATGGCATCTCTGTACTTGCCCTCTTCGATGAGCTTCTCAGCTGTTGCAACCGCATCCTCTCCGTTAGGATCCATTGTTGGTCTCGGCTGCTCTCCGCCGCATCCCGTAGTGATAAGTGTAACGACTGCAAGTGAAACAGCCATGATAATTCCGACAATTTTCTTTTTCATTTTCGTCCTCCTGTTTAGGCGGGCATATCCCGCTTGGCTTAATTTTAATTATACCTTTTTACAGGTGGTCTTCGCAACATAATATATTTGCAGGCTGTTCCTCTTCGTGATATTTTATCCTTATGAAAATTATGAGTTTTAACCTTCTCTGTGCAGGCAATAATGAGCATTGGTGGCCCAACAGAATTGATTTGGTTACAAATACAATAAAGGAAGTTGCCCCGGATCTTCTTGGTGTGCAGGAAGCGCATCAGGGGTGGATGGATGTACTTACAAATGCCCTTGAAGATTATTCTTATGTGGGTGTTGGTCGTGATGACGGTAAAACATGCGGCGAGTACTCGGCGATTTTTTACCGGACAGAGGATTTCGAAGCTTTGGACTCCGGTAACTTCTGGCTCAGCAAAACACCCGACGTCCCTTCAAAAGGCTGGGATGCTGCCTGTATAAGAATCTGCACCTGGGCAAAGCTCCGCAATTTAAAATCGGGCGACACCTTCGTTTACATGAATACCCACACAGATCACAAGGGTAGCAAAGCAAAATCAGAAGGTGCAAAGCTTATTGCGGCAATGGCAAAGGAAATTGCCGGAAGTCTTCCCGTATATCTTTCGGGTGATTTCAATTCGCGCCCCGATGACATTGCAATCAAGTCAATTAAGGATAAGGGTTTCTTTGATGCGCGGGAAATCGCAGTCGATGCTGACAAAGGTCCTACCTGGCATTCATACGGTGCAGTGCCTGCTGAAATTCTTGACTATATTTTTACAAACAATCCTGAGACGGAAATAAAGAAATTCTCAGTAATAAAAAATCACCCGGGTGAAATGCCTCCGAGTGATCATTATCCGATTGTTGCGGTTATTTAACTGTTAAGAAGCCAGTCAATTGCATTCACAACTTTTATACCGTCATAATTTCCCTGTGTGAACTTATCAAGCGTAATTACTGTTTTCTCATAATTATCTGCTATCGCATTAAGAGCTTTCATTTCTCTTTTAAAAGTTGACTCATTTGTCATATCAGCCGTCACCTGGATATACTGAATCTTTTCTTCTTTCGTTGCCACAAAATCAACTTCCAAAGAGTTGATTTTTCCCACATTTACTCTGTAGCCTCTTCTCAAAAGTTCAAAATAAATGACATTTTCCAGCATAAAGCCCAAATCGTAATTCTTTTTCTGCACCATATATCTTCTGAGGCCGAGATCTGCAATGTAATATTTCAGATTGGTTTTCAAAAGCTGCTTTCCGGAAACATCATATCTTTCTGCAGCATAGAATATATACGGTTCTGTCAAAGCTTCAATATAGTCACTTACAGTATTCTGTGATACCTTTCTTCCGCTCGACACAATGAAGTCTGCAATGCTTTTTACCGAAACCGGATTTCCGATATTGGCAGCCAAAAATTTTGCTATGTTTTTCAGCAGCACTATATCGTTTACCTTTCTCTTTTCGCTGTCTGCCTCTTTTCTTTTTTGTCTCTCCTCTATGTCCTTGATTATTATCGTGTTGTATATTCCTTCAAGATAAATTTCTGTCAGGCTTTCATCATCAAGAGAAGCAACATATGGCAGAGCTCCGTTTTTCAAATATTCGGCAAACAGAGAATCATGGTCAGTTCCGCCTTTGATTTCGCAAAATTCTTTAAATGACAACGGCAGCATTTTTATCTCCACATATCTGCCTGACAGTAACGTGGCAAGTTCTCCGGAAAGCAGGTATGCATTGGACCCTGTTATTACGATATCTGTATTGTCCTTGAGAGCAATGCTGTCAACAGCTTTCTGAAAATCTTCAACCTTCTGTATTTCATCTAAGAGAATATAATATTTTTTCTTGGTTTTTATTTTGCTTTTAATATATTCATAAAGAGCTGAATAATTCAGGAGGCTTTCGTTTTCCAAATCCTCAAAGTTCAGATATATTATGTTGTCTTCCTTTACACCGCTGTGCAGCAGATATTCACGGTAAAAATTCATAAGTGTGGATTTACCGCATCTTCTTATTCCTGTAATGACTTTGATAACTTTCTTATCTTTCCACGATATTAACTTATTAAGGTATTCTTCTCTACTTATCATTTGCACTTCTCCTTTGCAAATATATTAAAACATACCTCTTTTTATTAGTCAACACAAAATGCCGATTTCGGCATTTTTCTTTGAATTTCTATAGTTTTTTCCCATTTGGGAATTTTTATTGTAACAAAAAATCACCCGGGGGAAATGCCTCCCAGGGATCACGTCTCCCTTATTTAGCAAATGTGCCGGTGTCGATTCCGAAAAAACCGCCGAAAAACAACACAGCAACCGCGAAGGCAGCCACCATTAAAACGAACAACGTAACTCTCAGTTTGTTAAAAGGTCTGCATGTGAAAAACAAATTTACAAACATTACCGCAGCCGTGGCAATCACCACAACAAGAGATGTCGTCTCGGCAGAAACACCCATCAACGGTAAAATAACAGCGCTGGCCAGTACAAGAAGTGCCACTCCCACGCCGGCAGGCCACGCCCTCTTCAGAACCTTTTTAATAAAGCTTCCCGTAACAATATCCTTGTTCGGCTGGAGTGCCAAAACAAAAGACGGTACTCCGATGCACAGCGCCGAAATGAGAGTAAGCTGTATCGGCATGAAGGGATATTTTACCGGTATTGCAAGGAAGAAGAGCGTGAGTATGAATGAAAAAATTGTTTTCGTCAGGAAAAGAGACGCGGATCTTGTCAGGTTGTTTATTGCCCGTCTTCCCTCCGCCACAACCTTCGGCATGTTTGAAAACTCGGAATCAAGAAGCACGATTTCAGCGATGCCCTTAGCCGCATCGCTGCCGCTTGCCATTACAACGCTGCAGTCAGATGCCTTGAGCGCGGGTATGTCGTTAACGCCGTCACCGGTCATGGCCACGGTTTTTCCTGCCGCCTTGAGTGACTTTATGAGGCAAAGCTTTTGCTCCGGTCTTACTCTTCCGAAAACGGAATACCTTGACGCCGCAGCTGCAAGTTCCTCGTCGGAAAGTGTCGTAACATCGATGTATTTTTCCGCACCCTCCACACCTACCTGCGCTGCTATACAGGAAACAGCTTTGGCATTGTCGCCGGAAATAATTTTAATATCCACACCCTGGTCTTTGAAATATTTAATTGTCTCTGCTGCATTTTCGCGAATTATGTCAGAAACCACAACTAAGGCAAGCGGTAAAATGTCCTCCGGAAGTCCCTCTTCGGAAACTTCTCCCGCAGTCCTTGCCAGCATAAGAACTCTTCTTCCGTAAGCGGTATACTGCTCTGCCTTTTCTCTGATTGAAGCTGCCTTGTCTTCGTGCTTAGCAAAGAATACTGTTTCCGGTGCACCCAGAACAAACATGTCTGCACCAAGCTCGGCAAATCTTGCTGCGCTCCACTTTCTGACCGAGTCAAAGGGCACAACATCATATGTCGTACAGCTCACTCCCTCTGTAAAATGTTCCTTCATGGCTGCAAATGTCGGAGAATAGTCCTCCACGGAGGCGGTATAAGTTCCGAGTATTTTCGACACTTCCTCTTCACTGCCTTCAAGCACTATCAGGTCTTCGACTTTCATTTTACCTTCCGTAATTGTTCCGGTCTTATCAAGGCAAAGTGTATCAACGCGCGCCAGGGTTTCAACAGAATAGAGTTCTTTTACCAATGTCCTGCTTTGTCCCAGTCTTATTACCGAAACCGAAAGGGCAATAGTCGAAAGGAGCACCAGCCCTTCGGGAATCATTCCGATCAAAGCCGCCACAGAATGAATAACAGCTACATCAGGAAGAATCTTCTGCCAGAGAATCTGGTTCAGATAAAGAATTATGCCCATAGGCACAATTGCGATTGATACGATTTTAATAATTTTGTCGATGCCGCTCTTCAGCTGGGAATTCGGCTTCTTCATATACTTTGCCGCTGCTGCGAGCTTTGCTGCATAGCAATCATCACCTACACGGATGAACTTTACTTTTACCGTGCCGCTGACAATAAAGCTGCCTGATTTCATTTCGCTGCCGGGCTTTTTTGTAACGGGTTTGCTCTCACCGGTTACCATGGATTCGTTTACGCTGCAGCTTCCCTCGATTACCTCCATGTCAGCATAAACCTGGTCGCCGATTGAAAGCACGGCCGTTTCCCCGACGGAAATTTCAGCCACAGGCACGTCAGTCAAAACACCGTCCCGGATAACATGAGCAACGGGGGCAGTTATAAGGGAAAGCTTATCCACCACTCTCTTTGCCCTTATTTCCTGTACAATGCCGATCAAAAGATTAAGTATGGCAACCAGAAGAAAAAGTGCATTCTTAGGAGAACCCACCGCAAGAACAAGAATGCCCAGCACGATGTTAATCAGGTTGAACAGCGTGCAGACATTGGTAAAAATTATTTGTCCTGTAGTTTTGGTGGTTTTGTTTTTCTTCATTACATTATCGGGTGCTGCATTATGTATAAATAGAACATCATAAATAACAAGCCGGAGCTTATTACTGTTATAAATATCTTCATGTATCTGTTACGGGCAAGAGTCGCAAGTACCGGGAACATAAAGAAGCAGCCCAGCATGTATCTCGGTCCGCTGATAAGCCATGACGATGAGAAAGAAATTATGGTGTATGCCGCAATGTGAAGGAGATAGGATGTTCTCACTTTATTTTTTATTCCCGCAAAAACAAGGAGCATGGCGACTAAAAACAGTACAACCTGCGGGAGATAAATGATAAATGCCATTCCCGGGTACTGCATTGCCATATTCATATGCTGCTGAAGGTTGTTTGTGAACCAGTCCATTCCGTTGTACCACGGAGCCGCAGCCTGGAACTCCATGAACTTAAACCAGTCTCCGAAAAGATATTTGTTTAAAGCAAGATATCCGCCGTAGCCTGCAGGGATAAGTAAAAGCGCAAGTCCTGTCGGCTTTAAATTTTTGAAAAATCCTTTTATTTTTTCTGCTGCTGTAAAATCCCCTTCATGGACTCTGTCCGCAGCCTGCACCACATATTCATATGCCGCAACACCGAAAATAATAATTCCCTGTGTTCTGCAAATTGCGGAAAGTCCTCCGAGAAGGCCGCAGAGAATCCAGTTTCCTCTTCGTGCATAATATACGCACATAATGCTGAGCATAAGGAAAAGTGATTCCGTATATGCAAATCCCATGAAGAAGCAGAACGGGTACAGCATCATAAACAGCACAGAATTGCGCGCAACCTGTTTTTCATGGTCAAGCGTAGCCAGCTTGTATAAATAACATCCTGCAACAACTGCACAAATATTTGAAATTATAAATCCGCTTAAATAATAATCTCTGAAAACAAAAGAGAACATTCGGATAAGAAGCGGGAACAGAGGATAGAAAACAACAAGATTTTCAAACTCGTCGCCCACGGAATAACCATGCTCTGCAATATGCAAAAAGTGAGGTATGTCGCCGGCCTGTGCAAGCCAGTTTTCAAATGTCCCTAAAGAACCCTCCGGCATTCTCATTTTGAAAAATATGAATCCCAAAATGAGCATGAGAACTCTCACTCCTATGAGAACAAGAGCGATGCGGAATATGTCCTTTTTGAAAAATGATTTTTTCTCAGTTTTCGTTTCCCGCACCCCCTCACATAAACAGCACGCAGGCTGCCGGTACAATACCGCATATTATCGCCGAAACGGTTTCGGCAGCTTCGAATTTCTTTTTACTAAGCTTTGAGTAAACAAGAAGAAGTGCCAGCCAGAGAATCATAACAAGCTCTTCAATGCTTACAACCGGAATCGGACCGGTTGATCTGAACGGCGCATGAAGAATAACAAATGCAATTACGGTAAAAAGCAGCATACCGTTGTTTCTCTTCATAAAGAAGATATATCCCAGCACTATGAGAAAAGCATATATGCTCAGCACTCCCGGAACCACCATGAAAAAAGCCACAGGGTTCAGGCAGAATAAAAGTGCTGTATGAGTATCGGAAATTCTCTCAATCATAACTGATGTTGCAATATAAAAAACGACAGAAATCAGCAAAATAATCCAGGATATCCCGCTGTTTGTCTGAGTCGCTTTTTCGAAAAGCGTAAGCGGCCCTGCCGTCGGTGTCGGGAAAACGCCTGCTTCATCACCGATTGAATTTTTGAATGCCGTAAATATAAGATTGAGAACCCACAATGCAGCCGCGGTAATTGCAGGCATATACCAGGTTGGTCTTGCCGGTGTCTCTGTTTCTCTGTAATTGAATAATTTCTTTTTACCGAAGAACAGTTCAGTGACAACCATATACAGCAAAACGCCCACTGCCGTAAATGCAAGCAGTGTTGCGCCGTAGCTTATGGTATTGATTATCAGCTTTAATGTCTCCGATTCGTTCATAATCAGTATCCGAGGTCCTCGTTTACGATAATTACTTTTGTTCTGTCTTTAAAACGCTGCTGACCTGAAACAAGGAAGTTGCAGCATATTCTGCCGGCACTTTTGCAGCCATAGCCCATTTCGTTGCCGTCTTCTAAAACACAGTGTCCTGTTTCTTTGCAGTATGTTTCGCAGTTAAGTCTCTTTGTGTTTTTCGGTGCGGCAATTTTTCTTACTCTGTCTGTCGCTTCCTGAAGATTTTTTACGAGTTTGTTTTTACCGACAATGATGATTACTTCTTTTGGTCCGAAAGCAAGGGCCGCAACTCTGTTACTGTTGCCGTCTACATTGTAAAGCAGGCCGTCTTCGGTGACTGCATTTGTACTTGAGAGATAAACGTCCGCAAAGAATGCGTCTCTCATGGCCTCAGGATTAACACTTCTGTCGAGATATTCGTAATCTCCTTCCTTCACTGCCCGGAGAAGTCCGATTTCATTGAGGGTTTCACCTCCGCCGTTTGTTACACTGCTTCCTTTTGCAATAAGTGAAAGAGCAAGCTCCTTAGCCTCTTCCTTTGTTTCTGCAAAATATGGCTTCATATTGTTTTTGGAAAGTGCTTCCATTGTTTTTTTGATTTGTTCTGTCATGCTTTTGTACCTATTCCCTCACCGTATTTTACAAGTGTTTCAAGCCCCTTTTCCGAGCACTTCATAATATCCTCGTCTGTCTGAACCGCTCCCGGCTTTGTGACCAGTACTACGGTCGAAGCACCATATTCGAAAACTCCTTTTTCCTGTCCCGCGGTAAAATGTCCGGGACACTCGAAAGTGGGTGTTACCTTTCCTATGAGCATCGCTCCGACTTCCATGAATATTACGTCCCCGAATTGCTCTGTGCGAAGCAATGTCATTTCTCTGTAATTTGTTGCATGGACGCTTTCCGGAACGAAGAATGTGTTCACGGAATCATATGCTCCTTTTATTATCTTTGTCTTCCCGGCATCACCGTCAGCAGGGAAACAATATCTGTGATAGTCAGTCGGGCAAAGTCTGAACACCATACAGAGGCCGCCCTCAAATTCTGCAGCAAGCTTTTCGTCCTGAAGAAGCTGCGGCAATGAATAGCTTTGTCCTTTTACCGACAGTACCGTGTCTTTCTCGATTTTATGTACCAAAAGTCTGGAATCAGCAGGGGAAAGAAATCTTTCCGGGTTCTTCTCTGTTTCACGCTCCTGTTTTCTTGTGAAGAAATCATTGAAGCTTGTAAAATCCTCCGGCTTTGCTCCCTTAAGATCGATGCCGTATTGTTTCACGAATCCCGGAATCATTTTACGGGACGCCTTTGATCTGTATCTCAGCGAAACAAGCTTACTGATAAACTTTCTTTTAAGCAGCAAAAAGCTCAGCAAATTGCCAAGCTTTGTGTTGTAGACAAAATTAAGCGACCCTGCGCCGTATATTTTCTCTTCCTCTGTTCTTTTTGTTGCACGGTTAAATACCAGGTGCATTTAATCTTCCTCCGAAGATGATATAAAGTATGAACAGGATTGCCGTGTATGCCGGATAAATGAAATATACCCAGCCGATAAGCTTCTTCATTTTGAAGTTGCTGATGAAAAGCACGCCTGTGATGAAATATATAACGAGAAGCACAGTTGCTGAAATTCCTCTCGGAATCGGAAGGATTTCCGCAAGTACAAACAGCAGCGGGAAGAGGATTGCAGAGAAAGGAATCGGCATTCCCACATATGTCTTCGGCATATTCTCCTGCTCTTTTGTTTTTGTGATTTCAAGTGTGTTGAAATATGCAAGTCTGATTCCGCCGCATACTACATAGAAGATAAGGATTGCGGCAACAGCACCCTTCGAAACGAGGCTGTCGAAAAGCGGGAAAATTCTGAACTTTCCCATCGCATAGAGAATCATTGCCGGGTTAACACCAAAGCTGACCATGTCAGATACAGTGTCAATCTGCACACCGAACACCTTCTCACCTTCTGTGCGGTCTTTCTTGCGTCTTGCAACCATTCCGTCAAATGCATCGCAAAGACCGGCAATCATGAAAAGCAAAATAGCAATCTGAAGTCTTCCGGAGAGTGCCAGCATACATGACGCAACTGACGAAATAAGACCGGTAAGCGTAATCAGGTTTGCTATGTTGTAGTAACCTATAAACATTAAAAAACCTCTTTTACTCTATTTTTAAAATGCCAGCAAAGCCTGTAATCTCAAAAATCTCTTTGATGTCAGCATTTGCATTCTTAATTACCAGACTTCCTCTTCCGCTCATCTTTTTCTGAGTTCCGAGCAGTACACGAAGTCCTGCAGAAGAAATGTATTCCAGTTTTTCCATATCGAGAACAAGCTCTTTGATTCCGCTTGTTGAAGCAGCGATTTCTTTCTCAAGTTGCGGTGCTTTGTTTGTGTCCAGCCTTCCCTCAAGTAAAAGAGTGAGCTTTTCGTTTTCTTGGTTCTTAATAATTTCCATGGAAATTTCTCTGCTTTTAATAGGTAATAAACAAATTGATTATATCATAAATCAGATATAAAACAACTAAAAAGGACTGTCGTATAGACGACAGTCCTTGGCGCGCCCGACAGGTTTCGAACCCACAACCTTCTGGTCCGTAGCCAGACGCTCTATCCAGTTGAGCTACGAGCGCATGCGCATAAAACGCAAAGGTTATGATAAGTCAGGCGGGCGATTTTGTCAAGTGGATGGAGCGTTCCATCTCATTTTACCGAGACACCATAAAAAATCCTGAAAATTTACCATAAACTTATGGTGTTTTTGATGCGGTTTTTATGGTTTACCACGAAGAATCCCTGAATATCACCATCAACTTATGGTGTTTTTCGCAAAAGCTTTATGGTGTTGCCCAAACAGCATGCAGGCAGCCCTTCTTTTAATTGACATTATTCATATAAAGGGCTATTATTTTCACGTGTTTATTTACATAAGAAAAAAACAGGAGAAAGAAATTTGAAAAGAAGAGAAGATATCAGAAATATTGCCATCATCGCTCACGTTGACCACGGTAAAACAACCCTCGTCGACGGTTTGCTTCACCAGAGCGGTACTTTCAGAGATAACGAAATCGTTGATGAAAGAGTAATGGACTCAAACGACCTTGAAAAAGAGCGTGGAATCACAATCCTTTCAAAAAATACAGCACTCAAATACAAAGACATCACAATTAACATCGTAGATACTCCCGGACATGCTGACTTCGGCGGCGAAGTAGAGCGGGTTCTCGGTATGGTTGACGGCGTACTCCTTTTGGTTGACGCCTTCGAAGGCCCTATGCCGCAGACACGTTTCGTTCTTTCAAAGGCCCTCTCAATGGGCTTAAAGCCGATCGTCGTAATCAACAAGATTGACAGGCCGGGTGCAAGACCCCTCCAGGTTTTGGACGACGTCCTTGAGCTCTTCATGGATTTAGGTGCTGACGATGATCAGCTCGACTTCCCTGTTGTATATGCTTCTTCAAGAGACGGCTATGCTTCAACCACTCCTGAGCCGGGCAAAGACCTTCAGCCTCTCCTTGAGATGATTGTAAATGAAATCCCCGGACCCGAGGTTGACCTGGAAGCTCCTTACAGAGCCCTTATTTCAAATATCACTGCCGATGAATATGTAGGACGTATCGCCGTTTCAAGACTTGACCGCGGTGTTCTCAAATCGGGAACACAGGCAGTTGTCTGCTCAGACGGAAAAGTAAAAGCCGGTAAAATAAATTACTTATACAAATTCGCAGGTCTCAAAAAGACAGAAGTTCAGGAAGTTATGGCAGGTGACATCTTCGTAATGTCCGGTCTTGCCGACATTAATATCGGTGACACGGTATGCGACCCCACATGTCCCGATCCGATTCCTTTCGTAAATATCGACGAGCCTACTCTTTCAATGAACTTCAGCGTAAACGACAGCCCGTTTGCCGGAACTGAGGGCGATTATGTTACATCCCGTCACCTCCGTGACAGATTATATAAAGAGCTTGAGACAAACGTCAGCCTCCGTGTTGAAGATACAGAGACTCCTGATACCCTCAAGGTATCCGGTCGCGGCGAGCTTCACCTCTCAATTCTTATCGAGACAATGCGTCGTCAGGGTTATGAGTTCCAGGTTTCAAGACCTAAGGTAATCACAAAAGAAATTGACGGTAAAATCATGGAGCCTATGGAGCTTCTCACAATTGACACTCCCGAGGACACAGTCGGTGTCATCATCGAAAAGCTTGGTGTGAGAAAAGGTGAGATGCGTAATATGCATACAGCTCTTGAGGGCTATACAAGACTTGAATTCCGAATCCCGGCAAGAGGCCTCATCGGCTACAGAAATGAATTTTTAACCGACACCCGCGGTAACGGTATCATGAACCATCTCTTCGACGGTTATGATGAATACAAGGGTGAAATCGATGCGCGTCCGAGAGGCTCAATGGTAGCCTGGGAGCAGGGAGAATCCGTAGTTTACGGTTTGTACAATGCCCAGGAACGTGGTAAACTCTTTATAGGCGCCGGCACTAAGGTTTATGAAGGTATGATAGTCGGTGAATGCTCGAGAAACGAAGATATAACCATCAATGTCTGTAAAAAGAAGCACGTTTCCAACGTGCGTGCATCAGGCAGCGATGAAGCATTGAGACTCACTCCTCCGGTTCAGATGAGTTTGGAGCAGTGCCTCGAATTTGTTTCAGACGATGAATTGGTTGAAATTACACCAAAGACTATAAGACTTCGTAAGAAGATTTTAAATACTGAGCTCAGAGCAAAGGCAGAAGCAAGGAAAAAGAACAAAGACTGATATGGCTGACGAAGGAAAGAAAAGAAGTGTAAAAGACATAAAACTGGCACCTACAAAGGGCGTACGTCGCCCCGGTGCTGTAAGCAGAGCCGGAGATTCATCCGACGGTGTTTCTTCACGTTTCAAATCAGCTGCTCACAGCGAAGAGCCTAAGCGTACCGAGATCCCAAAGCCGACACAGCAAAAGGATTCCGGTGTTTCTTTCAGGCGACCCACAACAGCGTCAGGCGAAAAGCATGTGCCGAATAAAAAGCTTCGTAAGGGCAATAAGCTTCCGAAGGTTTTCCTTCTCATTCTTTTCCTCATTGCCGTTGTTTTTGTATCTGCTTTCTTCTCATACAATTACCTTGTTGAAAAGGCAAATAACCCGATTACTCTTGAGAACATTCATCTCGAGGACGGTAAAACTTTCCCGTTCAAAATCGAAAAGGGTGCTTCAACATCAGACATAGCAGATGCACTTAAAGAAAAAGATCTCATAAACAGTACCTTTATTTACAAATTCCTCTCAAAGTTCAACGGATATGACGGAAATTACAAAGCCGGAACATATACACTTGCAAAAGGCCTTTCTCAGGAAGAAATCATGGTTATTCTCACAAGTAACCCTGAAAGTGTAAAGGTAACAATACCCGAAGGCTTCACCACTGCACAAATTGCTGCCCGCCTTGAAGCAAATAAGGTATGTTCAGCCAAAGACTTCCTTTCAGCAGTGGAAACCCAGGACCTTACATCCTACACATTCATTTCAAAGCATGACAATAGAGATCATCGTCTTGACGGTTATCTCTTCCCTGATACTTACGAATTTGAAGTTAACTCTTCACCGGATACGATAATTTACAAGATGCTTAACAGGTATAACGAAGTATATGCCCCTGAATTCTTTACAAAGGCCGAAGAAATCGGTCTCACACAGGATCAGGTTATGATACTTGCTTCTCTCGTAGAGAAAGAGGCCATACTTGAAAACGAGCGTCCCATGATTGCCGGCGTATTCATCAACCGTCTGCGCAGCAAAGACCTTCAAAAACTTCAGTCATGTGCAACAATCAGATATATCTACGTAAAAAAGCTCCAGCAGACACTCGAAACGGTAACAGCTGCAAATACGAAGATTGACGATTTATATAACACATATCTGTACAAAGGACTTCCTCCGGGACCTATCTGTAACCCCGGTCTCAGCTCAATTGAGGCAGTACTTAATTATTCACATCACGACTACTATTATTTCGTGGCGAGAACAGACGGCTCCAGTGGCCATATCTTCTCTCGTACATTTGACGAGCATAAGGCTCATAACGGTTTCTAATCAATGGATCAGTATCTCAGGAATCTGTTAAAAGAAGACTCTGAATTTTTACAGAAGCTCCGTGCATACGGAGAGGCTGAGTTTGTGCCTATCGTTCGACTGGATATGGCAGCACTTTTACGATTCCTTGTAAAATCACACAAGCCTGCCAGAATACTGGAAGCCGGAACTGCCATTGGCTACTCCTCCATTCTTATGGCACAGGCCGATGAATCAAATTCTTCACATATCGACACAATAGAAATAGATCCGGACACAGCAATGACCGCCCGTCGCAATATTGCGGAAGCAGGACTTTCCTCACGAATCCGTGTTATCGTGGGAGATGCTCTCGAAGTATTCGAAAGCCTCAACGGAACCTATGACATGATTTTTGTGGACAGCGCAAAAAGCCAATACATACTCATGTATGACTGCATAAAGAAGCTGCTCCGTCAGGGAGGACTGCTTGTCTGTGACAATGTTATCTATTACGGTAAAATTTTCGACTCTCCCGAAGAGGCACCTCACAAGCACAGAACTATAATCGCGAATCTTCGCGCTTTCCTGGAAAAAGTAATGAGCGACAAAGATTACGCCGCCACTCTGCTTGAAACAGGCGACGGCGTTTTGCTTGCCACGTTGAATAATAAGCCGTGATTAAAATCAGCTGTTTACAACTGTTGCAGACTCAAGACGATAAAGTCTTGAGTTTGTTCTTTTTAAGAAGTCCTTTGCCATAATCGTTTTTAAAGATTCCGTATAAACTTCTGCATACGCAAGTTTCGGAGCATCATCTAAGCTGATTGACTCGTATGAATTTCCCGATGCCTTCAGGTAAACAAGATTCTTTGCACCCTGAAGAGAAAGAGACGTAAGCGAGCAATATGAAATATCCAACTGCTCAATCAGTTCAAGCTTGCTTACATCAAACTCGTAAAGCTGTGAGTTATTTGAAATATTAAGTTTCTTTAAATTCTGAAGACTCCAGTAATCAAGTGTTTTTATATCTGTGTCTTCAATATTGAGATATTCAAGTTTCGGTGCCTTTGAGAAATCCGGAAGCGAATTAAGTCTTGTTGAGCTTACATCCAAAATTCTGAGCGCAGTGCACGGAGAAATATCAAGCTCTTTGATTGGCAGGCCTCTTGCATAGAGAGCCTGAAGGTTCGGGAAGTTTGAAAGATCAAAATCCGTTATCGCATTTCCGCTTATGTCGAGAGAAAGCAAATGCGAGAAGAGATCAAGGTCATGTGCAAAATCCTTGATTTCCAAATCAGAAAGATCAAGCTCGAATATTCTCTTGATGTCCTTTTCCAGAAGCTCACTGCCCATGCCATAGCTTCCGTATGTTCTTGAGTCAGCCTTCTTAAGTGCTTCGATTACTCTCTTTTTAATTGCCGTGTTTGTAAAGTCCACGCCATGCGTTGTTCCCATTACGTCCGCATAGCCTGTAAAAACAATATCTCTCTTAAATCTGAGATTTCCCTCGTAATTTTTACCGATGAGCTGGCCGTAAACAAATGCATTACCGCACTTGATAGTGGCCTTCGGTGCGAGTATTGTTCCGGTTACGATTGCATTTGAAAGAATTACTTCATCTGCCTCATAGCAGTTGATGATTACTCGCGATGCGTAAAGTCCCTGTTCGTCACGGACTAAGATATAGTAATCAGAAAGGTCAATTTTTGAACCGGCGATGTTGATTACAACATTAAATCCGTTATTTTCCGAGTTTATCCACATGTAATTGAAATCAGTAAGTGAATATTCTCCTTTACAAAGACTGTTTGCGTCAACCTGGTAAATGAGAGTTTCTCTTAATTCTTTTGAAATGAAATAGAGTCCCTGGTCAGAGGGATCCTCCTCTTTCTTACACCACTCCTCATCCGTCTTTGTAAGCGTGCAAAGTTCGTCTGAAAGTGTCGAGAAAGATTCCACACCCTGAATCGGAACAGGTGACGGGAAGGGGGTCGGTGACGGGGTCGGTTCTCCGTCTGCGATTATCTCTGGAGTCGGGGTTGCTTCGGCTCTTGCAATTCTGAATGCAGTTGTACCGAGCGCAATTAAAGATATGATAATGGCAAGTCCGCAGATGATTGACATCATAACAGAAGGAGCCAGGAAAACATTCTTTTTCTTTTTCTTCTTTTTCTTTTTACCGGGAGTTGAAGCAGCCTGATTGTTCGCATTGAAATAGGCATCCCACGGATCCTGTCCCTTTGGGGTGTTTACAAGGCTTTCGATTTTCTCTTCTCTGTTCTTCTTTTCAGCCACTTTATCTCTCCATGATTTTTACAAGAATGCTTACAACTTTATTCGAAAGTTCATTCTTTGTTCCGCCCATCATAAGACGGTATTTTATGTCATATCTTATGATATTTTTATGCTCTTCATACACCATTTTTATTTCGCTTGTATCAGTTTCAATCTGAATCTGTCCGAAGGGTGTTTCGTAATATGCTTCAATAAGCTCACCCAGTCTGAACTCGAGTTTATTGTTGAAGGATCCCGTTCTGAGTATGCTCATGTAATCGTCCTTCAGAGTGACCTTTGTTTTTGTCTTCTGAAATTCTGATGCTTCCTCAACATACCTTAGAACGAAGCCGCCGTTTTCTTCGGAAACGGTGCCGTGACAAATCTTTGTCAGCTTCGGCTCGTTGTCGCTTATTGTTTCTATTTTCATTCTGGCAGCACAATCTGTCACTTTGCTTCCACACTTTCTTTTTCAATATAGATTTTCTCTGCGTTGTCGATTTCCTCATTCATGAAATTAACCGCAAGAGTTTTGAATTTTTCCGCTGAGTCACTGGTAAAATATTTTATTTTACCGAGATGCTCCTTGTCATTTGCAAGATTCATTTCCTTGATTTTTTCGGCAGCCTCTTCGGCAACAACTGAAGCTGAATTTATAAGCGTAACATTATCGCCCATCACTCTGCCCAGAACTTTTGTGAGCATCGGATAGTGTGTGCAGCCAAGCACCAGTGTATCCACGCCATCCTGCTTCATTTCACCGAGATACTTTTCGGCAACAGCTTCGGTAATCTCGTTGTCCCACCAGCCCTCTTCTACGAGAGGCACGAACATAGGACATGCTTTATTGCTGCATACTGCATCCGGTAAAATATCCTTTATTGCTTTTTCATATACTCCGCTTCCGATTGTTGCAGGAGTTGCGATAACGCCGATGTGCTTTTCCCTGGTGTTTCGTACTGCCGCACGTGCCCCCGGTCCCACAACCTCGATAATCGGAATGTCGTATTCCTTTGTCACTATGTCATAGCTGCATGCACTTACCGTGTTGCAGGCGATGACAATCATTTTAACGTCCTGTTTGAGAAGGAAGTTAATGTCCTGGTGTGTATATTTAATGACAGTTTCCTTTGACTTGGTTCCGTAAGGCGTACGTCCGTTATCACCGAAGTAGATTAAATCCTCATTCGGCAAAGCTTTGTGTAACTCTTTTAAAACGGTGAGACCGCCAAGGCCTGAATCAAAAACACCGATTGGTTTTCTGTTCATCTATTTTGAAACTATCCTTTCGTTTTCCTGTATTCTCATAAATCCGTAATCAATGAGCCGGTCAAGAAGCTCTGAGAAGTCTACTCCCTCTGCCGCCCAAAGCTTGCTGTACATTGAAATGTCAGTGAAGCCCGGAAGCGTGTTAATCTCGTTGAAAATAACTCTTCCTGTGTTTCCCTCATAGAAGAAGTCAACCCGTGAAAGTCCGGAGCAGTCAAGCGCCTTATATATCTTAAGTGCGTTGCTGCGAACCTCTTCAAGTTTTTCCTGCGGAATCTCCGCGGGGATAACCGTAATTGAAGAACCGCTCTTATACTTGTCAACAAAGTCATAGAATTCCGCTGACGGTTTGATTTCTCCCGGTGTGGCAGCTTTGGGTTCTGCATTGCCCATTACCGCACATTCAATTTCTCTGCCGTCAATAAATTCTTCGACAATTATTTTTCTGTCATATTTTTGTGCTTCCTGTAAAATATCCGGAAGCTCTTCCTTTGTGCCTACTTTAAACACACCTACTGAGGATCCTGAGTTTGCCGGCTTAACAAAGCAAGGAAAACCAAGCTTCTCTGAGATTTCCTGAGTGTAGCAATTCTTATCCCTCAGAATGTCTTCTCTGTGTGCAACAACATGCTTTGCCTGCGGAATACCCTTTTCAGCAACCACGACCTTTGTATATGCTTTGTCCATGCCTACCGCTGATGCAAGAACGCCGCAGCCTACGTATGGTTTCTTCATAAGCTCAAGGAGTCCCTGAACGGTTCCGTCTTCTCCGCCTGCTCCGTGGAGTACCGGGAAAACTATATCACAGTCTCTGATTGCTTTGATGCCCGGTTCCATAATGCATCCTTCTTCTGTAAAGGGTACATTATTCTCCTTACGTGCATCCTCTTCCCAAGTGCCGTTTTTGATGTTGTCATATTCCCCGCTGTACGGAAGCCAGTCTCCGTTTTCGGCTAGGCCTACAGGAATTACATCATATTTATCTTTGTTCAGTCCTTTGATTACGGATGTTGCAGATACGCATGAAACGCTGTGCTCTGTGGACATTCCGCCGAAAAGAACTGCAATCTTTTTTTTGCCCATCTCTTCTACCTTCTATATATAAACATACATAATTATTTTACAACAACAGGGCAGATTATTCAAACATGAAGCGTCATGTGCATATCACAGAAAAATTGTCCACTGAAACGGTAAAAAAATCAATTTGGTGGCACCCTTTGTTTATGCGGTTTTTGGGCACTTTTTATTAGAAAACCCTTTATTTAAGCGGTGCCACAAAGTGCTGTAGTTTTTCATTTTAGTGGACAAAAAAGCACAATCTCTTTCTCTTCTGTCCACTGTTTTGCAATATCTCGTTTTCAGGTGGACAACAGCGCAGGCAAAATATATAATTGAGTTATGGAAACTAATTTATCAGGCAAAACTGTATTAATTACCGGCGCATCAGGCGGTATCGGCAAAGCAATTGCTTCTTCCCTTGCGAAAGAGGGCTGCAGACCGGTACTTTGCTGCAACAAAAACCCGGAGGCTTTGGCAGATTCGGGTGCCGCATATGTTTTTCAGGGTGATCTCTCTTCGGATTCCGAAGTCACCCGCCTTTTTGAAGAACTTGCTGCACGCAATCTTCTTCCGGAGCTTTTGGTTAACAATGCCGGCATATCAAAAGTCGGTCTTTTTACCGATATGAGTGCAGATGAGCTTGATGAGATTTTTTTCGTAAACGTTAAGGCCGCAATGCTTGTTTCAAAAGCGGCTCTCAAAAACATGATACATAACCACAGTGGTGCAATAGTGAATATTTCTTCAATGTGGGGTGAAGTCGGTGCTTCATGTGAAGTTGCATATTCAGCAACAAAGGGAGCACTCATTGCTTTTACGAAGGCCCTTGCAAAAGAGGTCGGCCTTTCCGGCATTCGCGTGAACTGTGTTACACCCGGAGTTATAGATACTCCTATGAATGGGCACCTCTCCGAAGAGGATTTGTCCGCCCTTTGTGACGAAACACCTCTTGGCAGAATCGGAAGTCCCGATGATGTTGCTGAAGCCGTTAAGTTTCTTCTCTCTGACAAGGCAGGCTTTATTACCGGTCAGATTCTCGGAGTAAACGGCGGATTCGTAATTTAATTTATTTATTCAGGGTTTCCCAGAACTTATCAAAGTCAGAATATTGCTCTATATAGTAGTCGGCATTTTCCTTCAGTCTGTCCTGATTTGCCTTTTCACGGTCATCATACACGCCCACCGTAACAAATCCGTCTTTATTCGCGGTTTCCAATGCCTTCCAAATATCCTCTATGACAAAAGTTTCTTCTTTCTTTGTTCCCAGATGATTGAGTGCTGCACGGTAAATATCAGGATGGCCCTTGCCCGCTCCGATTTCATCAACTGAAAAAATTTCAGAAAAATATTCTCTGAGTCCCAGTCTTCTTAAAGCCTGATCAGCAAGCGACTTTGCCGTAGCAGTTGCAATACACATTTTAACGCCGTTGTTTTTAAGCCTGCAAAGAAAATCATCAACACCCGTTTTGATCGGAATATCTTCGAGGTAATGCTTCTGCATCATTAAGTAAACGTCTGCTTTGAACTGATCCACTGTTGTATCAAGACTGTAATAGTCAATTAAAAACTGAGCAACCTTAGACATGCTTATTGCCTGAATTTGTGCTTTTACTTCAGGAGGTACAACAAAGCCTAAAGACGCCATGTAGTCTGACCCTACAGAGTCCCAGTATGGCATCGAATCAAGTATTGTTCCGTCTAAATCGAAAATTGCTCCGGTTATCATTGTTTTCTCCCTTTGATTAAAAAGAAAAGCGACAGGTGCGGGCGGCTCCTGTCGCTCAGGTATTTTACAGTGTTATTCCTGTGCGGGACTTTCTGCTTCAGCAGTATTTTCCTTCGGTGCTTCAGCTTCTGTTCCTTCGGCATTTTCAGCCTCTCCCTCAGGAGTTTCTTCTTCGTGATCAGTGCGTCCGCATCCTACGATGTAATTGTCATCAGTTGTCTTCATAAGTGTTACGCCTGAAGTTGCGCGACCTATTACATTGATTTCAGCTGCATGGATACGAATGATGATACCAACAGATGTGATAAGCATAATATCGTGGTTGTCCTGAACAGGCATCATTGCAACAAGCTTGCCTGTCTTTTCTGATACACGATATGTCATAACACCCTTTCCGCCACGAGACTGAATCTTGTATTCAGAAAGAGCTGAACGTTTTCCGAAACCTCTTTCTGTTACAACAAGCATTGTATCGCCCTCACGGCAGATGTTCATTGCGATTACGTAGTCATCATCTGCAAGAGTAATTCCTTTAACACCGATTGAAGAACGTCCTGTTGTTCTTACATCCTGCTCTTTGAATCTGATGGCCTGGCCGTTTCTGGTTGCAAGCATGATTTCAATATCGTCATCGCCGAGGCCTGCATTAACAAGCTCATCGCCGTCCTTAAGCTCAATTGCAATAAGACCGTTCTTTCTGATGTTGCTGTAATCTTTAAGCTCAGTCTTCTTGATGATACCGTTCTTGGTACCGATGATTAAGTACTTGTTTTGCTCAAAGTCGGTGATTGGAATAATTGTTGCAACCTTTTCACCTTCCTGAAGATTAAGCAGGTTAACAATAGCTGTTCCCTTTGCATTTCTTCCGGCATCAGGAATCTCATAACCCTTAAGAGAATACATTCTTCCCTGGTTAGTGATAAACAGAACATTGCTGTGTGAAGACGTAAGAAGAATATTTTCAACAAAGTCTTCTTCTCTTGTCTTAAGACCCGCAATACCACGGCCGCCGCGCTTCTGTGCCTTATATGTGTCAGCCGGTGTACGTTTTACATAGCCTGCATGAGTAAGGGTGATTGCAACCTCCTGCTCCGTGATAAGGTCCTCAATGTCGATTTCACCGTCGTAGGGAAGAAGTCTTGTTCTTCTTTCATCGTTATATTTTCTCTTGATTTCAAGGAGCTCGTCTTTGATAACGCCCATGAGTTTTGTTTCATCCTCAAGAAGGCTTGTATAATATTCAACTTCCTTTTTGCGCTGGTCATATTCTTCAAGAAGCTTGCTTCTTTCAAGAGCCGTCAAGCGTCCGAGTCGCATGTCAACGATGTACTGTGCCTGAACATCAGAAAGACCGAATCTGTCCATAAGAGCCTGCTTTGCTTCAGCCTCTCCCTTAGATGCTCTGATGATTTTTACTACCTCGTCGATATTATCCTGTGCAATCAAAGCACCCTCTAAGATATGTGCCCTGTCTGCTGATTTCTTTAAATCAAATTTTGTTCTTCTTGTTACTACATCCTTCTGGTGGGCGATGTAATAGTCAAGAATGTCTCTTAAGTTAAGCGCCTTCGGCTGGTGATAAATTCCGCCGTCTCCCTGCTCCGGTACAACGGCTATCATATTAACATTGAATGCCTGCTGGAGATCTGAATAGTTATATAACTGGTTGAGAACTACCTCTGCGTTCGCATCCCTGCGAAGCTCAATGACAATACGGATACCTGTTCTGTCGTATTCGTCACGAAGGTCCGTAATACCCTCAACCTTTTTGTCTTTGTGAAGTTCCATGATCTTTTCAACAAGTCTTGCGTTGTTTACAAGATAAGGAAGCTCTGTAATTATGATTCTCTGCTTACCTGAAGCATCCTCTTCAATCTTAGCCTCTGCACGAACTAAAATTTTACCGCGTCCTGTCATATATGCTTCGCGGATTCCCTGTTTGCCGAGAATGTTGGCACCTGTCGGGAAGTCAGGACCTTTGATGTATTCCATGATTCCGTCGATTGTAATCTCAGGATTGTCAATTACCGCAATAACACCGTCAATGACTTCGCCGAGGTTATGAGGCGGGATGTTTGTAGCCATACCTACGGCAATACCCGAAGAACCGTTTACCAAAAGGTTCGGGAATCTTGAAGGAAGGACGGAGGGCTCCATTTCGTGTTCGTCGAAGTTAGGTCTGAAATCAACGGTTTCTTTGTTGATATCGGAAAGAAGCTCCATAGAGATCTTTGTCATTCTTGCCTCAGTGTATCTCATTGCGGCCGGCGGATCACCGTCACGTGAACCGAAGTTACCGTTACCGTCAACAAGAGTCTCTCTCATTGAGAAATCCTGAGCAAGTCTTACCATTGCATCATAAACTGAAGCGTCGCCGTGCGGATGGTACTTACCGAGTACGTCACCTACGGTTGTAGCACACTTACGGAATGGTTTATCTGCCGTAATTCCCTGTGTATACATAGAATAGAGAATACGTCTGTGAACAGGCTTAAGTCCGTCTCTGACGTCAGGAAGTGCTCTGTCAATAAGAACGCTCATTGAATATTCAATGAAAGCACGTCTCATTTCAGCTTCTATATCTCTCGGAATTACTGAATCTTCAGGGACATTATATTGGATTAATTCGTCATCATTCTTCTTTGCCATAATGAAAGAAAGGCTCCTTTCGTAATCCCTTGAATTATATCATATATTGTGGTAAAAGTCCACATTTTTAAGCAGTTTCCTACTATATTATGTGCCCGAGAGTTTATTGCTCTCCTTCGGGATTCTGACCACAAATTCGTAGTATTCTCCGCGGTCAAACTGAGCTGCTTTTGCATCCACTCCCGACAGTTTCAGCAGACGAATCGTTTCCTTTATTGTGTTGATGAAAATTTTAATGTTTTTCGCGTTTTTCGCTGCTTCGGAGTATTCATCCGAGCCGTAGAATTCACTTTGAGCCGGACTGTCGGAGAAAACATAAGCCTTGGCGTCGGAAAGCCTGTCAATTGTCTCTCTTACAATTCTCTCCGCTTTTTTTACCGAATATTCTCTTTCGCAAATGGCCTCTGCCGTGCGTACCTGGTATTTCTCTTCGTTTATCCTCAAAAGCGCCCTCGCATGCCGTTCGCTTAAATTGTGCTTTCTGATCAGCTCCTTTGTTCTGGGATAAAGCTTCAGAAGACGTATTTTATTTGCAATGGTTCCCTGACTGCGGCCGATTTTTTTCGCAAGCTCCGATTGCGTGAATCCGTGTTCGGTCAGAAGCGCAAAATATCCTTCGGCTTCATCGAAAAAATTAAGGTTTTCTCTTTGGAGGTTTTCAACCAGGGCAGCAACCGCAGATTCCTCGTCCGTCAGTCTGGAAACAATTGCAGGTATGTAATGAAGTCCGGCCTCCTTTGCAGCTCTCACCCGCCGCTCACCTGAGATCAGCTCGTATTTACCGTCATCTCTGACTCTCACATTCACCGGCTGAATAATTCCGCAGGCTTTTATGGAATCAGACAGTCTTTTTATGGACTGATTGGTAAACTCCTTTCGCGGCTGGTACGGATTTGCCAGAACTTTCTTTATCGGAATGTACTCAATTTTTTTGTCTTCTTCTTTGCCGAACATAAAAACTCCCCTCGGCCTTACTTTATCGTAAATACCGAAGGGGAGTTAATATTCTGTGAAAAATTTTGTTTTTCTGTAAAAATTTTGCTATTTTTTTCGATTTATTTCTACAGAGGTTTTTTTGTCGGAAGACCGGCTTTTCTGGGGTACTGCGGAGGCGTCTTTCCTGCCTTTTCCACTGTAAAAATGCATCTTTCCATATCAGTGCCTTCCAAAACAAACTTGTCTGTTGCCTTGAGTTTTCCGCCGAGCACCTTAAGAGCTTTGTCGAATTTTTCATCTGCTGCATTTGCACCCTTCATTGCAATAAAGCTTCCGCCGGCTTTCACAAGGGGTAGGCAGTATTCAAGAAGCACCGGCATTGAAGCCACGGCTCTGGCTGTAGCATGATCGAATTTTTCGCGATAATCCGGATTTTTACCGAAATCTTCTGCGCGGCTGTGGATACATGTGACGTTTGTGAGTCCAAGAGTCTCAACCACACAGTTTAAGAACTTCACGCGTTTTTCAAGAGAATCCACAAGAGTTACATTCACATCGGGGCGCGCAATGGCAACAGGAATTCCCGGGAATCCCGCTCCCGTACCCACATCCACCAGTGTCGAATTTTCCTTGATATACGGAAGTATGGTGAGAGAATCTTCAAAATGTTTTACTCTGATTTCCTCATCGTCGGTAATTGCCGTTAAATTTATCCGTGTGTTCCAGTCTTTCAGGAGCTCTGCGTATTTATCAAATCTCGGATCCATAATTCCTCACTTCTTAAGATGAATCATAAGTGCCATTATATCTGCAGGTGTTACGCCGCTTATACGGCCTGCCTGGCCGATTGATGCGGGCTTAACTTTGTTGAGTTTCTCTCTTGCCTCAAGGCTGAGAGTTTCAACCGTGTTATAGTCAAAATCCTCAGGAAGTTTTTTTGCTTCTGTCTTTCTGAACTTCTGCACTTCCTCTTCCTGACGTTTGATATATCCCTTGTACTTTATTCTGATTTCGACTTCTGTGGTAATATCCTCGCGAAGACTTACTTCAGCCGCCTTTTCTCCGAATGCGAGCTTTTCAATATGTCGGATATCATCGTATTTAAGTTCAGGTCTTCTGAGAAGGTCCTCAAGGCAGGCACCGCTCTTTAAAGGAGCACTGTTCTTTTCTTCCAGAAAAGCATTTATTTGGTCTGAATTCGGAACGAAAATCGAGGAAATTCGGGTTTCCTCTTCTTCTACTGCTTTGTATTTTTCAACAAATTTTGCATATCTCTCTTCTGAAATCATGCCTATTTTATATGCAATTGGCGTAAGTCTCTCATCTGCATTGTCCTGACGGAGCAGAAGTCTGTACTCCGCTCTTGCCGTCATCATTCTGTATGGCTCTTTTGTTCCCTCGGTAACAAGGTCGTCGATAAGAACACCAACATATGCCTGAGATCTGTCGAGAATCATCGGTTCCTCTCCGCGAAGTCTCAGCGCAGCATTGATTCCTGCCACGATTCCCTGTGACGCAGCCTCCTCATAGCCTGATGTTCCGTTAATCTGTCCGGCGCAGAAAAGGCCGTCCACGATTTTTGACTCAAGTGAGTTTTTAAGCTGGCGCGCATCAATTGCATCATATTCAATTGCATACGCAGGACGCATGAATTCAGCATGCTCAAGACCGGGAACAGAGCGTACAAACTGAAGCTGAACCTCAACGGGAAGTGATGATGACATTCCCTGAAGATACATTTCGTCTGTGTTTGTTCCCATCGGTTCAATGAAAATCTGATGAGCTTCTTTGTCTGAGAATCTCATTATCTTATCCTCAAGAGAAGGACAGTATCTCGGTCCTATACCCTTGATTGATCCGTTGTAAATCGGAGATTTGTGGATATTTTTCTGAATAATTTCTTTTGTCTCTGCTGTTGTGTGGGTAAGCCAGCATTTTACCTGCGGCATTTCATAGGACTCATTCTCAAATGAGAACGGCTGAATCTTTGCGTCTCCGTCCTGCGGCTCCATCACGGTAAAATCAATATTCTTCGCGTTTACTCTCGGCGGAGTTCCCGTCTTAAGTCTCTGTATTGTAAATCCCAGCTTTGAAATTGCCGAAGAAAGTTGTGTAGCCGCGAACTGTCCGTCCGGGCCTCCCTCATACGTGAGGTCACCCATGATTATTTTACCCTTGAGATATGTTCCCGTTGATAAAATCAGTTCTTTGCATTTATATACTGCACCCGTTTTGGTTACAACGCCGGTGATATACGGCTTGCCGTTCTCACCCTCTTCGGAGAGGATATCGATAACCTCATCCTGCTTGAGATCAAGATTGTCAGTGCGCTCTAAGGCGTGCTTCATTTCAGACTGGTATTTTCTTCTGTCTGTCTGTGCACGAAGAGAATACACGGCCGGACCCTTTGTGCTGTTAAGAATTTTCGACTGAATCGTACATTTATCAGCAATTTTTCCCATGATACCGCCCAGGGCATCAACCTCTCTGACGAGCTGTCCCTTTGCAGTTCCGCCGATGTTGGGGTTACAGGCCATATTCGCAACACTGTCTAAGTTTATGGCGAAAAGCACAGTCTTAAAGCCCAGCTTTGCTGCTGCATGTGCAGCTTCGCATCCTGCATGTCCCGCTCCCGCTACGGCTATATCATATTCTCCCGCAATGAATGTTTCCATTTTATTTTCCCAAACAAAATCTTTCAAATATACTGTCGATAACCTCTTCCGTTACCGATTCTCCGACGATTTCTCCCAGGAATCCTGCGCTCTCCCACATATCATAGGTGATACAGTCAAGCGGCATTCCCGCCTCGCAGGCATCTATGCCGCGCTGAAGTGCTTCTCTGGATTTGTCGATTAAGTCCTTGTGTCTTGCATTCGTCAGCAGCATGTCGTTTCCGGACTTTCCGCTGTCGAACTTTTCTTTTATCTTGTCAATCAGCGCATCCACACCGTTTCCGTTTGCTGCACTGATTTCGAGAATTTCCCATCCGTCGAAGAATTTTTTACAGTCTGAAATCTTTTCCGGAGAGGCTTTGTCTGTTTTATTTATAACCACGATGCAGTCTTTGGTTTCAGGCTGCTGCGGTTCTTTTTCAAAGGGGTCCGCCACAAAGAAAACAAGGTCAGCATCCGCGATTTTTTTCTTTGCTTTGTCGACACCGATCATTTCGATTTTATCTTCGCTCTCACGAAGACCTGCCGTGTCGGTAAAAATAACGGGATATCCGTCAATTTCCGTGAATTCTTCTATTATGTCTCTTGTTGTTCCCGGAATATCCGTAACAATTGCTCTTTCGTACCCTGTAAGCCTGTTCAAAAGTGAAGATTTGCCGGCATTGGGCTTACCGGCGATTACAACCTTAAGGCCGTCTCTCAAAAGTCTTCCTCTTCCGTAGGATTTTGAAAGAGCCTCAAGCTTTTCGATTATTTCCGTCAGCGACTCCTTCGTATGCTCGAAGGCCGGCACATCCATTTCATATTCAGGATATGCAAGCGCCACCTCAATCTCACCGATTGCTTCAGTGAGCTTCGTTCTCATATCTTTGAGTTCTTTTGAAAATCTTCCGTCAAGCTGAACGGCGGCAGCCTTGTGGGACTGCTCGGTTTCGGCATTGATGGTATCCATTACACCTTCCGCCTCAGCGAGGTCGATTCTTCCGTTTAAAAAAGCTCTCTTAGTGAATTCTCCCGGCTTTGCAGGTCTCACTCCGAGGGAAAACAATTCCTGTAAAATGCTTTTCATGACCGCCGTTCCGCCGTGGCAGTTTATTTCCACAACATCCTCGCATGTGTATGTGCGGGGCGCAGCCATTTTACCGAAAAGACATTCATCAAGAGTTTCACCCGTCTTGTGGCTTACAACATAGCCGTGACGGAGACTGTGGCTCGGAAGTGCGTCAAATATCAAAGAAGACTCCACTTCGTTTGTATGCAAAGAAGCCCTGAAGAGCTTTTTTGCTGTTGCAAAAGCCTCAGGGCCGCTTACTCGAATTATTCCGATGCCTCCGCTTCCCATTGGGGTGGATATTGCGGCAATCGTATCTCCTTCGATCAAAGTATTCATGAATTATCCCTTATATTTGATAACAATGTATCTGCCGGGCTCCTCACCGTAGCTTACTGTCTCAAGCTGAGTGTAGCTCTGAAGTGCTGAGTGAACGATTTTACGCTCGTATGCAGACATGGGATCCATGGAAATCGCTCTCTTTGAATTCATTACCTTATCAGCTGTGCGTCTGGCAATTGATTCAAGCTTTGCTTTGCGATTTTCTTTGTAATCTTCGATATCAATGTAAACCTTGTAGTGGTTCTCTTTAGATCTGTTAACCATGAGGTTAGCAAGATACTGAAGAGCCGTAAGTGTGTCGCCGTGGCGACCGATTAAAGCGCCTACGTCATCACCTAAGATTTTTACGTCGATTACATCGTCTTTTTCAGACATCTGGAATGTTGCGTCGATTCCTGCAGTCTCTGTAAGCTTTGTTAAGAATGCATTTACCACGTCAAGTGAAGATACTTTTCTTGTAACACGTACCTTAGCATCTTTTCCGCCGAAGAGACCGATAACTGCCTTAGTGCCTTCCTCTAAAACTTCAACCTCAACGTCTTCCATCTCGGCCTGAAGTTCCTCGAGAGCAAGCTGAACAGCTTCTTCAACTGACTTGGCTTCTTTCTCTACGTATTCTGCCATTAGAGTAATCTCTCTTTCTGTTTTGCGAAAATTTTATTAATGAAGACCGTCTGGACAAGTGAGAGGACATTACTGATAGTCCAATAGAAGCCGAGACCGGCCGGTACTGCAAATGCGATAAACAGTGACATGAGCGGCATGAGCTTTAACAATAAGTTAGCCGTTCCGCCTTGCTTCTGACCACTGGCTTTCTGTTCTTTACGCATTTTGGATGTAGTTGCGTACTGCATAAGCATCGCTGATGCAAATGAAAGTACAGGGATAAAGAACAACGGTAAAAAGACTTTCCAGTCTGCTCCCCATGACCAGACCTTCCAGTCCGGTGTAATGCCAAGATCAAATACTTTAAGGAAATTCATATTTATTGCGCCGTCTTTTGCTGTGAGTGCGCCGTTTACAACAAGCTCATTCACAACATTTCCGCTGACCGCACCCGGAACATTTTCAGCAAACTTTGCAATTGTTTCTGCAGAAAGACCTGAGATATATGTAAGAGGCCTTCTGATAACCTCATACAAACCGATCAGGAGCGGGAACTGGATAAGCATAGGAAGACATCCGGCTGTCATGCTTACATTATATTTCGCATAAAGCTTCTGCTGCTCCTCTGCCAGTTTATTTCTGTCGTTGGCATATGTTCTTTTAAGTTCTTCCAACTCAGGCTGCATTTCCTGCTGCTTGATTGTGCTTCGCTGTTGTTTAATCTGAAGCGGCACAAGAAGTATTTTCATAATGATGGTAAAAATAATGATGGCAATACCGTAATTTTGGAATGCCAGGTTATTGTATATAAATTCCATCAATACGCCAAACGGGCGTGCAATAATATCCACAATAAATCTCCTTACTTAACCGGATCGTATCCCCCGCGACTTAAAGGGTTACATCTGAGTATTCTCCATATTGCCATGCCTGTGCCCTTTAAGGCCCCGTATTTCCCGATTGCCTCGAGTGCATACTGTGAACATGTGGGATAGAATTTGCATCTGTCTCCTAAATGCGGCGATATCTTTTTTTGGTAAAACTTGATTAGTCCGGTTAATACCTTTTTCACGTTTCTGATTCCTTAAAAAGATTCAATTTACTGAAAAGCCTTTTCATTTCGTCATCAATTTCGAAATATCCGGGAAGAGAAACAGCTCTGATTTTTCGGTTGGTGCTTGCGGCTTCTCTTTTGAGAGGCTTTACATATACAACAATGTCATATCCTTCGCGAACATTATCCTCAAACAATCTGTAGCTTTCTCTGATAAGTCTCGTAAGTCTGCTTCGCTGGACACTGTTGCCGGCCTTCTTGCCGACGCTTATTCCAAGGCGCATATTGCTGTTTCTGTTCTTTAAAGCATAAACAACAATGAACTGTCCGCCCTTGAACTCTCCCCTTTTGTAAACTTTTGAAAACTCGTAATTGTTTCTTAATGAAAACGTTTTTTTCATAAACTGAAATTAAGACAATCAGGTTCTTTCAATAAAACTTTAAATTAAGCTGAAAGAACCTTTCTGCCTCTTGCTCTTCTTCTTGCAAGAACTTTTCTGCCGTTAGCAGTCTTCATTCTGGCTCTGAAACCGTGAACTTTGCTACTGTGCCTTTTCTTAGGCTGAAATGTCATTTTCATTTCGGCAAACCTCCTTTAAAATATAATCATACGGAGTTATTATATCAAAGGATTTTTTCGTGTCAATAAAAGAAAACTGTGTAAAATTTACGAAAAAAATTTTTTTGAGGGTGTTCCACAAGATGTTGCAGTTTGTTTTTTTACAGGACACAATGTTTTGAAAAAATGAATTTTTTTACCATTTTCTGTAAAATTTTACGATATTTCGGCACTTGAAACCCCGATTTCTTTTTGCTATATTATTCAAACACATTGATGATTATTCCGTGTCGAAAGACAAATCTGATATATGATATTCTACTAAAGATAAATCCCCATGAGTGAAGGGGGATATTTTTATGCGCCTTTTTAACCTTTCGGAGGAAGAAATAAATGTTGATTTCAGACTTTAACATACAATGGAATAAGTGTCTGACTGCGCTGAGGAAGGAACTCCAGGAGACATTCTTCAACACTTATATTCGCGATCTCAAACCCGTTGATATAAGTGCTGATACTGTTGTTTTCGAAGTGCCTCAGAAGTTCTTAATTGACACAATTGAATCCAAGTATTATCCGCTTATCAGAAAAACCATTATCGACGTTACCGGTATGGAATTCCGTCTGCATTTTTACCTTACGGGTGAATATAAAGCAAAGGAAGTTCCTGCTGTAAAAGAAACAAGAGAAAAGCCTGCCTACTCTTCATATTTGAGTGACAAGTACACATTTGATTCTTTTGTTGTCGGTGACAGCAACCGATTCGCATACTCTGCCGCAAAAGCAGTTGCAGCAAAGCCCGGCAAGTCTTTCAACCCTCTTTTCATTTACGGATCTTCAGGTCTCGGAAAGACTCACATGCTTCATGCCATCGGCAATGAAATCGCTGCTAATTTTACAGGAAAGAAAGTTCTTTATGTTTCATCAGAAACTTTCATTACTGAGTTTATCAATGCTATTGAAAACAAGAAGATGGACGCATTTAAGAACAAGTACAGAAAAGTCGATGTTCTTTTAATGGACGACATTCAGTTCCTTTCAAACAAGGAAGCTCTTCAGAATGAATTCTTCTATACATTTAATTCATTGTACGAGCTCGGAAAACAGATTGTCGTTACATCTGACAGACCGCCGAATGAAGTAAGCATTCTCGAAGAAAGAATCAGAACAAGATTCCAGTGCGGACTTATTGTTGACATTCAGTCCCCTGACTTTGAAACAAAGATTGCAATTTTAAACAAAAAGTCCTCCGAAAAGGATGTTGAACTCAGTGATGAAGTTCTTTCATACATTTCAAGACATACCGGCAGCAATGTCCGTGAGCTTGAAGGTATCATTAACTACATACTCATGTTTAAAAACCAGGAATCAGATGTTTCTGATTCTTCTGCTGGAAGACCGACTATTAATGTTGTAAAGGATGCGCTGAGACACCTGGAAAGCAATACACAGGAAGTTACTCCTAAAATCATCATTGATGTAATTTCAAGGTACTATAATGTCTCAGTTGATGATATATTATCAGGCAAGAGAAATAAGGAAATTGTATTTCCAAGACAGGTTGCAATGTATTTCTGCAGAATTCTCACTGATTATTCATATCCTGAGATTGCCGAAGTATTTAAAGGCAAGAACCATACAACAATTATGCATGGAGTAAACAAGATTACAGATACAGCTTCTATTGATTCAGAGCTCAGAAGTACTCTTGAAGAACTCAAAAACACTATTATAAGTGCCTGACTGAAAAAAAGTTATGCACAGAAACCTGTGGATAACTTGTGCATAACCTGTTGATAAAAATGTGCATAACTTTTACCTGTGCATTTTGTGGATAAGTGATATAATTTATAAACAAGGATTTAAACAAATTATACACAGGTAAAATGTGAATTTATTGGGATTTATCCGACTTTTGAACAGAATTCACAATACTACTACAACTACTACAACAGATAAAAATATAAATAATATAATATCGGGAGGACCGAGAATATGGAATTTACATGTAACAAGGACAATTTAATAGAGGGTATCAACATTGTTCAAAAAGCTGTTGCAAACAAGTCAACAATACCTGCACTCGAAGGTATTTTACTTGAAGTAGGTGAAGAACTTAAGCTTACCGGCAATGACACTGAGCTTGGTATTGTATATGAAGTTCCTTCAATTATTGAAGAAGCAGGCAGCATTGTTGTAAATTCAAAAACTTTTGGTGATATTATCAGAAAGCTTCCTGACTTATATGTAACAATCAGAACATTAAATGACGGTCTTCTGGAAGTTAATTCAGGTGCATCAGTATTCAAACTTAAGACAATGGATGCTGAAGGTTATCCGAAGGTAAATCCGATCGTCGGAACTTCAACATACAGACTTCCGGGAAAAGAATTAAAGGATCTTATTAAAAAGACAATTTTTGCGGTAAGTAAAGAAGACATGAGACCTATTTTAAAGGGTGAATTCATGGAAATTACCGGAAATGAAATTAATTTTGTTGCAATTGACGGTTATAAGATGGCTGTTAAGAGCATTGACAGACAGGAAAATCCGATTTCAGTTGTAATTCCTTCAAGAATTCTTGAAGAAGTAGCAAAATTCATTAACGATGAAAATGAAGAAATAATCATATCACTCAATGAAAACATGATTATGTTCCAAAACAAATCATTTATGATGGTTTCAAGACTTCTTAAAGGCGAATATCTCAAGTACAGAACAATGATTCCGAGAGAGTTCAACACAGAAGTTACGGTTAAGACAAAAGAATTCATGTCAGCCATCGAAAGAGCCACTCTTGTCATGACTGATGAAAGAAAAGTTCCGCTTATTATGGAAATCAGCGGAAATGAGATAGAAATCAGCGCAAATGCAGAACGTGGCGAAAATAAGGAAGTTGTTCGTGCCGGATTTAAAGGTGATGACATTAAGCTCGGCTTCAACTCAAGAAACCTTCTTGAAGCACTTCGTGCAATTGAAGATGATGAAATTGCAATTAAGTTCACAACAAACCAGGGTCCCTGTGTAATAAAGAGTATCGAAAACGAGGATGACTTTACATACATGGTAATGCCTGTTCTCACAAAGAGATAATGTACGTTAAAAAGATAAAACTTAAAAATTTCAGAAATTACACGGAAAGAGAATTTGAATTTTCAAACGGTGTAAATATATTTTACGGAGACAACGGCCAGGGAAAGACAAATGTCCTTGAGGCGTTGTTTCTTTCGTCTATAGGAAAATCCTTCAGAACAAACAAAGACATTGAAATGATTAAAGACGGCTGCGATTCTTATGAAGTAACGGTTTTTACAGATACTGAAGCAGAAAATGAAATTAAGATAACATACAATAAAAACAAGAAAAAGACCATTTCAATCAGTGGTATTTATCTTACTAAAATGGGAGATCTAATGGGTATTTTACCGGGAGTAATATTCTCTCCTCAAAATATGTCCCTTCTCTCTCAGGGCCCCGGCGAACGCAGAAAGTTCATGGATATGGCAATTTCTCAGCTGAAACCGGTATATTATTTCAATCTTCAGCAATACAATAAAATAATTAATCAAAAAAATGCCTTTTTAAAGGAAATTAATCCGAAAAACGCAGACTATACCCTTTTGGATATTTGGAATGAGCAATTGTCCGAATATGGCGCAAAAATCGTCGAAGCAAGGAAGGAATATTTCGAAAAACTCACTCCCCTTGTTTCAGACTTCCATTCATATATTTCAGGCGGAAAAGAGAAAGTAAAAATAAAATACATATCTTCATGTGATTCTGACAAAGCTGCTTTTTATGAAAAGCTTGAAAAAGAAAAAACACATGAGGTTGAGAGACATATGTCTTTAGTGGGTCCTCAGCGTGATGACATTGATGTTATTTTAGAGGGTACCGGTGATATAAAAAAATACGGTTCACAGGGACAGCAGCGCACCTTGATTATTGCCATGAAGCTCTCAGAGCTGACTGTTCTTCGCGATGTTACCGGAAAAACCCCTGTTCTGTTGCTTGACGACGTTCTTTCTGAGCTTGATGACACACGCCAAAAGCTTCTTCTCGGTAAAATCACGGATTCTCAGGTGTTTATAACATGCACCAATCCGGAAAATATTCAAAATACATCTCCTGCCGGAGAGAAGTCCTTTTTTATAAAGGAAGAAAATATTGTATTTTAATCCCAAACATGTTACAATATATTGTGTATTTTTAGGCAAAGGTGGAGGAACATTTGTTTCTGCATTTAGGTAATGATGTCTCTGTTTTAATTAGGGATGTCGTAGCTGTTTTAGACATGGAAACCGCAACAACAATGAAGGACAGTCGTGAATTTTTAAAGATGTGCGACGAAGAAGAATTCATTGTTACTGTTGCTGACGGTGAAATGCCCAAATCAGTAGTTGTAACCGAAAAGGAAGGCCGCAGCGCCGTGTACATCTCCCCTATTGCCGCATCAACCATTAAAAAAAGATTCATTCAAATAAAGGAGTTCTGATCATGAGCGAACAGGAAAACGATATTGAGTATGGCACTAAGGCAGAATCTGCCGAGCAATATACAGAAAGTGACATACAGGTATTAGAAGGTCTTGAGGCAGTCAGAAAACGTCCCGGTATGTATATCGGAAGCACAACTGTGCGTGGCCTGCACCATCTTGTATATGAAATCGTAGATAACAGTATTGACGAGGCTTTGGCCGGTCGATGCGATACAATCACGGTTATTATTCATGGTGACAACTCAATTACCGTAGAGGATAACGGTGCCGGTATCCCTGTGGGTATCCATGAAAAAATGGGAATCCCGACTGTTGAGGTTGTACACACAATCCTCCATGCCGGCGGTAAGTTCGGCGGCAAAGGATATTCCGTATCAGGCGGTCTTCACGGTGTAGGTGCATCAGTAGTGAATGCCCTTTCGGAATATCTCGAGGTTGAAGTAATGCGTGATAACAAGGTTTATCACCAGAGATATGAGCGCGGTAAAACAGTTACAAAGCTCACTGTTATAGGCGAATCTGATCATACAGGCACAAGAACTACATTCAAGCCGGACCCTGAGATCTTTGAAGAAACCGTTTACAGCTACGATACTCTTCTCACAAGATTTCGTGAAATGGCTTTCTTAAACGGCGGAGTTAAGATTATTCTTCGTGATGACAGAGCTGAGCAGCCTCTTGAGGAAATCCTCTACTATGAAGGCGGTATCAAGTCTTATGTAGAGTGGCTCAACCGTAAAGAGAATCCTCTTCATCCTCAGGTAATTTATGTTGCCGGTAAAAAGGATGATGAGTATGCAGAAATTGCAATGCAATACAATGACAGCGTTGTTGAAAACGTACATTCATATGCAAATAACATCAACACTCATGAAGGCGGAACTCACTTAACAGGTTTCAGAACTGCCATTACAAAGGTGTTTAACGACTACGGAAGAAAATACAAGTATCTCAAGGATAATGACAAGAACCTTGCCGGTGAAGATGTCCGTGAAGGTCTTACGGCAATTATCTCTGTTAAGCTTCACGAACCTCAGTTCGAAGGCCAGACAAAGGAAAAGCTCGGAAACGGCGAAATGAGATACCTGGTAGAAAAGGTAATTTCTGACAAATTATCTTCATTCCTCGAAGAAAATCCGCAGGTTGCAAAAGCAGTATTTGATAAATGCTTACTTGCCGCAAGAGCAAGAGAAGCTGCAAGAGCTGCCCGTGAAAACATCAGAAGAAAGGGCGGACTTGAGTCTACTTCCCTTCCCGGCAAACTTTCAGACTGTTCAGACAAGAATCCTGAAAACTGCGAAATTTATATCGTAGAGGGTGACTCAGCCGGCGGTTCTGCAAAGCAGGGCCGAGACAGAAGAATCCAGGCAATCCTTCCTCTTTGGGGTAAAATGCTTAACGTAGAAAAAACACGTATTGATAAGGTTTACACAAACGAGAAATTATTACCTGTTATCATTGCACTGGGTGCAAATGTCGGACCTGACTTTGATGTTACAAAACTCAGATATCACAAAGTAGTTATTATGGCCGATGCCGATGTTGACGGATCACATATCAGAATGCTTCTTTTAACATTCTTCTTCAGATACATGAGACCGCTTATTGAAGAGGGTTACTTATACCTGGCTCAGCCTCCCCTTTTCAAGATTGTAAAGAATAAAGAAGTGCTTCACGCATACGATGACGCAGAGCTTGCAAAGATCTTAAATGAAAAAGGATGGAAGAACGATAAAGGCGTTGTAATCCAGAGATACAAAGGTCTTGGTGAAATGATGCCTGATGAGTTATGGGAAACCACAATGCATCCGGAAAAACGTAAGATTCTCAGAGTAACACTTGAAGATGCTGCAGCAGCAAACGAAATCTTCTCTGACCTGATGGGAGAAAAAGTTATTCCGAGAAAAGACTTCATTAATGAAAATGCCAAGTTTGCAGAGAACATTGATGTATAATCAGTAATAACGAATATTGATGACGGGATTGTTTCACGTGAAACAATCCCTTTTGTTTTGCGTTCAAAATGTTTCACGTGAAACAAGAACCACACTGCCCTGCTCTTTTAATGTTCCTGATGTTCCACGTGAAACAATTTTTACAGAGCAAATAATCCGGTCGATAAACATCGTTATGTTTCACGTGAAACAATTTCATTGTATTTAAAAATATGCTGTGATATAATTCAAACATCAGAACAAAAGAAAAATGAAAGGAAGCTATGAACATGGCCAAAGTAATAGCTATTGCCAATCAAAAAGGCGGCGTTGGAAAAACGACCACAGCCATCAATTTAAGCTCATGCGTAGCATACAGAGGAAAGAAAGTTCTCCTTATTGACTTGGACCCTCAGGGTAATGCCACAACAGGACTGGGTATCAATAAAAATGAAACCCAGCTTTCATCTTACGATATTCTCATTAACGGCGAGCATATTAATAATGTTACTGTTGCAACAAAGCAGCCGACACTGTTTCTTTGTCCGTCCGGAATGTCACTTGCAGGTGCAGAGGTTGAACTTGTAAACGAGGAAAGGCGTGAATTCAAGCTTAAAGACGCCATTGAAAAGATAAAGGACAACTATGATTTCATATTTATCGACTGTCCGCCGTCTCTTGGATTTATAACACTCAATGCTTTAACAGCTGCAAATACGGTACTTGTACCGATTCAATGCGAGTTCTATGCATTAGAAGGTGTGTCACAGCTTGTGGAAACAGTAAAGCTTGTGAATGCCGGCCTTAATCCAAGCCTTAAGACAGAAGGCATTGTAATGACAATGTTCGATATCCGTACAAGACTTTCAATAGAGGTTGTTGAGGAAGTAAGAAGACACTTCGGACCGCTTGTATACAGAACAATCATTCCGAGAAATATTCGTCTCAGCGAGGCACCCAGTTACGGGTTACCGATTCTTTTATATGATCAGTCATCAAAGGGAACAGAGGCATACCTCCAGCTTGCGGACGAATTCCTTTCATCACTTAAATAAAAGAGCTATTTATATAGGAAGAAAACAAACAAGGAGAGAGCATAATGGCTACTAAACCAAAGAGAAACGGCGGCCTCGGATCAGGCCTCGGAGCCTTGATTAAGCCTGCGGCAGCACCGTCAGAGGCACCGGCAATCCAAATAAGCCAGGAACAGAAGGAGAAGGGCGTAAGAGAGATAAGCATTGCGGAGATTGAGCCTGCAAGCAACCAGCCCAGAAAAACCTTCGATAAAAAGAAGATAGACGAGCTTGCTGAATCAATTAAAGAATACGGATTAATTCAGCCTATTATTGTCACTAAACAGGGCAAAACATATAAAATCATTGCCGGCGAAAGAAGATGGAGAGCAGCAAGAGTTGCGGGACTTAAGAAAATACCGGCAATTGAAAGAGAAGCAACAAACCGCGAGGTTATGGAGCTTGCCATAATAGAGAACATTCAGAGAGAAGATCTCAATCCTATCGAAGAAGCCGAGGCATATAACAACCTGATGAAGGAGTTCAATCTCACGCAGGACGAGATGGCAGAAAGAATGAAGAAGAGCCGTCCGGCAATTGCAAACTCACTGAGACTTCTCAACTGCGAAGCTGAAATCAGAGCCTATCTTGTTTCAGGCGAGCTTTCAGCAGGCCACGCACGTACAATTCTCGGACTTTCCAAGTCAGAAGACAGAATTGACTGTGCAAAGCAGGTTATAAAGAACCAACTCAGTGTTCGTCAGACAGAAATGCTTGTTAAGAAGTACAATTATAAAAAGACTTCAAAGTCAAAAGCAATTCCGTTTGATAATGATTTCTTCAAGGCAGGCGATGTAAAAGCCGTGCAGGAGAGCCTGAAGAAATCCCTCGGAACAAAGGTTAAGCTTGAAGACAACCAGGGTAAGGGTAAAATTGTTATTGAGTACTATTCCGCAGATGAACGTGAAAGACTTATTGATATGTTAAGTAAGATAAAAGGGTAAGAGAGAAGGTAAAAAAATGTTAGACATTAAATTTGTCCGTGAAAATCCGGATGTTGTAAAAGAAAATATCAAAAAGAAGTTTCAGGATGCGAAGCTTCCTCTTGTAGATAAGGCAATTGAACTTGATGAAAGAAACAGAGCCATCAAATCAGAGGTTGAGGCTCTCAGAGCAGAAAGAAACGCTGCATCAAAGCAGATCGGCGGACTCATGGCTCAGGGAAAGAGAGAAGAAGCCGAAGCATTAAAGGCAGAAATTGCCAAAAAAGGTGCGAGAACAGATGAACTCACTGCTGAAGAAAAGGCTGTAGAAGAAGAACTTTTACAGGTAATGATGAAAATCCCGAATATCGTTGATCCGTCAGTACCGGTTGGCAGAGATGACAGCGAGAACGTTGAGATTACACGCTACGGAGAGCCTGTAGTCCCGGAATATGAAATTCCTTATCACAGAGAAATCATGGAAAGCTTCAACGGTATTGACCTTGATGCAGCGGGACGGGTTGCCGGTAACGGTTTCTACTATCTCATGGGAGACATCGCAAGACTTCACTCAGCAGTTATATCTTACGCACGAGATTTCATGATTGACAGAGGCTTCACATACTGCATTCCGCCTTTTATGATCAGATCAAACGTTGTAACAGGCGTTATGAGCTTTGCTGAAATGGACGCAATGATGTACAAGATTGAAGGCGAAGACCTTTACCTCATCGGTACAAGTGAGCACTCAATGATCGGTAAGTTCATTGATACTATCACAGAAGAAGACATGCTCCCTCTCACACTTACAAGCTATTCCCCGTGCTTCAGAAAAGAGAAGGGCGCACACGGAATCGAAGAGCGTGGTGTATACAGAATTCATCAGTTTGAGAAGCAGGAAATGATTGTTGTCTGCAAACCTGAAGACAGCATGATGTGGTTCGACAAATTATGGCAGAACACAGTTGATCTCTTCAGATCAATGGATATTCCGGTAAGAACAATCGAGTGCTGTTCAGGCGACCTTGCAGACCTTAAGGTAAAATCTTATGACGTAGAGGCTTGGTCTCCTCGTCAGCAGAAATATTTTGAGGTAGGAAGCTGCTCTAACCTCGGCGATGCTCAGGCACGTCGCCTTAAGATTCGTGTAAACGGCGCAGATAAGAAGAAATATTTCGCGCACACACTTAACAACACTGTTGTTGCTCCTCCGAGAATGCTTATCGCGTTCTTAGAGAACCATCTCCAGGCAGACGGAACGGTTACAATTCCCGAAGTTCTTCGTCCTTACATGGGCGGCAAGGAAGTTTTGGTTCCTGAGAAGAAATAAGAAAAGAATATATTCGGTAAAAAGAAAGGGAAGTCCGAATGGGCTTCCCTTATTGCGTAAATTGTGAAAAAAGATTAATTTGTTATACCAATGTGTATTTTATATATTTGTCTATTTTAAAAAGAAATGGAAGTGATATCAAAAGCAGATTTATATGAATGCTATTTGTTCTTTAAAGCATATATTGAGGACAAAGAGATTTTATAAATATAGGTTGTTTTTATCCTATATTTGACGTATAATATATCTGAGGTGAAAAAAATGAACATAGATACAAATACAATTGTAGCAATGACAGAAGCAAATCAGAATTTTTCGAAAGTCACTCGTCTTGTAGAGGAAGAAGGCATGGCTGTTATTATGAAAAACAATAAGCCACGTTATGTTGTAGTTGATTTTGAGGAGTATGACTTTATTGCTGCTGCAAGACAACTGAGAAAAGAAAGAATTGATAAACTCGCCGACGAAGTAATTGAAGAAAATCTTGAAGCTCTGATGGAATTGGCGAAATGATAACCTTAACGGTCGAAGAAATAATCAGATTGCATGAAAAAATAGCAGAAAAGACTGGAGGCAGCAGCGGTATCAGAGATCAAGGTCTTCTCGAATCCGCTGTATATAGTACAGAGTCTGCCTTTGGCGATTTTGAATTATACCCATCCGTTGAAGAAAAAGCAGCACGACTTATGTATTCTCTTACAAGCAATCATGCATTTATAGACGGAAACAAACGTATTGGGGTTTCTGCAATGTTGCTAACTTTGAAGGTAAACGATATTTCCTTGTCACATACACAACAAGAACTGGAAGAATTAAGTTTGTCGGTGGCATCTGGAAGTGCTGGATATCAGGAAATTTTGAATTTTATTAATAATCACAAATAGCAGTTACCGTATTTTTACCGACCTTACACTGAATAAACTTTATTTCCACACCGGCATCCGCGGCTTCCTGCCATGCAACGCCGAATTCAGGATGTGTTTCGACGTTCGGTCTTACTTCGGTGATGCCGTTCATCTGAATCACAAAGGCAACTGATGCATGATAGCCTTCCCGAACAGCTTTTATAAGTTCTCTCAAATGTTTCACTCCGCGCTCAGTTGGTGCGTCGGGAAAATATCCGACTTTGTCGATTTCCAAAGTGCAGCCTTTGACTTCCATGAGATATTTCTCACCATCGCGCTCCATATAGAAGTCGATTCGTGAATTTCCGTATGTGTATTCGGGTTTCACATAATCGAAACCCTGCGCGGCGAGCCATTCGGCAGCAATCTTATTCGGAGCCTGGGAATCAATATTTATCCAGCCCATGCCTTTTTTCCAAACAGTCACCAAATCATATTTTGTTTTGCGAAGAGGATTGTCGGATTCTTCCAACAGAACTTTAACGCCGGGAATCAGCAATTCCCGACATCTTCCGGTATTTTTCACGTGAACTGTATGATTTTTACCGTCAATTTCCACATGAGCTATGAATCTGTTAGGTCTGTCGATAAATTTTCCTTCGACGATTTTCGAGTATTTCAATTCAACACCTCAGTTAAAAGGTTCCTTATTTGTTCTGTGAATCTGAAGTTCGTCAATTACCGCGTTTGTTGAGCGCATCTTGATTAAGAAGAGTACAGTCTCAGCGATATCTTCGGGGAGGGTCATGCCGTCCGGTGTAAGATCAGGTCTTGCAAGGGCAACCATCTCCGTGAAAACAGCTCCCGGTGAAATTACATGAACGCGAATATTGTCTTTATACACTTCGTTTGCGAGAGATTTTGAAAAACCGAGGAGTGCGTGCTTACTTGCGGCATATACGCTCTGACAGGGATAGCCCTTGTGAGCGACAACCGATGCGATATTGATAATAGTTGCCTCGTCAGACTTTTTGAGATAGGGAAGAGCCTTTTGGCAAAGGAAATACGGAGCTTTCACATTAAGCTTCATGATGTCATCATAAAGCTTTTCTTCCGTATCTGCAAAATCATTATGTTGTGCGATGCCTGCGCAGTTTATGATACAGTCAACAGAGCCAAAACACTCGAAGGATTTTTTAAGCAGCTCGTCCTGGAAAGAAAGATCCGAAATATCTCCGGGAACAGCGACGCAGCCGGAAAGCTTATCCGCGATTGAAGAAAGTTTTTCTTCGTTTCTTCCTGTTATAACTACGTTATATCCTTTATTGCAAAGGGCTTCGGCAATTTTACAGCCTATTCCTCCGGAAGCCCCTGTAAGTATTACGGTCATGGTAAAACTCCTCTCATTTTTTATTCATTCTACCATAATATATTTCGTTGACAAGACGGTAAAAATTTGATATATTTACTTTTGCGCTAAGCCGCAGTGACTATGGAAAGTTGGTCGAGTTGGTTTAAGGCACCGGTCTTGAAAACCGGCGTAGGTTCGCGCCTACCTAGGGTTCGAATCCCTAACTTTCCGCCAGAGCCAAAGCTCAGAAATGAGTTTTGGCTTTTTTATTTTACAAAGCTCTCTAAGAATTCTTCCGGCGTAATTGGCGGAACGGTGCTGTTTTTGTAATCTTTCAGATTTCGCGTAACAATATATTCTGCTTTAATCCTCTCCGCAGTTGACGCCTGAACGGCAGCCTCATAGTCAGAGAAATCAAGAGAAGCCGCATTAAGCAAGTCTTCTGACCTCAGATCTTCGACATTAAAAATGCAAAAGATTTTTGAAAGTATTACCAATACCTTTTCTCTGTTTAAATCCTTCCTTAAGATATTTGTTATATTCGCAACCGTCATAGCAGATATATATCCGTTTATAACTTTTGATTCGCAATATTTAAGTATATTTGCAGAACATTCTTTGAGTCCTGCCCGGGAGAGCAGAACATCAAGAACAATATTTGTATCAATCAATACATTCATATTTTTTTCTTATCCTTTCTTCCCTCATTGCTTTCTCATCAACATCATGGTCTATGACGCCGAGAAGCTCATCGGTAAGAAAAGATACGGTGGCGTCTCTTGAAATAAGACGAGCCACTTCTTTTCCGTTTTTCATAATCATAACCTCATTTCCTTCCATGACGTATTTTAAATACTGTCCAAAATGGTTTTGAACTTCTGTTGCTGTTGCTGCCTTCATTCAAAAGTCACCTCCTGTCTGTAATTTAATTATACATAAAATCGCTAAAATTTTAATTAAAATATTAGCTAATATTTTCGACAATTTCCGTGTTGGTTTCAGACCGAATTTTTAGTAAAATAGAAACATAAACAAAAAACGGAGAAACAGCATGTCGAAAAATTACGAACTTATATTAAAGCAGGCAGAGACCCTTACGAAGGACGTTCCGTTCATAACGGCCAACCTGGCAAATATTTCAGCATTGATATATTCTGAACTTGACCGCCTTAACTGGGCGGGATTCTACATTACGGAAAAAGACGAATTAATATTAGGTCCTTTTCAGGGAAAACCCGCTTGTGTTCGCATTCCCTTCGGCAGAGGCGTTTGCGGAACGGCTGCAGCCACGGGCGAGACACAGCTTGTAAAAAATGTCCACGAGTTTCCGGGTCACATCCCATGTGACTGCGCATCAAATTCGGAAATTGTCGTTCCGATTCATAAAGACGGTAAAATATTCGGCGTCCTTGATATAGACAGCCCCGACCTCGGTCGTTTTACCGAAGAGGATAAAGAGGGACTTGAAAATCTGGTAAAAATTATCGAAAAAATTATCTGAGGTAAGTATGTTTAAATTTGAAATTAAGTACACAGACGGCAGCATCTTATGTGATGAGTCAAACGGGAAATACACATTAACGGTAAAAGAAAGCAGCGGCGTGTTCACACCTGTGTTCAGGCCTCATGTCAATGACGCAATCGACCAAATTGTGATTACGCTTGAGAAGAATGAAGAATTTTTTACAGGAATGAAGCTGCTTTCAAGCGGAAATTGTACCAATGACATTATTGAGATTTGGCCATATGACGATAATACGCGATTTGAGCCGAAAGAATGTACTGTGATGAAAAATGCTGCGGGCGATACGATGTTTGTCGGCTTTGTTCGGGAACATCGCTTTGTGTCTGTGATAAATATCGACAGGAGAAAAATCACTTTCACCTACGAAATGGAAAACAAGGCCGTAAATCCCGAAGAGGATTACGAACTTGAGCCGTTCTTTGTAAAAGAAAACGGCGATGTTCACGAAATGCTTGAAGAGTATGCGTCGCTGGTTGCCGAGGCAAATGACGCAGTGCCTGCAATGGACACCCATGCCGGCTTTTGCACATGGTCATATTTTTACCATAATGTTGACGAGAAGAAGATGCGTCGCGGTGCAGATCAGACGGAAAAGTACGGAGAGGGCGGAGCGACCCTGTTCCAGATAGATGACGGCTGGCAGGAAGGCGGTTCTTTCTGCGGTACGTGGAAGATTGACGAAGAAAAATTCCCGGATATGAAGGGTCTTTCAGATTATGTGAGAAGCAAGGGCATGGAGTTCGGAATATGGGTGGCGCCTTTAATCGTCAGCAAGGAACGTGCGGGAGAACCCGAGGTTGCGGGACTTTTAATCGAAGATGTTTCAACTGCAAACAGCTGTCCGCTTGATTTTTCAAAGCCTGAAGTTTATGAGTATCTTAAGGAACTTTTTACAGGACTTAAAAATAATTACAATATTACATATTTCAAGCTGGACTTCCTATGGTCAGCAATAAAGGATTTCTCAGGAAAAAGAAGATATTTCTCGTTTGACGGCGACTATGCCATGGCATATTACAGAAAGGCACTTCAGACAATCCGCGATGCAGTGGGAGAGGATACATATCTTCTTGCCTGCGGTGCGCCGGTGCTCGCCGGAGCCGGAATAATGAACGGCATCAGAGTTTCATGCGATATTGTCTGGGGAAAGATCGACAATTTTCCGACATACTGGGAGCTTATCAGAAAGACAACGGCTTCTGATCTTTACAGGTATTTTTACAATGGTGTCGTGTTCAGAAATGATGCGGACGGCTTGTGCCTCCGCGGAGAAGACTGCGGAGACGGATTTGAAGCTACATATAACGAAGCAAAGCTTTGGGCAACGACTGTTGCAATGAGCGGCGGCCCTGTTCTCGTTAATGAAGATCTGGACAAACTGCCGCCTGAGAGAGCAGAGCTTTTCACAAAGCTCATGTATCCTGTCGGCGTTGCGGCAAAGCCCTATGACTATTTCGAAGATCCCTGCCCGTCGGTATCTTATGCGACATACGGCGACAATGTAAGCTTTGTTGCCTTATACAACTGGGATTATCATCGACAGAGAAGTATTAAATTCGAGCTTTCAAAAATCGGAATGGACGGCGGTTATGTTATCGACAGCTTCAGCGGAACGTTTTTGGGTGCGCGTGATATGGTGGAAACAGGAGTGTGCAATCCGCACACGGCAGCAATGTTTGTTGTGGTGAAGCCCCCGAAAGAACCCTGCTTTCTTTACTCTGATATAAATGTCTGGGGAGGAATAAATCTGTTCTGCAGTTCATATGAAAACGGCCGTCTCACGGTTTACGGAGACAGCCACGGTAAAAATATTTATACTTTCTTCCCGAAGGGCTATGCGCCGGAGGGAGAGGTTGTTGCAGAGACCGAAGAGGGTGTTGTCTGCAGGTATACGGAATAATTTATCAGAATTTCTTCAGCGTAAGCGGATAAGAATTTGTAAGGAATCCGTCAACATCGGTTGTGGATTCCAGTATTATCTGACCGTCTTTGATACTGAAAAGGTCATATATGTCATCGTGGAATTTGCCGTCTGAAAGTTGGGTAAAATACAACTTGTTGCCGTCAGTCTTGTACTTTCCTTTGTATGCAATCAAATCAAATAGCCTGTCACTGTTGAGATTTTTACGGAAGGCCTCTTCGATACTTGCCAAAGCTTCGTCAAGAGAGCTTCCTGTTTCAGTCAGGATTTCATCAACTGTTCCTTCAAGATTAAGCAAGTCTGCATATTTTTTTAATATGCCTTCCGCTGCTGTTCTTATATCGCTGACTGCTTTTTCTGTCGCTTTGGCAACTGAATCAGCATCCGCCTTTATTTCGAAGGTACCGTCTGCTTTGAATTCAAAAATAACATCAATATTGAAATCGTTAAAATTTAAATTTGTGCTGAGGGATTCTTTCAGACCTTCGTACATTTTATCAGAGAGATTAACATTTGCTTTCCACTTTCCGCAAAGAGCAGAGTCTGCCTTTTTGACTCTGAAGCCGCAGCCTGCCAAAGAGATAACAAGAATTATTGAAAGCAGAATAACTGAGATTTTTTTCATGGTAAATATTCTCCGTTAAATTTATAGGATTAATTATACATCATAAAAAACAAGTTTTGAATCAAAGATATATTTGTTATTATTACCTAACGAAATACCTTCATTTAATTATTCCTTAATGTATAAACCACATTGACACTCACCAATAAATGATGGATCTTTTATCGTGACAATCGCAGTCAGTTTTTCATAGTTCGTTTTATTCTTTTGCTGAATTTTCAAAATTTACATTTTCGTAAATCGTCATCCATGCGCCTACATCCTTATCCGGGTCATATGTAGATGTAAGGGTTGACCATTCAAGATCTTCCCAGGTGACATCATTTTTCTCTGTGAGAACGTAACGATCATATGTGCTGGGAGCTGCATTGGGAAGTTTTCCTTCTCCGGCGAAGTGCATCATGTATTTGAACGTTTTTTCGCTGTCAAGTGAGTCCTCTTCTGTCATGCGCACCTTTACGTGATATTCTTTGCCGTCAAAATCAACAAGATAATAGAACATGGATATGTCAACAACACCTTCTTTATCTTCAAGGGTTGCGTTCTGTTCCGTGAAATCATAATACCTTGCGACAAGCACTTCACAGGGTTCGCCTTCTGAAGTTTTTTCAACGAAGGAGTCCCAGATGTCCTGTCCCGCAACGCATTCCATTTTCTCGAATAAAACCACATTTCCTTGCTTTGCGGCATTACGTGCAGCCTCTATAGGTGTTACCGTGTTGAAAATTTCCTCAATAACCTTTTTGTCAGGAAGCTTTGTCTCCGGCTTGTTTCCGCATGCTGTAAAAGAAACGACTAAAACTGTAATAAGTAAAATTGCGATGAATTTTTTCATATAAATCACCCCTATATGGTAAAACGTATCTTATACATACATTATTGCCATTAAATAAGCACTTGTCAAATCATGGGATTCTAACGTTCTGAATCCCATTTTTCTTACCGCCTCCAAATATGATATACTTAATCATACAATCGAAAGGAAAACAGGCAAATGGGAATTTCATTTTTTAAATATGTCGAAAAAGTAATAAATGCACTTCCGAAAACAATCAACACCATCAAGGATACTCAGGGCTTTGTAAATGCGGTTAATTCATGGGAAGACGGCGAGTGCAAGCAGGAATCAGCGTGCAGGTAGAGGGACTGCTTAATCTCAGAAAAGGCAAAGAAGAAAAACTTTTAAATACTTCAGATTTTACGGAGATACTTGAAGAAGGAAGCAATTCAGAAAGCGTATGATTTTTTACACGAAAAAAATTTGAAAACCTACACACAATGTGTGTGGGTTTTTGCTTTGTTTGTGTGTAAACACACATTATTTGAAAAATATTACACACAATGTGTGTAAATTATTTCTTTTTTTGTGTGTGCGGATATTTTGAAGACATGTGGAAATCGAGCAAGGGTAAAAATCTTTCAAAAGATTCTCAACAAAATTAGCATCAATGTTACCTTTATCTTCGGCAGTTACAATAAGATAATTATCTTCGGAGACTCCTATGCTTTTATACTTTGAAAGTTTCACACAAAAATCAGCAGCATAATCTGCCTTATCCAGCATACCCGCATGCTCAAGGTAATATGTGTTGCCCTCATAAGGATGTCGTACAGTAAAATCAGGATAGACAGCACCTTCCCTTGTTTTGAGTTTTTTCTCATAAACATATGGTATGCCGAGCTTATACAAAATATCAGCAATTATAACCTCTGACTTTGAGCGAACCATTTCACCGTGGGCAGTTCTGTGCTTTAATTCGTCGCGACGATAGTTTTCCTCGCTTACTGAAATCGGAAACGAGCACTTTTCTGAGTGAGCACGATTGATTATTTTTTTAACGGCAGGGGTAAGTATTTCAGAAAGGATATCCTCCGCAGTATTCAAAACTTCCTCAATTTTCTTTTTCTTTTTGAATAAATCTATTGTGTTTATATCTTTTGGAGAAAGATACTTTCGTCTGCCTTTCAGATAAATAAAATATCTGTTGCCGTCCCTCCTTGAAACAGACATTTCCAGTCGTCCCTCCGGCATACTTTCATACTCCGCCTTAAGCTCCGTATACCGCTGATAAATGCCGTAAACATAATTCAAATAATTGTAATAAATCTTATCCATAAGAGAATAAAAACACAGCAAAAAGAAAATTTCAATTTATTTCCCAAGTCGGTAAAAAGACACACAAAAAGGGCGATGTACAAAGGTACATCGCCCGTGAATATAACCAACGTATTATATTATGCCTGGCCCTTGAAAATCTTTCTTATTGTTAAGTAGTCAGCGGAAGTAATCTTTGTATCAGAGTTGCAGTCTGCTGCAAGAGTCTGAACCTCATTAAGAGTAAGGCTTCCGTTAAAACTCTTCTTAATCATAAGGTAGTCAGCTGATGTTATTTTACCGTCACCTGAAACATCGCAGCGCGCGATGACAGTAAGTGCGGTTGATGAATCTGTTTTTCGTGTGATTTTTTTACCGGTAGACATAAACTGAATGCAGTCAGTCTCGTAAGCATCCGGAGTCAGGAAAGACTTCATACCGTCTGCTACCGTCAAATCATGTTCGCAGAAGAAGTAACCGTTCTTAATTGATACAGCGGCATCTTTTACAAGCTTGAACGGGTCAGTTACCTTATTCACCATTTCGAGTTCAAGAATGAGCGGGATGTGGTCAGAATAAGTATAGCCTGAAGAAAGCTGATCAATTCTGTTCTTGTACGAGAGAACCTTGAAGTCTCCTGTTGAAAACATTGCGATATCAATAGGAAGATAAATATTTACATCTCTCAGTCCTTCCGGATTCCAGTCGGTATATGAGCCTGTTCTTGAAATATACGGATTCATTACAGCGGCATCAGTAAGGCCGTAAGAAAGGAACTTGTTATATGAGCCTGTTCCTTCATATGTGTTGTAGTCGCCCATGATAATAACAGGAAGATTGCGACCCTTTGAATTAATCATTCCCATTGTTATATCAACGGCTTCCTGTCTTAATGCATCGCTTTCCGTTGTCATGTGCTGTGACACAAACACAAGCTGGGCGCCTGTCTCATTCTCCTGAAGGATGGCCATATTGGTTGCCGCTTTGATAAGCCTTGAATCTGTTGACTGGAAGAAACGGTATTTGTTTATCTCGGTAAAACGGGTTTTCTTATAGAGAACCACCGGAGCAATATCCCACTTGTATGTGAGAGAACCCGAAATCTCGTGATCCTGGTTTGTGTATCCGAAGTATCCGTACTCCTCTGAAAGGACCGGCTCGAGAAGTTTCCACCATTCGCCGTTTACCTCATTAAGGGTGAGAAGGTCAGGAGACTCTTCCTTAATAACGGAAATGATTTTGTCAGCTCTGTTTGCGATATAGAGAGAAGCATCCGGAATGCCCTCGTCCGCCTTATCCACAGAAACCTTGTCTCCTTTAACGCCTGATGCGCAGATGTTATATGTCATCGCTTTAATAGGCACGGTAAAATCACCGACAGTCTCTTTATATAATCCCTGGGGAAAACTGCCGGGCGTCATTGCAACGAGACCGAATACACGATTTGGTTCTTCTGCAGTCCTTGAGAAGCCTACGCTGTAACCGTTCCTGTTATTTTTTGCCGGGCTGTAAATTGCCTGAGCAATAACAGCACCGTCTTTGCTGAACATTTTTATTTCTGTTTTTTCGGCAGTATTGCTAAGTGCAAAGCAGGTGCTCATATTTGAACCGCCGCTATTTGCACGGGGAATTACAAAGAATGAGTCAGCATCAACATTTGATTTGAAGGCTGTATTGAAGGCCTGACGAAGAGTCTCCGTTTCGGCTGCGTTTGCATAGCCGACGCCTTCTTTTGAAGTTGAAAGCTGATATATAAGGAAGACTGCAACCTGGTCGGGGTGAAGCACAGGAGAAGATGAATAAGTTACAAGATCATTTCTCTTTGCTTCCTCATCGTCGTGGGCTGCGGTAAAATAGCAACCCGAAATATCGATATCTTTATCTGAAACATTGACAACTTCGATATACTCGTAAGTATCAGATGCGGTTAAGTTCGGCGGATTGTAGCAAACCTCAGAAATGAGGAGACCTGGAGAGGGTGATGCGGCAACTGAAGGAATCATGCTGAGAAGCATAACCAGCGCCAAAACAAATGCGAATTTTTTCATTGCGTTCATATTTTTTCTTCCTTTTTTGTTAATACGGATCAATAAAAATATTTTAACATGAGGGACGCAAAATCAACAAGATGACAGATGCGTTTTATTACTTATTTATAAACACTCCGATTATTTTATCAACAAGCGGTTTCTCAAATTTCATCATGATGTCCGCAACAGGACCGACTAAGAAAGCACAGATAACCGTTCCGATTCCCACGGAGCCGCCAAGCAGCCAGCCGATTAAGATAAAGAGAAGATCGGTTATTATTCTGATAACTCCGAATTTCTTATGACTCTTGTCGCTGATTACAACTGCAACCAGGTCGTTAGGTCCGGTGCCGGCATCTGTCTTAATAACCAAGCCCATGCCGATTGCAAGAATCACGCAGCCTGCGATATTGCAGAGTATTTTTACCCAGAGTGCTGTGCCGCCGATGCCCAGGGGATTCAGTATCCAAGTGAAGAAATCTATGATTGGTCCGCCGCAGAGCATGCAGACAAGAGTTCCGATTTTTATATAGCTTCTGTCGATGAACAACAGAGCAATGATAATAATAAAGCACATTACGATATGCACATTTCCGTGTGTCAAAAGAGAGAAGGACCAGAAACCGCTTAGGGTTCTGAATATTCCCTGAACCAAAACATTAAACGGATCGGAGCCGATATCGGCAAGCAGGAAAAGTGTTACGCCAAAATGTGCAACGGTAAGGCCAAACAATAAAATGATGAGTCTTAAAACTGTTTCTTTAATCGAACGCTTCAAAGTGTTCACACCCTTTTCGTATAATAACGAGCTCTTTTGTTATTCTAACATGAACGAAGCAGACACAACAAGGGAAGATATTTTGTTTTTACCGACGACCGATCTTTTCACATTTATTGTATGCATTCCGTTCCTGATTTATTTTTATGTACCGAATGTGTCACATGGCTTTGATATAATAAAGCCCGTAAAAGTCATTTACATGATTTTTTGAAAGCACTGTGATATGATATTCGCATAATCAATCACATAAACCAATCAACCAAACAAATCATAATTATTTACCTCTCACAAGCAGCCTGCGACACTTATGTCGCACGGCCTTTGCTAAAGTTTCGACAAAACAAAATAATATTTTACAGAAAGGTGGAAAACACTATGAAGATGACAGTTTCAGATGCTATTACAATGGTTAAGACAATACAGAGAGATATTCGTCTTTTATTAAAAGACGAAGAGAACAACAGCATGTTTAATGCTGCAAACATTGAGAATGCAGAAGAGCTGCGTCCTGCATATGATTTTGCAGAGACACAGAAAAAACTGTGTGAATATGAAGAAAAAATACGTAAGATTAAGCACGCAGTAAACGTGTTTAACACAACAACTGTTTTGCCCGGCTTTGACAAAACAGTTGATGAGATGCTGGTGTATATGCCGCAGCTTACAGAAAGAGTAAGCAAGCTGCGTGAAATGTATTTTGCGCCTGAGCGCGAAAGAGTAGAAGCATACAACAAAGCAACAACTTATATTGATTACAGATATACAAACTACAATAAAGAGCAGGTTACTGAAGAGTATAAAAAGTTAAATAATTATTTAACGCGTGCGCAGAAAGCACTTGATAAATTAAATTTAACTGAAACTTTTGAAGTTAATATTTAAGATGCTCTGCCCAAAGCGCAGAGAATAATTAAAACTTAATATTTTTCCGTCGGTGATTCACCTGCCGCTTTCGGCAGGTCGGACACGAATCTCATGGATCCTTTATTTTTTATTGACCCGTTTATTCAGTCTTATGCCCGGTTATCCTGGTAATATGTTTAACGTAAGGTTCCAACGAGGGCTCGTCCGAGCGAATCATCGAGAAAACTTTTTTGCGGCGGAAGTTCGGTTTCATGCCGCAATTTTAAATTACAAAACCGAAAGGGGAAATATATGAAATATCCGCTTGTGTTCAGCAACAGACATTATGTTTTTGAGATTGACGGTAAAAGTATGCTTCTCGACACCGGCAGTCCTTCTTCGTTCTTTTTCGAAAATCCCGGCAAGATCGAGGTGGGAAATAAAAGTTTTCAGCTTAAGGCATCACCGATTCCCGGCATGAAAGAAAACACTGAAAAACTGGTTGACGAGAAGGTTGACGGCATAATCGGCCTTGATATTATTTCCCTTTTTACCGTGGTAATAGAAAAAGACATTTGCTTTTTCGATATTGCTGAAATTGCCGATGAAGAGCAGCTTAAAAAAATCGAGAATCTTCGCGAATACCATAAAGACCACGGCACGATAGAGTTTACAGATAAATTTGAAGGCATGAGAGATGCGATTACCGTGCCGCTCAAAACGGCCCGAGGTATTTTGAGTTTTGATGCAGAGGTAAACGGCAGACTGGTTACGGCCTTCCTTGACACAGGTGCATCAAACAGCTATGCCGCGCCGTCCGTGCTTGCTGGCCTTGAGAGCAGCGGCACGACAGAAGACTATTTTGCTCTTCAAAATGAGTGGGATACGTCCCGCGTATATTACAATGTTGAAACAAAAATCGCAGGCAAAGACTTCAAACTCAGATTCTGCACGAATCCGAGGATTCAAGGCGCATACAACCTGCCCGAAGATACGGCCATAATGGGTGCAGAAGAACTGTATTTTGATACTCTTGTTATTGACATTTCCGGTAAAAAGATGATACTTGTATAACAAGAGGTGAACGCAAAATGACACTTGAAGAATTCATTTCAAAAACATATAAACCGAAACCGACTCCGCCGCTTGCAGTTGCAGAATGCGGCACGGAGTTTGCACCGGTCATAAGCGACGAAGAAATTATTTGCAACGCAAAGGGCCCTGTCGGCAAAGCTCTCAGGGCGATGATTGCCGATTCAAAGGCAAGGCAGAAGGAAAAAGTAAGCAGGAAAATATCTTTTGAAGCAGCCGCACCTCAGGAGTTTCATACAGAACAGACTTTTGTGGAAACTCTTTTCAAATATATTGATCAAAAAGGCATGACGGATGTCGAATGCTATCAGAAGGCATACATTGACAGACGATTGTTTTCTAAAATGCGCAGTGACTATAACTACAAGCCGACCAAAAAAACGGCGCTTGCATTTGCCATTGCGTTGGAGCTTGACATACACGAGACAAATGACCTGCTCAGAAGAGCCGGCTACACATTGTCTCCTTCCTTGTTATTCGACGTTGTTGTTGAATATTTCATCAGAGAAGGCATCTACGATATTTACAAAATAGATGACGCACTGGCAGAAAGAGATTTGCCGTTATTTGCAGCATAAATAAAAGCACATAACAATCAGTTACGTGCTTACTTATATATATCTTTTCTGTGACCGACCTTTAATGCCAAAATAACCAGCTCTTTGTCCTGAATATTACAAATCAATCTGTAATCGCCGATTCGATATCTCCATCTTCCGGACTTATCGCCGGTAAGCGATTTGCCGTGCTGACGCGGATTTGCAGTTCCTTCCAGATTTTTGCGAATCCATCCTGTGATAAGTGAGGCAGTTCCCTTATCAAGTTTTTTCAGTTGTTTTAAACAATCAGAGGTAAATTTTACAACAAACATCAGACCAGACCCAATTCCTTTTCCACCTCATCCAGAGTATAGGTCTTCGGATTGGACTGATATTTTTTCATTGCTTTTTCGTATGCTTTTAAATCATATTCGTCTTCTATTTTTTCCATGACAGCCTGACGTATAAGTTCAGAAACACTTATGCCGTGAACCTTTGCGTAGTCTTTTATTAATGTTGAATCTTCGTCGCTGAGCCGTAATGAAATTGCCATAATATCACTCCTTACGTATTACATTGTAATACACGCCGGGGAGGTTGTCAAATTGTCGCATGCGAAGCGACCTATTGCCTGCGCAAAAATATTAAACTGTTCTCGTAAGGTGAAAACACCGATTACTCTATTTTTTTACAGGAGGACAGTATAATGAACAACACCACAGAACTTGTATTTATTTTAGACAGAAGCGGATCTATGGGCGGACTTGAAGCCGACACCATCGGAGGATTCAACTCTCTTGTTGAGAAACAGAAAAAAGAAGAGGGCGAGTGCTTTATCACAACCGTACTCTTTGATGACCGGGTTGAAACAATTCACGACAGAATCAAATTAAATGATGTGCCTAAGCTTACTGAAAAAGAATATTATGTCAGAGGCTGCACCGCACTCATCGATGCAATCGGTCAGAGCATTGAGCACATTGAAACAATTCACAAATATGCACGTCCCGAGGATGTGCCGTCACACACAATGTTTGTAATCACAACCGACGGTATGGAAAATGCCAGCAGAAAGTTTTCTTCTGATGACGTGAAAAAGAAAATCAAAATGCTCACAGACAAAAAGAAGTGGGAATTCCTTTTCATCGGAGCGAACATTGATGCAGTGGAAACCGCAAAGTCTTTCGGAATCCGCGAGGACAGAGCAGTTAACTATCATGCGGATAAGGCCGGTACTGCTGTTTTATATGACTGTGTTGCGGAAAACGTCGGTAAAATAAGAAGCAACAAACGTATTCAGAAAGATTGGTGTGCAAAAATCGTGCAGGATTACGAAGAAAGAAAATAATTTAATTCATGCACCAAAAATGACACATGGTATTTGATATAATGTACGCATGAAATTTACGAAAGAAATTTGAAAAAAGAAAAAAGGGATTTGCGACTGTCGCTTCGTATAATATATAGCGACGGTTTTGAATCCGTCCTTGATCTTTGAAATATACATATTTTTAAATGGCCGTTTTAACGGACTTTTAAAAGTATAGTATATACTTCGGAAAGAATTCCTGAAAAAAAAGAAGGGAATTTGATTCCGGATACTGTATATTATATAGTCACGATTTTCAGGAAGGAGCGTTAAAAATGTTAGGTGCAATTATCGGCGATATAGCGGGAAGCCGTTTCGAGTGGAATAACCACAGAAGTAAAGAATTCGATTTATTCGGAAACGATGACATTGCGCGTGACGCCTGTTTTCGCACCGACGACTCCGTGATGACAATCGCGGTGGCAGACGCAATTATGAAAATCGGGACTGATGATGAGCCTGCTTTTAAGGAAGAACTTATTGATTCAATGCATAAGTTCGGAAGAGCAGACATGGACGCCGGATACGGCGGACATTTTTACCGGTGGCTTTTACATAAAGAAAGGGAGCCATACAACAGCTTCGGCAACGGCAGTGCAATGAGATGTGCGCCTGCAGGCTGGGCTGCAGAAAGTCTCGAAGATGCGATCCGCATCGGAAGACTCACCGCAGAGGTGACTCACAATCACCCTGAGGGTATTAAAGGAGCTGAATGTACAGCAGCCGCAATTTATCTGGCGCGTACAGGCAGCAGCAAAGAAGAAATAAAATTATATATCGAAAACAATTACTACCCCGATGCTTTTAAAAAGAGCATCGCCGAAATCAGACCGACTTATGAGTTCAATGAAACCTGTCAGGAAACAGTTCCCCAGGCATTAGTTGCTTTCATCGAGTCGACGGATTTCGAAGATTCAATCAAGACGGCAGTATCTGTGGGAGGAGACTCCGACACACTTGCCTGTATCACGGGAGCAGTGGCTGAAGCATTCTACGGAATACCGCAGGACATTGCAGAGAAGGCACTTCAGTACCTTGAAGGCGAGGAACTGGAAGTTACGAAAAAGTTCGTGTCACGTTTTTGCTGCTACAAGTGACAAAAAGTTCTGAACAACTGAATATTGCAACAGGAGCAAAACCTCTTTTTACCGGGAGGCTTTATACGCGACTCACTTTTTCGAGGATTTACAAAAGAAAGGCACAAGAAAATGGCAAAAGTTTTTAAGATTGATTGTTATGAGAAATTTGATAAATCTCAGGCTCCGGCCGAGAAAAAAGCAAACAGCCGCAAGGCAAATGTTCCTCTCTTTATCTATATGATATTAGAGAGACAGACTGACAAAAAGCACCCGATGCGTCAGGCTGAACTTATCAGAAGGCTGGCGAAAATGCCTTTTGAGGTTGTTATTGAAAGAAAAGCGCTTGGAAGACATCTGATGTCCTTAAGTAAACTCGGTATGGGCATACACAAATCTTCAGAGGGTTACTACTATGAAGACGAGTTTAAGTTTGAGGATGCTGATGTGAGCTGATTAGTGTGACACACGCTCAAGATCCTGCCAAACCCTGACCATTGCGTATGTGTCAAGCTCGCAGTACTTAAGAAGGCTTTTACGGGTCAGTTCCTGATCTGCCGGTGACATATCGGCAATGAGAGGATAAATCTCCTTCGCTTCATTTCCGTTATGAACTCCTTCTAAGTTGTGATAATCAAGAGACGGGTCATCCGGGAAAAGAGCCGGAAGTACTGACTTGATTGAGAATGAACCTCCCATCGCGGCATTGTAATAGAAGCCCTGACGGAACGGGACGATGAAGTCCCTGAGGTTTGCAGCGATACTTATTAAATGTTCCGCAAGGTCAGGAAAGTCTTTGGCAAGTTCCTTAAGACGACTGCTTTCAAAAGACATATTGTATGCAGTAACACAAACGTCAGCGGGAATGTCTCTGCAAAGGCTTTCGGCAATGGCACGCCGAGGGTCGTGAACAGAGTCTCCGAGAAATTCCCTGTGCATCAAAGGACCGCCTTCATACTCGATATAGTGAAGAGAGTACTGAAACGGTATTTGCTGATAGGGCTTAGTGCCCGGATATTTCGGAACCGGAAGCATCATGGTTTCGAAATCCAGAAAGTAGAGAGGATAAGACAATGTCTTTAAAAAAGAACGAATACCTTCTTTATCTATATATGCGCCCTGATCATGAAGGGCATAATCAACTTGGCGGGTTAGTCTTTCGCTGAAGGAATCCCCGGTTGCAGCAAGGTCTTCAAATGAAAGGACACCTTTCTTATAGTAATTGACTCGTCTTTCCAAAGGCATAAGAGTGAGGTCAAAGACAGAAGGGGTCGGCAGGCTTTTACTGCAGTGCTCCCAGAAGGGGCAATCATAAGGCGTAAAGCATTGCTTGCCGATATCAATCTCGGGCTCCGTGTCAGCCCCTGAAATTTCCTCGGCAACAGCCAGATTTTTCGGTATGGTTTCCATAATACCGAGTGCCTTATCAGTGACATCAACAACCTTGAAGAATTGCTTCAAATCAATGGTACCGTCAAAGACATAATCTGAATTTATGCAGACGGTAAAAACACAATTTACCCTCAACCCGAGGTGTTCCAAAACATATTTTTGATATGCGACGTCCGCAATGTAAACATCCTTTTCATTGTGGGTGGAACTTTTAACCTCGTAAAGCAGCCAGCCCTCCGGGTTTTCCGGATCGCGACGAAGTATGTCTACTGCGCAATACATTCCTTTATATGAGAATGCAGCTTCGCAGATGACATCAGTTCCCTTATCGATTTCTTCAGCCGTTCTTTTAAGCATGGCGGGAACATCGATTTGACCGTCCTCTTTAAATGCTTCAACATTTACAAAAGGACCAAACAAACCGCAGGCGAGATCGCCCACCTCGTTACCTGCTTCGAAACGAGCTTCCTCAGAAGAATCGTAAAATGCAAGCTCCGGGCTGTTCTCGTTAAGCCAATACCTTTTCGGACATTGGTGAAGATTCAAAAATTTTGATTTGGAAAGATGAATCATAACAGGGAACATTATACAACAAAGATTTTCTTCGAAAAAGACAGGCAGCGAAGAAAATGTCCCTAATCAGGGACAAATACAATGATACATTAAGCCTGTTCAATTATTGAATAATTTATAAAGAAAGGGCCTTAAAGATTATGTTTAATTTTGATTCTATTTTAGAAATAACTGTTTTAACTGCTGAAGAAAAGAACAAGCTTCCGGAAGAGATTCTGGAAAACGGTGCAATTGATTTTTGGTGCAGACCTTCTTTGGGGCCCGTAAGAAAGTACGGTGACTGCAGAGACAGCAGACAAGATGTTACAACAAGAAAATACGTACGCCCTGTTATCAGGGTTGACCTCGGCTCGACGGCTGAGATGATTGAAGTGGGACAACCACTTAACTTTATAGAAGAAGACTGGGATGTTATTGACATTAAAGGCACTGTGGCAACATTGCTTTACTGTGGTGACATTGGCAAGGCTGCATATAACATAATACCGCTTGACTATGTTGATAGGGCAGGCAGAGTAAAAGCTGAATATGCAAACAAGAACTATGTAAGGTTTGAGGGTTCAACCCTGCAGAGAACTGTTATTGATTGGGTTGAAAACAAAATTGAACTGATTAAAGAAGATATTGCTGATGACAGAGCATACTACAGCGGTGAGTGTGCGTGAAACTGAGTTTTTACAGAAAGGTAAGACTATATGAAATTATTTGAATTTAATGCTGTTATAAAAAATGAAGAGTGGGATAAAAGATACAACGACAGAGAAGCTTTCAGAATTTACTGTCACGATATTGCGGATATTACTGCAGAGTTTAATAACAGACTCAAGCCTGATGATTTTATCTGTCTCACAGGTGCAAAGCATAACGAAGCACAGTTTACTGCAATTATTCGTTCAAAGATTTCACCGGAGAAGCTTTTTCATTCGTATGTAAAAGCACTCGGACTTGAATTGCTTGCAGAGTCAGAGGATGAGATCCTCCTCGAAGCAACTGAAGCAAATCTCAGAAGAGCAAACAGAATGGAAATCTTAGACGATGAAGATGAGGTCATTAATTTCTTTAATCTTGACTTTCTTATCAACAGAAGATTCGGACCTCGCTTCCCTTATTCTGAGAACATTATTGACGATTATTCGAAGGAATCTTTGCAGCTTGCGGCCCAGAGACTTTTTACAAACCAGTCTTTGCTTCCCGAAATTGAAAGAATCTATTCTGTAAAAAGAAAAGGACATTTTGTCGGACATCCCGTACACTACATTATTGAAACGGACGACAGAGACTGTCGCAGAGAAACATATAAGAATATCTTAAGAGCACTCCACGCGAACAACAGAATCGAAAACAAAAGATATGCGTTTATTGATGTTAACGAGGATAATAACATTCCGCAGAGGGGTCTTGCTGCTGTTTACGAAAGCAACGCGGGCGGTACTGTTGTACTCAGGTTTGATTATGATGCAGATTCAGAAGATGACACTGCAGACGCATCAAGAGAATTAGTTGAAATGATTGCAAATTTTATGAATAAGAATCGCAACAGGGTTCTTACCGTTCTCTGTCTGCCTAAGGCCTGCACAAATCTCAAGTCAATCTTCAACGAATATCTTTCGAACATCAGCTTTGTGCATATTACGGAGGAAGCTGCGTCCGGAGAGAAGGCACGTGATTATCTTAAATATCTTGCGAAAGAAAACAACATCAAACCGGACAAGAAATTATTTGAATCTGTGGAAGAGGGTAAGGACTATTACGGTCCCGATCTTGTCAGTCTTTTCACCCGTTGGCAGGATATGAAAATCAAGAACAAATATTATCCTGAATACAAGATGGTTGAAAGCACAAAGAAAACAATTGCAAAAGAACAGGCAAAGGGTTCTGCATATGATGAGCTTATGAATATGATTGGTATCGAGGATGCCAAGAAAGTCATCAACCAGGCACTTGATTTTTTCAAGGCCAAGAAGATGTTTGCTGACAGAGGACTTGATACTGAAGAAGGCGCAATGCATATGATTTTTACCGGTAATCCGGGAACTGCAAAGACAACCGTGGCAAGACTCTTCGCAAGAATTATGAGAGAGAACAAGATTCTCGAGTATGGTCACATTGTTGAGGTGGGCCGTGGTGACCTTGTAGGCAAATATGTCGGATGGACAGCACCTACAATTCAAAAGAAATTCAAGGAAGCCAGAGGCGGAGTTCTTTTCATTGATGAGGCGTATTCACTGGTCGACGACAGAAGCGGTTCATTCGGTGACGAGGCTATCAACACCATTGTTCAGGAAATGGAAAATCACAGAAATGACGTTGTTGTCATTTTTGCGGGATACCCTGACAAGATGGAACAGTTTCTCCAAAAGAATCCGGGCCTTCGTTCAAGAATTGCATTCCACATTCCTTTCAAGGATTACACAGCCAAAGACCTTTGTGACATTGCAAAGCTTATGGCCGGTAAAAAGTCAATCAGACTTGATGACGAAGCCTGTGTAAAACTCACAGGAATTTTTGAAGCGGCACGTGCACAGACTGACTTCGGCAACGGACGTTATGTTCGTAATATTTTGGAAAAGGCTAAGCTGGCACAGGCAACAAGATTGGTTCATATGGATTACGATTCCGTTACTGACGAAGATGTGAAAACAATTCGTGCGGTGGATATTGAAGCACCGGTAATCGGATGCGGTAACAACAGAAAGAGCATCGGCTTCTGCTGATGAGAAAGGCGGGGATCCCGCAACCTCCAATCAGGGGTCCCCGGCAACCTATTATGAAAGACGCAATAAGTATTTCCGAATTTAAAAAGAGTTTAATTAAATACATCAACATTCCGTATATACGTACATACTATGAGAGCTGTGTGAATTATGACTTCAGCACACTTGAGGCTGTTTACCTTATTCGGCATGCACAGGGTCTTACTCTGCAGGAAAGATTTGATGCCTGGGCTGAACTTATGGATACTCTTTCTGATGAAGTCATGCCTCCGCTTGCAGCTGTGACAGGAAAGCGAACGGTATTTGAATTTCTGAAGGCATATATGCGAAGCATCAACGAAGACATAAAAGAGTTTTGTCGATTTGACCCCGAGTATGTTTACACAACTTCCGCAAGCTGCTGTGTGTTCACTTCATTTGAAAAAGCAATGGAGTTTGAAAAAGACAGAAAAAAAGACGAACTTATGATATATAAGATGAAGCCTGATAAAAGGCCAATCGGTCAGCTCGTATTTGACAGAGAAAATAGGCTGATAAACACCCACACATATGACAGCGATACTGAAAGTTACAGAGAATCCTTTTGGAATATGTGGTTTGATTTTCCCACGGCTTACAAGCCGGGAGATCTTATCTGGCTGGCAGGCATGAAGGAATCCATGTTTGTCGTAAAAGGCAAACCGATACTTACAAAAGAAGAAAAAGATGAATACACAAAACTCGGCTGTAATTCCGACATGTGTTTAGAGGGATGGCTGGTTTATCCGGACGAAGAGATCGGTGATGAAATAACCACAAGTTATTACCATTTGGATTACAGCCCTTATACGAACAAGCTGACTGCTGTCGAAGAGGCACGAGTCAGTGAAATACAAAAGAGACTACGGTCATAGTTTTACCCCTTTCTTATTTGACAGGAGCCGTTTTTGCACCTTTCTTTTAGGCTCCGGGAGGACCGGCATTTGCTGCCTGCAGATGTCGGTTTTTCTTTTTCCTGTCTTTTTTTCTCAGCACTTTTATGGTAAAATAATTCTTAACTTTATTTCACTAAAGTGCATCGTGTTTATTTAATTTAAACAAAATCAGAGAGAAAATAAAAAGGGAGTGAAAGATTCGTGGCAAATTATTACCAGCCTGAGATTGAAACCGCATCACGGGAAGAAATTCTCAGAATCCAGAACGAGAAAATCGTTAAACAGGTAAAGCATGTTTACGAGAATGTGCCTTACTACAAGAAGCTGATGGACGAAAAGGGCGTTACGCCTGACGACATCAAATCAGTTGACGACATTAAAAAGTTACCTTTCCTTACAAAGAATGACTTACGTGAAGCATATCCTTACGGATTGCTCGGCACAGATCTTAAGAACTGTGTACGCATTCAGTCAACATCGGGAACAACAGGTAAGAGAGTCGTTGCTTTCTACACGCAGAATGATATCGACCTTTGGGAAGAATGCTGTGCAAGAGCCATTGTTGCGGCAGGCGGAACAAATGAAGATGTATGTCAGGTATGTTACGGCTACGGACTTTTTACAGGCGGCCCCGGACTTAACGGCGGTTCACACAAGGTAGGATGCCTTACTCTTCCGATGTCATCAGGCAACACTGAAAGACAGATTCAGTTTATGATGGACCTCGGTTCAACAATCATTTGCTGTACTCCTTCATATGCTGCATATATCGGTGAGACTCTTAAAGAAAAGGGATACAAGCCGGAAGACAATAAACTTAAGGCAGGTATCTTCGGTGCTGAGCCTTGGACAGAAGAAATGAGAAGAGACATTGAAGCAAGTCTCGGAATCAAAGCATACGACATCTATGGTCTCACTGAGACCTCCGGCCCCGGAGTATCATTTGAGTGTGAAGAACAGACAGGCATGCACATCAACGAAGATCACTTCTATGCAGAAATCATTGACCCTGAAACAGGAGAGGTTCTCCCTGAAGGATCAAAGGGTGAGCTTGTATTTACATCCCTCGATAAAGAAGCATTCCCGCTTCTTCGTTACAGAACAAGAGATATCTGCGTACTTACACGTAAGCCATGCTCATGCGGCAGAACACATGTTAAAATGTCAAAGCCGATGGGACGAAGCGACGATATGCTCATCATTCGTGGTGTAAATGTATTCCCGTCACAGATTGAAGCAGTTCTTCTTAATGAAGGCTACTCAGCTAACTACCTCATCGAAGTTGACCGTGTAAACAATACTGATACTCTTGATGTTAATGTTGAGCTTACACCTGAGCAGTTCTCTGATGTAACATCAGATATTCAGGCTAAGGAGAAGGCACTTGAGGCAGCTATGCGTACAATGCTCGGAATCGGACCAAAGGTTCACCTTGTAAATCCGAAGACAATCCAGAGAAGCGAAGGCAAGGCCGTTCGTGTTATCGACAGAAGAAAGCTTCACGATTAATTTTATCGGTAAAAAGCAAAAGCAAAGCATCACCGAACAACTCAAGGCAGAAAATCAATTGGAATGGGTTTGCGGAAAGAATAATATCAAACTAAGTGCAAATAAAGTTATATACAGAATTAATATATGCTTAATTAAAAATGGCCGGGTTTAGTGCATTACTAAATCCGGATATTTTTATTTGTTTTTTTGTTTTTGACGAATATTTTAACTGAGATTGGATAACCTACAGAACAGTTAAAACATATTGACTTGTAGGTTAATTGGTAATATAATATTAATAATGATAAATGGAGGTATAGGTATGATGATGTCAGTAGCGAAAGAATATCATATGCTTATCAATAAAAAGCAACAATTAGAGGAAGAAATACTCTCTTTGCCTGTTGGCTATATTTCTAAAAAAGTAATTAAAGGTAATACACAGTATTATCTCCAAAGACGCGATGGAGCCAAGATAGTTAGTTCGTATTTAAGGTGCGATGAACTCGGAGAAATTTTAAACAAAATCGAAAAGCGAAAAATAATAATTGAAGAATTATCTGAAATAAAAAATAGATTATTGCAACTTGAGCAAGCTGCAAAGTTGATTGATAAAAACTTATACTGTCATCTGACAATGTATAAACTAAGCTCAGGAATGGACTCCTTATCTTTGAAAGAGAAAGAAACTTGTTCGTCATTTGCTTATGCAATGAATGCAATAGAAGGAGTTCCTGTAAGCAAAGAAACTGGTGCGGAAATTGATGCATGGAAGAATGGAACACAGACATTTTTATCTGTGTTTGAAAACACCTTAAAAAGATATGGCTTTCCTGTGGAGATAAGATAATGAGAGATCCTTATTTATATGATGATGTTTCGGTGTTAAAAAACAGAGCCGAAATTAAAGATGCAGAATTGCTTCGTAAAGCCGAGGCTGATATAACTAATCTTGCTATGTCTGCGATTTACGAGCAAAAATATGAAAAATTCAATACAGAGACATTGTGCGATATTCATAGAAATATATTTGGCCAAATATTTGATTGGGCAGGAGAATTCCGCACTATACAAATGGTTAAATACGAAGATGTTCTTGGCGGTGATACTGTTCGTTATGCTTATCCTAAAGAAATAAAGAAGCAACTGAATGAAACAATGAAAGAAATCGCTAAACTCAAAAAAAACGGCGATAATGATAAGGATATAGTTTTCAAACTTGTTCGTATTATTGCAAGTATTTGGCAGACGCATCCCTTCCGCGAGGGCAATACAAGAACGGTTATTGTGTTCGCCGTACTTCTTGCAAAATCATTAGGCTTTGAAGTTAAACACGAACTTTTCAAAACAAATTCCGCCTATGTTCGTAACGCTCTCGTTTGGGCTTCCCAAGGTATCTATTCTAAATATGAATATCTTGAACGCATCTTCTTCGATGCAATCCTCGGTGAAGATAATGAAACTGACACCCCAACCGAAACCAAAGCAAGCAAATATGATACCATCGGTGAGTATAAAGTTAAAGATTATAAAGAACGCCCACATGAGTATACGGAAGAGTAAGGCTCGTTGAAAGAAGTGTTAATAACTGAAAGATGAATTTACACACAAAAAAGGACTTGACTTATATGCTGTATGTTCTCTGGCAGATTAAATGAGAAACTTTTAGAACAAACTCAAAAAAAATAAAAGATATTTATATGGCATAAATTTCACAAGCTGCACTCTTAAAAGGTGCAGCTTGTTTTTGTTCCACAAAAAAAGAAGAGGGCCGAAACCCTCTTCTCGGTATTATATGCTGTTTTTCTTATTTAGCTTTAAGCTGTTTTTTAACGGCTTCAAATTCAGCTGTGATACTTTCGTCAGGAGCTTTTGTTACAAGGCTTACAACGATTGTAACAACGAGTCCGAGAATGAAAGCCGGAAGAAGCTCGTAGATATCAAGCACAGATCCTGCAAAAGCAGAACGGATAACGAACTTCCAGAAGAATACCATTGCACCGCCGGAAATCATACCTGCGATTGCACCGATTTTGTTTGTGCGTTTCCAGAAGAGAGCACAGAGAATAACCGGTCCGAATGCAGCACCGAAGCCTGCCCATGCAAATGATACGATTCTGAATACTGAGCTGCTTGGGTCACGTGCAAGGAATACCGCGATAATTGAAATTATGATAACTGATCCTCTTGCGAGAACCATTGATTTCTTCTGGCTGAGCTTAACCTTGAATGTTTCCTGAACAAGGTTCTGTGAAATTGAAGACGCAGCCGCAAGGAGCTGTGAGTCTGCAGTTGACATTGTTGAAGCAAGAATACCTGCAAGGATGATACCGCCTGTAAAAGCAGGAATCCATCCGAACTTGCTGAGATATTTTGCGATGTCTACGATAATTGTTTCAGCCGCTGATGCATTCTCATATACGGGAAGAATACCCTGCTGCATAAGTGAATATCCCACAACACCGATTGTGATTGCGATACCCATTGAGAATACAACCCAGATGCTTGCAACTCTTCTTGATGTCTTAAGTTTATTTTCGTCTTCAATAGCCATGAATCTGAGAAGGATATGAGGCATGCCGAAGTATCCGAGACCCCATGCAAGTGTTGACACAACAGGAAGAGCTCCGTATGAACCGGCTGTTCCGCTTGCTACGTCATAGCCACGGAAGAGATCCATGAAACCGTCAAGCTGTGAAACATTTGAGAAAACGGTTCCGAAACCGTTTGTGATACCTTCTGTAAAACCAAGTACCACGAAGAGTGCAATTGTCATTACAATTGACTGAATGAAGTCTGTTGTTGATACGGCAAGGAAACCGCCGAAGGTGCAGTAAAGAATGATTACTGCAGCACTGACAATCATGGCAACCATGTAGTCAATGCCGAACAGCGTTGAGAAAAGTTTACCGCAGGCTGCGAAACCTGATGCTGTATAAGGTATGAAGAAGATGATGATGAACAAAGCAGCAACAGTTGTGAGAATGTGTTTGCTGTCACCGAATCTTTTTGCGAAGAAGTCAGGCAATGTGAATGCATCAATCTTGCTGCTGTATACACGAAGTCTCTTAGCTACGATGAGCCAGTTGATGTATGTACCGATGGCAAGACCGATAGCAGTCCAGCTTGCTTCTGCAAGACCGCCCATCATTGCAACAGCGGGAAGTCCCATCAGAAGCCATCCGCTCATGTCGGAAGCTTCTGCGCTCATGGCAGTTACGAAAGGCCCAAGCTTTCTTCCTCCCAGGAAGAAGTCACTGGATGATTTATTTTTTTGTGCTGACTTGAAACCGATTGCAAGCATTATGATCATATAAAGTGCAATGGCTGCAAGAATAATCCAAAGTGCAGTAGTCATAAAATACTCCTATATATAATATGTAAAAAACGAGAGAATTATATCACAAAGATTTTAGTTTGTTAATACATTACCGCGATAAAGTGCAAAAAACATTTGTTTTTTTGAAACGGACATGTCAGAATTCCTCAATGAAGTCGCGGCCCTCATACCACGCCGCCATATTGAGAACAAGCATGTTCCAGTTGAGGAAACCGGCATTGATAACGGGCTCGCAGGTATCCGGATCATAGTACTCGTGCATGCAGCCGTTCTTGATTACGTCTTCACCGAGAAGATTAATCGTTTTTTCGCAAAGCTCCCGGGCCCGCTCGGTGAAGCCATAACAGAGTAAGCCCCTGAATGTGAGATAGTTTGAAATTATCCAGACAGGTCCCAGCCAGCAGGAAGGATTTCCTGAGGCAACAACCTGATAAATCTTTTCGAGTTTTGAAAGCGTGCGAATGCCTCCGGCACAGTTGAAAGTTTGTTCTTCGTCGAACCTTGTCGCAATTCTTTCTGCCTGCTCCTTTGTTGCAACACCGGCCCAGAGCGCGGCAAAGCCGCTCCATGAATCAATTCTCTGAATAAGGCAGTCCCAGTTGCGAGGGGCACCGGAGTGCAGCCACTCGGAAGAATCAATCGGTCTTAAATTAATATCAACACTGTAAAAGAATCCGTCCCGCTCATCATAGCAGTGCTCTCTTACTGCAGTCGCCAGGCGCTCGTGTTCTTTTATATAATATGCGGCATCCTCTTCGCGTCCTAAACAGGTTGCGAGATATGCCATGGCGGAAAGCTCTTTTACCATAAGGCAGTTTAAAAATATGGATGCGGATGAACCGTCCGGCCTGTAAAATGTGCACGGATCATTATCGACACCGATCATATTGTCGGTTTGCCAGAACACAAGGCCTGTGGCCATGTGGGTGTGACGGGTTAAATAACAGTTTATGAATTTGCGAAGTTTGTCGAAATACGGAGCAAGCCAGTGGGCGTTTCCGTTTTCCTGTTTTACAAGAAATGCGGCATGCTGTGCAATTACGGGCTTGTGCATGTTCTCGTTCGGGTATTTTACCGGAATCATTCCTTCGTCTGTCATGTCGCGGGTAATCATTATGGGCATAAAGCCGTCGTCGTTGGTGTGTTCAAGGAAGTTTAGGATGCCTCCTTTTTCGTATTCTGAGGCTTCTTTTGTGTCTTCGCCGTTTTCGAGGAGAATCTGTCTTAATGCCACATCAGCAAAATATGAGTCCCAGTCCCAGAGGCAGTCGCTGTAGCAGGCTCCGGGGGTGAGAAATTTATGATTGAGTATTCCGCCTGACGGACGATACATCAGTCGGTAATCTTTTGACAGATATTCTTTTATGGCCTGGATTTTTTTCTGCATGCGATTATTGTATATTTCTGAAGCGTGGTGTGCAAGGGAAAAGAGTGCAAAAAGAGGGTTTTACCACCAAAAATGCAGGATTTTCACCATAAATTTATGATGTTTTTTCGGGGTTTTTTATGGTGACAGGAAAAACCAGGGAAAACAGAGGAAGAATTATGTCGGATAAAAGCGCAATAAAAACGTCAAAGATTAATGATGCCCCGAATCTGACACACAACATATGATAGACTTTCGTTAGAAAATCTGACGGAGGTCTTTTTATATGCGGATACTATCAGAAATATTTTCAAAGCCGTTCAAAAAAAGAAAGTTAAAAGTATTGCCGCGACTCGGAAGAGAATACGACAGAAACTACGCAGTGAAATATACGAAAGAGCTTGAAAAGATTCTGTATAAATCGGGATACAAAATCAAGCATTACGGGACATATTCCACGCTGCGATTGCCGTTCTATGATCTCAAAGATTATATGACGGCAAACCCGTACAGAAAGACGGGAGCAGAGGCATCGCACAGCGGATTTATAAAGCTTTCGGCAGAAGAATTCTTAAAGATGTTTGAGTAACGACAATCAGTGCCTTTGAAATACTGCATTATATTGCGGCAGAGTCCGTTGTACAGAGATGTGCAACGGGCTTTGTCGTTTTTTACCGAAAAAAATTAACCATGCACGAAAAATGATACATGGCGATGCGTAAACTGACATTGTAAGCCTGAGAAATATACAGTTTATGAAGATGTAAAACTTTCAGTGCACGGAAATCAGTACATCGGATTCAGTATATTTATAACAATAATTGGCTGAAATATTAATAAAGGAGAATTTTACAATGGACCAGGAAATTAAAATCAAGGATTTTTACGGAAGAATCAAGGGAACAATTATCGTGAAGCCGAACGGTGACAAACTTGTAAAAGATTTTTACGGAAGGATTCTCGGAGATTACAAGGCCGGTATGGATGTAACCAGAGATTTCTACGGACGCATTATCGCAAAGGGCGATGCTGCGGCATCGTTGATTGACTTAAATTCAAACAACTGAGAAAGGAGGTTGGATGACATGGCATTAACTTTTTCATGCGATAAAAAGTGCTCAACATGTGGCTATTGGCTGGGTATGAGAAAACTATCACAGGGAAACAGAGCAGTTGATGTTGAACACTTGGCACAAGGAACCTGCACGCTGACAAACTGGTCAATGCGTCATTATGATTGCTGCAACAAGTGGGAACTGTGGCAGGTTCTGAAAAAATAATCAGTAGGGCAAGATAAATATGGGAGCAGCAGAACCCAAAAAATTAGCATTACTGAGAATACTGCAGATACTGAAAGAATACAGCGACATTGACCGTCCGCTTACGCAGGCGGTCATTGCCGAAAAGCTGAAGGAAAACTACGGCATCGAAATCGAAAGAAAGGCAATTGCCGCAAACCTGTCTCTGCTGAAGGAAGCAGGATATGAGATTGAAACCACGAGAACCGGATGCTACATTGTCACACGTGATTTTGAAAAATCCGAGCTCAGGCTCCTGATAGACAGTGTGCTTTCAAGTAAGTACATATCAAAAAAGCATACGGCTGATCTTGTGGAAAAAATCGCAAAGCTTGCGAACAAGAATTTCTATTCGAGTACCCGGCATATCCATTCAGTACTTGACTGGCAAAAGAATGAGAGCCCCGAACTGTTTCTCAACATAGAAGTCATCAGCGAAGCAATAGAACGGAAAAAGCAGATTTCATTTAAATACATGAAATACACCGTAGATAAAAAGCTTCAGCCGGAGCATGAATACATTGTGTCGCCGGTGCAGATGATTATGACTCCGCAGAATTACTACCTTCTTGCAATCAGGGAATCAATGAGTTCTCTTACGAAAAAGAAGGAGTATGAGGCCCGTATTTTCAAGCTCAGTTACATACAGGACATTTCAACCGAAGAAAACCGCAATGCAATTGACAAGTCGCAGGTTGATGTGCTGAAAGACGGCTTGGATGCGAGACAACTTGTAATGGAGCATCCGTCGATAGAATCATACTTTTTCAATAAACTTGAAAATATCACTATCGTTTGCCCGTCATGGGAAATCGGCGATGTCATAGAGGCTTTCGGGACGGACATAAAGATTACAAAGCTTCAAAACCTGAATAAGAAGGGAGAGCTTTTTGAACTGCATGACCTGAATGTGGATCTTTCAAGGGAACTGCTTGCAGAGTCAGCAATTAAAATCAGCTTTAAGGCAACAAGATACGCAGCAAAATCTTTTGTGCTCAGAAGGTATCCTTTGGTCTGCATTATGAAACCCGAAGAACTGAAAAACAATTTAATGGAAGACATCAGACTTCTTTATGAGCTTCACGCATATTTGCCCGAACTTGTGGAAGAAGCGGAAGAAAAAGAAAAATAAAACAGGAGAACAAATATGGAAAAAGACGAATTGCTACAAAAACTTGACGGTCTTTATGAAATCTGTAAAAAAAGTGATGAAGCATATCAGAATTTGAATATGTCGTTAGACAGAAGCGTTCAGCTCAAGTTTAATGCACCGAACAATGATGAGAGAGACATTGTTTTACAGGAATATGAGAACAGCATCCAAAAGCTTGAGGACGAGCTTGACAGCATAAAGAATCCGCCGCTTCCGCAGAGATTCTATTTCCCGGAACCGAAGCTGCCCCCGTCGATAAAGAGCTGGAATGTCGCTGCGGGAATTATGGCAGCACAGGCTTTTCTTTTTATATTCATTGCGGCAGCCACGCAAAGCGCTGTCTTTTTGGGCTTTATGGGAGTTGTGCTTGCAATAGGTGTAATTGTAATATGTGCAGTTACACATCCGAAGCTCGGAAGATATACGGAAGACAAAAAGCAATTCGACAACACCAAAAAATTCAACGAAGTTGAATTGCCGAAGCACATAAAAAAATATCAAATGGATATTGCTGCTCTTAACACAAAAAGAAATGCAATCACAGAAGAAATGAAAAAGATTGCAGGGGCTCTTCCGACTCAGCTTGAGGAAGCAAATGCAAAATTTGAAAAGAGATGTGCCGAGATTGAGGCAATGCACAACGAAAAGTACAAAGAAAACATAGCATTTGTTGACAAGATGATTTCCGACAGTCTTGATGCAGTAAGTGCACTCGGGGAAGAACTGGAGAAGCAGGATTTCATAGCAGAGAAATACAAACGTACCGAAACGGTGATGAAACTTAAAGAGTATCTTAAAAACGGAAGAGCTGATTCGCTCAAAGAAGCGCTTAACCTTTTTGAAGCAGAACAGCGTTTTATGAATAACGAAATTATGTGAGGTGACAAACATGGGAAGTGTTTTGGATGAATTAAAAAATCAGGCAATGAGCGGAAGAATTGACGGATCACGTCTCGTGGAAAATGCATTGACAAATGCTGTTGTGAATGCCGTAACAAGACCGCAGAAAAAACCGGTGCCGGAAACCGTAAATGAAACTTATGAACAAAAGAAGGCGCGAATCAAAAGAGAATGTGAAATATACGGACATGAATGGATGACTGCAAGGGACTGCAAATGGAAATTCAAAAACAGAGAAATCAGTGAGAGCGGATTCATGTTGCAGAAATGCCGCCATTGCGGCGAATACAGAGATGCGGTAAAAGAGAGCTGCTGCCCGGCTGGAGAAGAGGTTTGTCAAATATTCTTCAAGGCGCCGATTGTGAATTACAAAGGAATGGCCGGGGACATTGTCGGTGAATGCAAAGTAACGGCTTTCTTAAATGAGATTGTTATGGAAGAAGACTTTGAAAGTCTGAAGACTAAAAGAGGGGACCATGTGGTTGCCGGTGAGATTGAAAAAATAGAGTTTGAGAAATACTATAATTTCCCGAAAGATGTGAAGGATGAAGATATAACCGTTAAAATCGGATTTTACGAAAAGTCAGTTGAAAAGGACGGTAAAATGATTTGCTTTATCGGAATCAATGATCCTGAGTTCAACACATATTTTATTCCGCAGGCAGGTCATGTGGTTTTTATCAGAGACATAAACAGTCTTCCGCATTTCGGTCTGCAGGCAGGTATAGAGGACTGATAAAAACAGGCAGGACGTGCTATGCGTATCCTGATTATTTTGTTGACAATATAAGGACTTTATTGTTCAATAAAGAAAAGGAGTTGATCGTATGCCCGCAGAACCTAAGAAACTGGCACTTCTGAGAATTTTGAGAATTCTGGAAGAAGAATCAGATGCAGACAGACACATAAAGCAGAGTGAACTTTCCGAGATTCTTTTTGACAGGTACGGAATTGAAATTGAAAGAAAAGCAATTTCCGCAAATCTTTCATTGCTCAAAGAAGCCGGATATGACATAAGAAACGACAGTAAGGGCAGTTGGCTTGCAGAGCGTACCTTCGATGACGGCGAACTGAGAGTGCTTGCGGACAGCGTAATTTCCAATAAATCAATTTCTAAAAAATACACGGACGAACTGGTGAAGAAGATTGCCGGACTTTCGACAAAGAAGTTTTTTACCAGCACAAAAAATGTGCACACACCTGCAGACTGGAGAAAGACAGACTGCAAAGACATATTCAATAACATTGAAATCATCAACGAAGCGATTGAGGAGAAAAAGCAAATCAGCTTTGAATATATGAAATATGACGTAAATAAGAAGCTGGTTCACGGCGCCGATTATACACTTACTCCGATACAGCTTGTTTTGACAGACCATGACTATATCCTGATCGGCGGCCGGGCTCTGGATGAAGAAAAAACGTACTTTGAGACACAGGGTTTCAGAGCAAGCATGATACGAAATATAAAAATCGAGAAGGAGGCAGATGCCGAGAAAAAGAGAAATCTTATTTCGAAAGACATGGAGGACCCGAGGGCAAGTCTTTCAAACAGAATTATGATGGTGGGATATTTTTACGGTAATCCGAAGGAGTTCACCATTGTATGCGGGGAAGAGGAACTGAATGACGTTATTCAGGAATTCGGAGAGGACATAAAGATTAAGAAGTTACCGAAGCTTCCCACCGAAGACAGGCTGTTTTACACAGGGGGACTTAATCTCGGTGTTATGAGACAACTTATGGCAACACACCCGCTGGAGATAACATTCAAATCAACAGAGGATGCGGTTGCGAGATTTGTACTTCAGCATTATCCGTATATATGCATATACAAACCGACGGAGATGAATGAGAAATTCCGAAATTATCTTTCTTATGTGCTGCAGTTTAATGAGGACTTGCCGGATATGATTCGTCAGGCGGAAGAGGATATGAAGGAAGGCAGAGCCGTTCCGTATGATCAGGAAAATTAGTTTATTTTAAAAGGACAAGAATATGAAATACGTATTGGTAAAATCATTAGAAAACCCAGAAAATATGCATAACGAAGACACACGTTCTGCAGTTATATTTGATTCTGAAGAGAAAGCTTATTCCGAATTCAGAAACCAGATAACAAAGTATGCAAAAGAAACGGAATATTTCCCGCATAAGGAAGGCTTTTACGAAGGCTACGAAGCCGAGGACGAAATATATGAAGAGGGCGATATAACCGCATATGACTTTTTAAAGACCATCAACGACGCGTTGTTTGTTCCTGACTCAGAATTGGAAGATGCTGACTCTTTCTCATTTTACGACAATGATGTCGACGAATATGCGGAAGCGGAAGCTGATAAAGACAGAATTATATTAGACGGATATTACAAAAAGATGAAGTTTAACTTCTTAAATCCTGAAAAGAAATATCCTCTGTATTTCAAATTCGAAGACTTTGACAATGATGATTATCCTATTCATCGTGATACTTTTATCTTATGCGAAGCAGAAGAGAAATAAAGACTGATGCACATTGATTCGAAAGCCCCTGTACCTAAAATGGTGCAGGGGTTTTGCTATGTTATGCATATCAACTAAAGGAGAAAACACATGGACGATATTTCATACGAGCTTCAGGAACAACTTAAATCATATAAAAGCATTTGCTGGTATCCGTCAGCGGGAACAGATCTTCACGGGATGCTCTATTTAACTCCGCAATATTTGAAAACTCAGGGATGGGAAGAGAAACAGCTGCCGGACTGCTTTGTTTTTACCGACTGTGATGACTGGGCGGTAAAAGGATTTCTGAAAAACGGAAGCATCAATGCGGTGCTTCATCAGGACAAAAGGACTTCCATTGTTGCAGAGAACCTGGAGCTTGCGGGAGAACTGAAGCTTCCTTATGATGAGAGGTTGATTCTTTTACCGTCAAAGGATATGTTCGGAAACGTATTTTACAGTCGCGTTAAAATTCAGAGCAATGTATTCGGTGAGTGGGAGACCGATTTCTTCTACATCATAACGGAGAATACTGCTTTTGCAACGCAGTTCCTTATTCCGAACAGCATTCACGTGGACTATGTAACGAGAATAAGATACGGCGGCGGATTCGGGGGAAGCTTTGTTTCGGGAGAACATATCAGGCTTTTGCTTAATGCACTTCACACCCGATACTTTATATGCGACAGCGGCAGGCTGGAGTATTTTCCGAGGGATATGAGACTTGAAGGCTTTAGGGAAGAGTTTGCGGAATACTTCGGTCATATGAGGGAGCCGGAATATTTTCAGATGAGCGAAGACAATCACCAGTGGAGCAGCTACGATAGTTGCACATGGTACAAGGTAAAAAGCACCGACGAATGCGAATGGCTGTATCGCCCGAACAGCAGTGACATAAATGTTGCGATAAACAGAATCAGGAATCATATAAAGAGTAATTTGACAGACGGTTCGAGAACAATCCGCCGACAGGATAACGGCAGCGGTGTGATGAGAAGAGTCAGTCGCGAAAATGACTGCGACCCTGTTTCTTTGCTGGTTATTATTGATGCTCCGCCGGCCTGCACGGACGGAAAGGATGATTTTCGAAGAACTGTTGTAAATCGTTTGAGAAGGGCTTTTGTGTCCGGCACAGACATCAATATTGTTGATATAAATAATATTGAGAAGAATTCAGACGAAACCCACGGCGACGCGATTTTAAGATATATGAGAAACAAAGATCGGGCCCTCGTTTTGATTATTACTCACGAAGGAACTGCGACGGATTTCACAATTAAAAATCTGTACTGTCGCAACGCCGATCCCTGGTTTATTGTATACGGAAACGAAGAGGCTTTGAGTGTTACCAAAGGATTTGAAAATATTGCCTGCCGCAGCTTCCCGAGAAAAAGAGCGTTTAATGTCGGTAAAAGCGGAAGGGCACCGCTGAGAGAATATTGAAAAGTTAGTATTTTTGCTTCTGAAAAGTATTGAAAAATCAGAAAAATCGCTGTAAAATATACTTGAAAAGTCAAACGGAGGCTTGAAAATGCTTTACAGGAAAATCGAAGCTCAAATTGAGGATCACTTAAAATCGGATTCTCAAAAAATTCTTCTTGTTGACGGTGCACGTCAGGTTGGTAAGACATATATCATTCGCTACGTGGGGAAAAAGCTGTTTTCAAATTTTATTGAATTGAATATGGTAGAGGATTCACTCGATTCAAAGCTTTTTGCTGATATACGCACTGTTGAAGATTTCTACCTACAGGTCAGCATGCTTCATGGCGACAAAATGAAAGAAAGGGAAAACACACTGATTTTCATTGATGAAATTCAGATATATCCGCATCTTCTTACGCTTCTGAAATTTCTTTCGCAGGACAATAAATACACATATATTGCAAGCGGGTCCCTTCTTGGTGTTACATTGTCAGAGACCACATCCATTCCAATGGGAAGCATTCGTAAAATCAGAATGTATCCGCTTGATTTTGAGGAATTTTTGTACGCAAGCGGCATGAGTGAAATTGTAATTTCTTCCATGCGAAAAAAGTTTGAGCGCATGGAGGCGCTTGAGGAATCCGTACATAATAAAATGACGGATTTGTTTCGCAAGTATCTGCTTGTCGGAGGCCTTCCGGATGCAGTCAATGCTTATTTTGAAACAAAAAACATTCAAAGAGTGCGTGAAATACAAAACGAAATTCATGAGTATTATGCTGCGGACGCATCTAAATATGATGCAGAACGAAAACTGAAGATTCGACGTGTGTATGATTTGATTCCGTCAAATATGGAAAATAAGAAAAAACGAGTGATTGCACAGAGCATAGAGAATAAAAAGGGAAAGACATTTACGGATTACCGGGACGAGTTTGAATATTTAATCAGTGCAGGAATTGCTCTGAATGTTCAGGCGATATCAAATCCGAAGTTTCCGTTAATTGAGTCTGCCGGAAAGAATTTACTTAAGCTCTATCTTAATGATGTCGGAATTCTGACGGGAATTCTTTACGGAAATAATATTCGTGCGGTTATTAACGACGAAAGAAGCATCAATCTCGGATCGGTTTATGAAAGTGTTGTGGCAAGTGAATTGGCAGCACACGGACATAAGCTTTTCTATTATGACAATCGTAATAAGGGTGAGGTTGACTATTTGATTGATGATTATGAAAGTCTGTCCGCGGTTCCGATTGAGGTTAAGTCCGGCAAAGACTATACGGTTCACAGTGCCCTCAGCAACCTTGTAAAAAATGAAGACTATCACATAGAGAAGGCTGTTGTTATATCGAATGGACGCACAGTCAAAACAGACGGCAAAATCGTATATCTGCCTATTTATTATGTAATGTTTTTATAAAGGAAAAGAACTAAATCAGATTATTCTCATAGGCATACTCATACAGCATATCCATTGCTTTGTTTATGTCTTTGAGATCACGCTGAAGAGTACGCATGTTTACGCTCGGTAAAATTTCCGACTGCACCTTTTGTGCGGTCGGTTTTTTGTCATTCAGGTAAAAGCTGTTTTTTGTATATTTATTGATGATTTTAAGAAGACGGGCGAGGCGTGAATCCTGAGCGGGTTCTGCCGACGGTGCCTGCAAAACCTCCGCATAAAAAAGCTTTGCTTTCTTTTCATGGTGAAAGCGATATACGGTTTGAGCCTCGTTGAGTTCCTTTATATATCTGAAAAGAGTGCGGGGCGAACACGAGTAAATATTGAAGTAGTCATTTTCCCACACTTCGCAGCTCCAACACATACATAAATATATCATTAACTGAATCTGTACCTTTGAGGGTGCAGTTTTTTTTCGTCTTTTTTCGATAAGCATATGTTTATGCTACAAAAACGACAACAGTTTGTCAATAAATTCAAAAGGCCGTTTGATATCATTGTTATGCAAAGACGCGAACAAATCCAATGAACCATAGTTGGTACACTCGTTTTTTGTAAAATAATGACAAGGAGAATGACAGAGAAACAACAGCTTTATCTGTTTGCGGAGAACGGCGGAAGCAGTGGATAAATACAGTGACAAAATCAAAATTATCGATAACGCTTCCAGGCTTCAATCTGAGAACGGGTTTGAATATGAGGAGGAGACAGATGCTTTATACAGGCGAAAGAAGACGAATACAAGAAAGAGCCTGGCACCGCTGTTCGTATATCTGATTTTGCGTGAGCACTCAAATGCAGAAAACAAACTGACACAGCAGAAGATAATTGAGTTGCTTAAGGCAGAGCCTTATGAAATAGAAATTGAAAGAAAAGCAGTCAGCAGAATAATACACAACCTGACTGACTCGGAAATAGGAATATACAGTGACAGCCATACGGGAACGTGGTATGGGGAAAGCTGTTGATGAAAAAAGGAGGTGAAAGACATGGGTTTACTTGGCGGAGTTGTTAAAGGTATGAAAGAGAGTGCAGCAGCTGTTGAAAACGGCGGCATTCAGAATTTATACGGAACCGGTGCAGCAGGTGAAGCAGAAATCAAGGAAAAGCTTGATAAAATCATAGAATTGCTTCAGACAATTGCAAACAAATAAGAATAGAATCATTTCTTTTCGAAGATACCAGTCCCTGTGTATTGGGATTGGTATCTGAAATCTTGATATGGGATAAAAGAAATTTTCTCGACTATTTTCGAACTAACTCGTAAACAGCAGCACGTGTAGAGCCGTACTTTTTTATGAGGCCAGCGAGAAGAAGCTGCTCAATTATTCTTCTTGCAGTCGAAGTGGAAACTCCGAGAGCAGCTTCGATTTCAGCTCTCGTAAGCTTTTTCCTCTTGCGGAACATGCTGTAAGTTTTCTCAATATTCTTATTCGGACCGAGCGTACCTGAAGGTGTCGAATCATCTTCATCTTCCGGTTCGTTAAGATTCGGCAAAGTGATTTTGTATGCACCGCTGGAAACTTTTACATCAGGCTTTTCTTCGCGGCCTGAATACGAGCTCATTATTTTTTCTATTCCTGTTCCGTACGCCTCTATAAGTTTCATTCGGTAAAATACGTCAGCAAGCTTTTTGTTTCGGCAGTAAGATACACCAAGCATCATATCGTCATATGAAATACCGCCGGCAAGGCCACCTACGGAAATGATTTCAATTCTGTTTTGGTAAACGCTGATCAGAATGCTGGCGGAAACGGAATAATCACGATGAACAATGGCATTAAGCAGTGCTTCTCTTATTGCCACATCAGGGTAGTCAAAATGATCCTCGCGATACATGCCGCTGAAGGTTGCCCTCGTGTTGTTTCTCATATCAAGATATTTGTATGCATCTTCAAGCTGTTGCAAAAGTGAGCCGGTGAATTCAAATCTGTCCTGAAAGTTACTTTTGTCATTTTCAGCAAAAGTTGCTGCTTTGATGATATGAGGACACTGATCGGAGAGCAGAAGAGCAAGATTTGTATACAATCCGCTGTTGTCCGTAAGACCGAGAGTTTTCATCTGCTTCTTCTTGAAATCAAGTTTTCTTTTTTTAAATTCATCACTTAGTTTATTGAAAGTAAGTTGCTGATTGAGAGAACGCATATCTTCATAATTGTCCCCGTCTGTATCCTTTATCATTTGTCTGATTGCGAAATCTGAGGCGGGCACGGAGGAAGTGGCCTGTCTGACATACACGCCCTCGGGTCTGAGCCCCTTTGAAGCGATGTAGTAGGGCTTATGAGTTCCGCATTGAACGTCTATTTCAATTATCTTTTTCTTGGAAACTGATTTGGTTTTGAAACACAAAAACATTGTGATATCGGGTTTAACTGTATCACGTAAGGAATTTGAAATCTTCTGAATGATTGTATCAGGATTGCTGACACCGCATATGCTGCCATCGTCCTCTACGCCGATATATATTTTGCCGCCTCGGGTATTGGCAAAGGCAAGAATTTCTTTTCTGATATCGTCAGTGTAAGTTGATTTAAGTTCTGTTGTTTCATTTTCTGTAAAAACCATAAATGCCTCCGATGAAACCATATTACTACAATTTGTTCATTTGGTCAAATTATGAACAGATTAGTGAACAAACTTAATTTTTTACAACCCATTTGATACAATCGGGATGTGCTTAAAAATATTAGATTAGTGAAAGAGGTAAAAGAAGTATGAAAAAGAATTTTATTAATGAAGATGTTTTGTGGTATGTAACCCCTGTAGATTTTATTAAGCTTGTACGAAGTATTGCTGATGAAAACAATGAAACGATTGTACCGTTTTGGACCGGTGTTGAGAGAGAAGGCGGCGAAGAATTTGATTTCATTGAAGACGAATATATGACAGTCACCGCAAAGTGCAGTGATGAAAAATTCGCAGAAATCTGTGATGAGCTCTGTGAACTTTTAGAAGACTTGAAAACTGTCGCACCCTATCGCCAAAAAATAGAAGATGAAGATATGTCTGAAAAAGATCTTGTTGAAAAGCTCGGTTTATCCGAAAGAACTGCGTCCAACTGGAAAATGTTTTTCCGCAGATTTTCCAATCCTGATGACAGAGAAAAAGTATTTGACGAAGCAGAGCTTCGCATAGGTGCAAGCGAGGCAGCATATAAAGTAATTATTTACGCATTAAGGTCAGGCAGAATTATTGAATGTCACGCACCACAAGCTATTGTAAATTATCAATGCTGTTTCTTTGCAATTGCATATTATCTTCACAGATGCCACGGCAGCCACAAGATGATTGAAGAAAATTAACTAATACTAAGAGCGGTCACAAAAGTGACCGCAGAAAGGAAAAATGACATGGAATACAAGAGTATTAATGTATCGAAAGAAAATGTAAAAGAAGTTACATTGCTTACAGAAGAAGAAATCGGTTCAATGGACTTTTACGACCGCTGGGCAGGAGATGGCTATCCCTATTGGTCCAGAACTCCCGGAGATTTGGAAGGCCTGGTAAAATTCTATAACGACAGCGAGTTTCTTAATTGTGATCCTGAAGATCCGGATTACGAATTCTTTCTTCTGGAAGAAGACCCTAGTGCGGATTGTATGTATGCCCGTCCCGTTTTGAAAGTAGACGCAGCGACAGATAAGTTGAAGGCACTTGAAAAAGGAGAAAAAGTAGAAGCATTCAAAGAGAACTGGATTGTTGTAAGCAATACCGAGGGCGTTTTGACAATAACGTTGGAAAACCTGGACAAATGCAATACTTTTGACAGCTGTGACTTAGAAACCCCATTCAACGAAGACTGGGAGTCCAATGTGTTTGAGGGGTCAGATGTTCAGGCCTTTTTACGGAACTGGTTTGATACACTGCGTTCGATTAATTGATATAAATAAAAATAAAATATGAACCGCAAAGGCCTGTGCGACGTTTCCGGTGCACGGGCTTTGGTATTCTTTTACCGAAAAAAGACGAAAACAAAGGAGAATGAAAATGTACGAAGATAAAATCAAAGAAATATCGTTGCTGTCTCTTGAACAGTTTCACAAATTGCCGAGAGAAATCGTTGCCATTGATGAATGTTACTGGCTGAGAGACCCGGCTACTGCGTATGAAGCAGCAAGCGGAAAATTTATCAACGCGATGATTGCAGATAATGACGGCGAATTGTATTTCTCCGGTGAGTTTGTGGATTCATCATATAACGGTGTCAGACCGATTCTGGTACTTGATGTGCCGGGGGAAGGCTTTAGTCTTTACGACTCTTTGGAAATACATCATTTTACATGGAAAGTCATTGAAATATCCCATGATGAAATAACGGTTTTGTGTGACACGGTTATCGGTCGAAATATCTTCAATAAGTATCCGAAAGACTATTTTGATTTTTGTTATCACGAAGGTGACAAGTATTATCAGGTGCATTTCAACAATTTTGAAGGTTCATACATTCAAAACGCTTTGAAAGAATGGCTTCAGGATCCGACAAAGAAAATGGAATACTACGGAACAGACTCAATCGAGGAGATGAAGAGGGATATTGATGATCAATTCAGAAACATGAGCAAGGAGCTGGGTACGGAACTTACTGACCGATGCACGGAATTGCTTTTACAAAAGAAGTGCTCGGGAAATGAAGTCTTTGACTTTTTGTTTCATCAAATCAGATGGCTTGAGCAGTCGGTAAAAACAGAGATTGAACTGTTTGTCAGGAGCAAGCAATGAAGGAGTATGCACGGAAGAACTTAAAACTTTTATCACTGAGACATTCAGGCTTTATCCGCAATTTCATATTTCAGAAGTAAGAATGAAAGCAGACGGGTCAAAGCATTATGAATATTATTCAGACAGGAAGGAGAAAACAGAATGGAAAATGCAGAAGAAACAGTAAATACGAAAGATGAAGAGTTTGACAGAGAAGGATTTGCAGCAGACTTATTTGAATTGTTAAGCGACTTAATACCGGATGAAGAAGATTTTGAAGATGACTGACACGGCGAAATAGCAGACAACGAAAGGAAATGTTATGACATTTGACATGAATAAATCCTGTTGTTTTACAGGGCACAGACCGACAAAACTCAATGCCGATGAAAAAGATATTCGTGAAAAACTCGCAGAAGAAATACGAAAGGCGGCAGACGAAGGAATTGATACTTTTATTACCGGCATGGCGGCCGGAGTTGACACTTGGGCTGCTGAAGAGGTGCTGAAACTAAAAAAAGAAAAAAGCAATATTCAACTGGTTTGTGCCGTGCCTTTCAAAGGCGTCGAAAGAAAAAGAACGAAGGAGGAGAAAGAACTTTTTTATTCAATTCTGAAAGAGGCAAGCCATGTGGAATACATTTGTCCCGGTTTTACAAAACGGTGTTTCTATGACAGGAACAGATGGATGGTTGATCGTGCCGGGAGATTGATTGCCGTGTTCAACGGAACGCACGGCGGCACGGAATATACAATCAACTATGCAAAAGAAAACGGTCGTGAAATTGTGATGATAAAAGATTCCCTAGATTAGGAGGACCGTTCAAAAACACATGCTATTTAAACATAAGAAACAATACAATGACGAATATGATGAACTGTTCGGTGTTCCGACAATAGAAGTCTGGAATACTATTGATTTATTAGATTTTACAGATGCTGTAACAGCATATACAACCGGCGAATCATTTAATAAAAGAAAATATCTCAGACAAAAGTCCTTTGCTGTTGTTGAAGGCTTAAACAACAAGTACAGTTTAAAGATAAAAACAGTTATTGTCGGCAAATCTTTTGAAGAATCAGTGAAGCTGTCATCTCAGAAACAAAGACCTGACATAATCAGAGAAATTAAAAAAGCGATTATCGAACTTGCAGCAGCGGAGTGTGAAGAAGGCACCAGATACAGGGAACTGACATTAAAAGAGGGAAAATGCAGGCTGCTGTACAGGTACATAGGTGATGCAAAATTAATTGCGGAGATTGATAAGGATGAGCTTGGTGAACTTTTGGATAAGAAAAACGCACCCGGCCCTGAGCCGGCGGATGCAATTACAATAATAAATCCGTTATTCTGTAAAAAGCAGAAACTGCAGGTTGAAGTGCATCAGGGTAACGAAGGACCTGTTCCTCACATGCATGTTTACCATGATGAAACAAGAAATCCGGCAAAGTGCTCTTGCGTGAGACTGGACAAATGTGAATACGCGCCCGGACACGAATTTACTAAGATGCCGAGAAGAATAAAAAAGAAATTCATTCAATTGATGAATGCCCCAACGAATTACGGTATGAAAGGCAAAGACGGTAAAATAAAACCTGCAAACGGTTATCAGGCTGCAGTACAGATTTGGGCAGATACTTTTGAAGAGGATTTGTCTAAGTTCAATACAGACGATAACGGATATATTATTCCCGTGGATTATTCAAAACTTTAAACTAAGACGCAGGGACGAATATTTAAGACAAGAATGACCCGTGTGACGATTTAGCCGCACGGGTTATTGCATTTAATTATACAAAAACATGTGAGGTTACAGAATGAAAAAATATTTTATCGTAAGTGATGTACACAGCTTCTACGTGCCGATGAAAGAAGCTCTTGATGAAGCCGGATTTGATTACCATAACCCGGACCATATTTTTGTATCCCTCGGGGATCTTCTTGATCGCGGAGAAGAAACCGTCAAATGTCTTCAGTTTGTCAACTCTCTTCCGAAAGAAAGGAAAATCCTTATTCGCGGAAATCATGAAGATCTTTTGGATTCATGTATTGATAGAGGATACTACACTTCTGTTGATTACCACAACGGAACTGCGAAAACCTGCGACACTGTTTATATCTATGAAAAACTCAGAGGAAATGACGAAGATGAATGGTCTTCGGTTTTAAAAGAATCGAGTCTGCTTAACAAGTATTTGAGTTGCCTTAAAGATTATGCACAGGTTGGGAACAATATATTCACTCATGCCTGGGTTCCGTGGGAATGTGCGAACGGAGAAGTTACATATGTATTTGAAAAGCCTGAGGACGGAAGGCATGTTGCCAAGTGGACAACAGCACGTTGGGAAAATCCGTTTGATATGTGGAAGGTACACGGACATGATAAAAGATATACCCTGTTTTGCGGACACTGGCATACAAGCTGGGCTCATTCGAAATTGCATAAAGAAGGAGAGGAATGGGGAGAAAATGCACGCTTTGAACCATTCGAGGATGACGGTATTGTGGGAATGGATGCGTGCACCGCATACAGCGGAAAAGTAAATTGCTGTGTTCTTGAGGCTGAGTAACCGTATGTTTCAGGCTTCTCTGCCAGCCCGTTTTAATGTACAATATCCATAATATATTTACCTCATCAAACAACCTCGAGGCAAACAATGGAAAAGAAACTTTTAAAAGAAATCTCATACTTTTACGAAGAAGATCCGGCAGAGCAGGATTACAGCAACACAACAATAAAAACATATTTCTATGACGATGAAGGCAGGCTGGTTAAAGTAAGCGACGTTCATTACGGCTGCGGCCCGTATGACGAATTCTTTGAATACACAACGGACAGGCAGGGGCACCTGGTTGTGATGAATTCAAACTCGGACAAATCATCGGTAATCGTAAATAAATATGACAAACAGAATCGCCTTATATCCATTAAAGACACCGAAGATGACTGGCCGAAAAAAACAACAAAAAAGAAAACAATAAAATATACTGATAAAGGCGACAGACACCAGATCACAATAAAGGGCCATGACGAGATCACGATTGAAAAAGTTTTTTCGGAAGAAGATGCTTACGGCTTTTTTGATACAGTTGTGATTCCTCCCAGCACAGTTGTGGAAGAATATGATTCTGACGGAAACTTCGTATCGAAAGAAGAGCATGTAATGCCTGATTTTACAGGTATTGGAGAGGATGTGCCGGAAGAAATTCTCAGGAAGATGTACTGCACGAAATATTATGCGGAGGACGGAAGTCTCAAGTCAACATATATGCGTGTTTTTGTTCCGGAGGAGCGTGTGTTGAGAAAACTTGCAGTCAGAAACGGCAGGGAGTCTGTTCGCGCAGAGACTTTCTATGATGAGTGTTACAGAAAAATCAAGGAAGTAAATTACAGGAAGAACACAGTCACCGAGTACGAATATGACGAAAGAGGTCAGTTGGTTTGCAGAATCGTTGACGGAGAGAAAACCATATACAAATATGATGATGCGGGAAGATGCATAAGCATAAAATGGCCGGGTTGCGAAACGACATATGAATACGGTTCTCACGGCTGCACATGCACCGAGACAAATACGAAGAGCGGCAAAGTGACTCGTATGTCTGAGTATGATGAAGACGGCAGAGAGACAAAGAACCTGAATTTGAATTCAAAGCTTCTTACCATGAAGGTTTACGGTATTCCGGGAGAGGATGAAAAGCTTCCGCGTATTGGAAAGGGAGCAATATATTCTGTTTACGGGAAGAACAGCCTTGTCCGTTTCGGCGAGAATGAACTAACCTGGCGTATTAAAGAAAGACAGCCCGGTAAAATACTTCTTTCCTGCGAGGATGATGTCTGCGGTTCTGTGTTTGACGAAAAGGACAGAGACACCACATGGGAGAAGAGCTTTGTACGCAAGTGGCTTAACGGTGAGTTTCTTGAAAAGAATTTTTCTGACAGTGACAGAGGGCTTATGCTTGATACGGAAGTGACGGCTGCAACTTTCTATTCCTACGATAATAAGGAATTTCTTTCAAGAGATAAGATCTTTCTTGAGAAGGGCAGCATGCCTTCATCATATTTCGGTGAGGACAGAGAAAAGTATATTCCTAAGACAGGCAAATATTTTAATATGTCGGAAGGCGAAATGCGCAGAGAGGCGCAGGAGCGGGAGGAACAGCAGGCGGCTGATGAAAAGGAATGGCGCAGGTGGATAGTCGAGGAATTCGGAGAGGATTATGAGATTGACGAAGAAAGCGAATCAGAATTCGAAGATGCACAAGATGAGGATGATGAGCCCCTTGAGGAATTATGGGCAGAGCTTGATACGTCAATGTTTGACGACATTGATGATGAGCCGGCAGAGCCTGAAAACGAAGTGCAGGGTGTACATCCGGAAGTGTGGTTGAGGTGTGAAATAATAGATTAAGACATTGAAAGAAACAGAAGTGGGAGACAGCATTTTATTGATTTCGCCAACGGGAGAAAACCTTGGGACAGTCAACAAAGTATAGTAAGATGAAGGGGAGTTGTTGACAAAGCAAGCGAATAATGTATAATAAATATGAAATATAATATTTCTACTTTGTGAGGTTTTTCGATGATTTTCGACTACATTGTAAACAACTTTGAAAAGGATGAACCGTTTTTTTTGTCAGAACTGCCTGGCGAATCAAAAGGTTATATACGTCAGGAAATGAAAAGATTAACTGACGAAGGTAAGCTTTGTCGACTGTACAATGGTGTATATTTTTTGTCCTATAATTCAATTTTGGGAACAAAGGGCAAGGTGTCTGTTGATAAGTACATAAATAAAAAATACATAAAAAACGGCGGGAGTATTAACGGATACATAACAGGTATGCAGCTTGCAAATATGTATGGTTTCACTACGCAAAATCCTTCATGCACGGAAGTGTGCTCGAACGAAGCAACGACAAAGCAAAGAAAGTTTGAACTTGACGGACGAAAGATTGTTGTATATAAACCACCGGTAAAGATAGACAAAACAAATGTTGCGGCCCTTCAGTTTTTGGATTTAATGACAAACATTGATAAGTACAGCGAACTAACCGGAAATGAACTTAAAAGAAAACTCAGGGACTATGTAAAAAACACGAAGGTCGATTTTAAGAAGGTTAAAAAATATATTTCTTTATTCCCTGACAGAGTGTATAAAAACATATACAGCGGAGGGTTGATGGGTGAACTGGTATAAGGAGAATGCCGCGGAGTGGAAAGAAATAATTGAGGTTGTGTCACGTGAAAACGGAAGAAGTGAACTGATGGTTGAAAAAGATACGGTTCAATCTATGTTTTTGCACGGACTTCAAAAGTATGAGGACATCCCGTTTGTATTTAAAGGCGGAACTTCTTTGTCTAAAGGATACGGAATAATAAACAGATTTTTGTCCGCACCCTCCTCTTGCGAGGACATATAAAATAGCATATTTGAGTCCTATAGAGTACAGACATAGACTTGGATTAGTCACTTAGATAGTCCAAGAAAATGTCCGCACCCTCCTCTCAGCAATTATTTACAGTCTCGTCTCGTCAGTTTTCGAGTTTTTTAAAATATGCCAAAAGCTCCGACAAGACTGTTTTTGTGTCAATATCAAGCCAGTTTTTGCGAGACCGCTCCAACTCAGTGATATACAACTCGTTGTTGAAAATCAAGTTTAAACGCATATTGATGTCCTTGAAATTACTGACTGCCAATGTTGAATCAGCAAAAACAGAATTTTTAATACACTTTTTCAGAAAAGCGGAATTCACGCTGTCTATAAGAAAATATATATCATAGACATCTTTGTATCGTGTGTTTCTGCTCATAAAACGCAGAAGTGATTTTAATTTTTCTGATATTATCTGCTCTTTTGAATTCATTAAAAGACTTACTCCGTCTTTTTGAAAACAGAGGTCGAAACAGTATTCTTCCTGCTTTAAATCAAAATCTTTGTGAATGCCGATGTCTATTTTCCCGTCGATGCTGTTGCCGAAGCTGTCGGAAATATTAACAATAACACGTTTGCCTTTATAGTCCTGATGATTCAGTTCTTTGATAGGCTCTTTTATTGAAATTGTCAGATTATCAGTGCCGTTTATTTTATTGATAAATGCCTTTATTGAATTGTCGGAAATCGAATATCGGATAAAATCCAAATCAATATCAAGGGTGGCTCTTCTTGCACTGCCTGATAAATTACGCATTACGACACCGCCCTTTATGGTAACATTGTTTTTTAACGAACTTTCAGAAATGGCCATAAGAATGATATCCTGGCATAATCTTGCCTCTGCAGTTGCCTCAATATATCCTTCTGCTTTTATTTTTTCTGTTTCCTCACGAAGATTCATTATCACAAAACCTCCAGCTGAATTGACTTCATGATTGACCTGCAGGTTCTGAATTCTGATGCATAGGATTCTATTGCAAAAAAATCGAGTTTGTCTGCAATTTCTCTGTAACTTCCGATAATCTCCTTGTAGAAGTCAAACGGGTAGTTGTGTTTGAACCTGATTAAATCAACAAGCAGTCTTTCACGAGAATAGATGTTGATTGACACACCATTGTGATATATTTTTGTTTTTTCTTTTTCAAACAGGTTGTCGTTAACAAAGAGCTGCTTTACTCGCTTATCTTTAATTCTTGTTTCTGATCGCTTTGTGGCGAGAACATAGTATTCAGGAATTACATCAGTCAGACCGTGATAATAGTAGGCACTTTCTCCGGAAATAATGGCCTTTGGATATTTCGAAGTTACAATTTCCAATTCAGAACATTTTTTGTCTGAAGAATATATGCCTCTGTCTTCTCGAACCAGATTTCCGGCATTGATCTCTTTTTTTATCATGTAGTCGGATCCGTATTTATTTATGCACTCTTTATATGTCAGTATCATTTGTTTTCTCCCGGTTTGGAAAATGTTCACACAATTACAGTTGGTGTGTATGTTTACTTTAGTATACACTGCTAGCCGCAAAATGTAAAGTAAACATACACACCAAAATATATTATGTGTATGTTTACTTTTGAAGCTCAGTTGTCTGTCCGGGTTACAGGGTGTTTTTTTGATTAAAGCATAACCATATATAATCGTTTGAGAACCTGAATAAAGTTGATTTTCGGTACACTGAAATGTACCTTAATTCGTGTTAAATGTCCCTCGAAACTATATGCGAGGGAATTAACATGAAAGATAAAGAAATCAGAAAAATACTGACAGAATACATTAAGGCTACAAACGACAAGTACCGCATCTACCAGGAGAAAAGCATCGGCAAATCTGTTTGTGATCTTATGCTTGTAACCGATAAACTCACCGGATTTGAAATCAAGAGCGACACAGATAACTACAGAAGGCTCACTTCACAAGTAGAAGCATACAATCGCTTTTTTGACGAGAACTATATAGTTGTGGGACATACTCATGCAGCCCACGCAGAGGAAAAGGTCCCGGATTTCTGGGGAATCCTTTGTATAGAAGAATCCAAAATCACAGTTATCAGAAAAGCCAAAAAGAATCCGTCGGTTTCAAGAAGATTTCAGCTTGATATTTTGTGGAAAATCGAACTCAAAAACCTTTTGGTTAAAAACGGACTGCCGATGTATGCTCAAAAAGAAGCGTCCTACATAGCTGATCGCATAGCGGAATATGTCGAATACAGTTTGCTTCGCTCTCAGATTTCCGAAGAACTTTTTCAAAGAGACTACTCGATATATGATGCCAGGGACTACACGGTAAAAAGCAGTAACGAAGAATCAAAAGCAAACAACAAATATCTGGAAATTATGGACACACTTTCCGAGGACGATGAAGAAATCACTCTCGATAAGTGGATTGCACTTTTTACCGAAGCTAAAAAAGTTAAAGAGACAAAGACGGAGATATACAAAAAGAAGGAAGTTCCTGTGGTAACTCCTTTCGATATTAAATACACTGATATCGAAGTTTCTCTGGGTGCTCCGTGGATAGACACACGAATCATCAATGATTTTACAGATCACCTTTTTGGCATAAATGGAAGCAGCAAGTGCGGTTGCCGTGACTATTCAAAGTATAACTGTGTATATTTTGAACACATCACGGGACATTGGCATGTTGATTTTAAAAACGATCAAAGCACTCCGCTTAATGTTACGTACGGAACATCAAAATGCAACGGACTCCGAATACTTGAAGCAACTCTCAACTTAAGGGAAATTAAGGTTATGGGAGATAACGGAAAGTACAGTGAAGCGGAAACGTTGGCGGCGCTGGAGAAACAGGAACTGATAAAGAAGGAATTCAAAAGATGGATTTGGCAGGACGAGGACCGTATTTGGATGGTTGAGAAAGCTTACAATGAGATGTTTTCCGATTTCGGAAAAATTTCGTATGACGGAAGCAAGCTTGTTTTTCCAGGCCTTTCAAAAGATATCACGCTTTATGACTATCAAAAAGATGCCATTGCACGCATCATTAATGAAAAGAATACACTTTTGGCCTTTGATGTGGGAGCCGGTAAAACATATATTATGATTGTGTCTTCCATGTTGATGCGCGAGCAGGGCATATCCAGAAAGAACATGTTTGTTGTACCGAATAATATCGTCGGTCAATGGGAAAAGATATTCGAAGACCTGTATCCTAAAGCAAAGATTCTTACGATTGAGCCAAAATCTTTCAAGCCGGAAATGCGGCCGAAGATTATGAAACAGATTAAAACGGGTGACTATGACGGGATAATAATTGCATACAGTTGCTTTGAAATGATTCCTACGAGCAAGAATTTTATTGTAAGTGACATGAACAAAAAAGTCGACGAACTCAAGAAAGGCATAAGCAATATTTACTGGTCATACGGTGATGCCGATATACGTCGTGAAATAGAATATGTGAGAAAAACAGCAGAAAATTTTCTCGAAGAAACAGGATCAAAAGATAAAGACGTTATTACATTTGATGAACTTGAAATAAACTCACTTTATCTTGATGAGGCACACAACTATAAAAACATACCGATAAGAACAACTTTGAAAAATCTCTCGGGCATCAATACCAAAGGGTCTGTAAAATGCCAGGATATGATGTACAAGGTCAAGTGTGTCCAGGAACAAAACAACGGCAGAGGTGTTATTTTTGCAACCGGTACACCATTGTGTAATTCCATTTCAGACGTTTACACCATGCAAATGTATCTTCAGCCGAATGATCTTAAAAGAGTCGGATTAGACGTATTTGACAGTTGGGTCAAAACTTTTGCGGAACCCAACCAGGTTCTTGAAATAGACGTTGACACATCAAAGTACAGAATGAGACGCAAATTCGTGAAGTTTTTCAATCTTCCGGAATTGTCGAAAATGTTCGGCAAGATTGCGGCTTTCTATGCAGAGAATGTGACAGAGGGCTTGCCTGTTTTTAACGAATATTCGGATGTGAAAATAAAAAGAAATGATGAATTGAAGGAATATATGAAGGCGCTATGTGACAGAACTGACCGAATAAGAAGAAAAGAAATCAACCCGAGCACTGACAATATGCTGAAAGTAAGCACGGACGGAAGAAAGGCGGCACTCAGTCTGAATCTTGTCGGAAAGGAGCAAAAATATGACTCATGTTCAAAACTTAAAAATTGTGTCGACAATGTAATGAAGATATACAGGAAATATGACGGCTGCTCGCAACTTGTGTTCTGTGATTATTCCACACCTAAAGCAAAGAAATACAACATATATGCCGATTTGAAACAAAGACTCATTGAAAGCGGTGTTCCGGCAAAGGAGATTGCTTTTATCCACACATGCAAAAATGAAAGTGCAAAAGTGAAGCTGTACGGACAGATTAATTCGGGAGAGGTCCGCATACTTATCGGTTCAACCTTTAAATTGGGAATAGGCACAAACGTACAGTCCGTGCTTAAGGCAATACATCATCTTGATGTGCCGTGGAGACCGGCGGATATGGTACAGCGTGAAGGAAGAATAATACGAAAAGGAAACACTAACAAGGAAATACTCATTTTCAGATATGTGACAGAGGGAAGCTTTGATGCATACTCGTGGCAGGTGCTTGAGACCAAACAAAAGTTTATTTCTCAGTTTCTTTCCGGAAGCACGTATCAGCGCAGTATTTCTGATTTGGAGAACAATGTTCTCTCGTACTCGGAGGTTAAAGCGTTGGCTCTTTCGGATCCTGCCATGAAGCTTCTGGCAGAGAAGGAAAATGAACTGCGTACGGCTAAGCTGATTCTTGCACAGGAAAGAGAAGAAAGGAAAAGAATGAAGGATGAAGTTGATGAACTGGAGAAGAAAATAAAGATACATAATGAACGAGTCCTCGGAATGTATGCGGATGAAATCTATATCGGCAAATTCCGACAAAATGACTGGAACGCGATACTGAAAGGAATCAAACAGCAAACAGAGGCCGGTAAAAAGATATTTGACATTCCTCACACGAATTTCAAGGCAAGCATAATACGCAAGGACGAGAAGGAAGTTATTATGCTTGAAAATCACAACAATCGTATATATGAGATCGCGCTTAAGAATACGAGTGACGAGAAGGAGCCGGACTATGCAATCCGAATTGTGAACTTCCTTAAGAAGTTTAAGAACTATAAAGAAGAAAGAATGCGGGAGCATGAAGATAACAAGAAAAGAAGAGATGAGCTGAATGGGATTCTGAATACTCCGTCAGAGCATGAGGCTCAGGTTGAAGAGTTGAAAAAAGAGTATGAGACGATAAGAAGGCTGGCGGAGGGGAGAGTGGAGAAGGAGAGAGGGTGAGAAAATGGTACAGAAGATGCTATGCTGATTTACAGAGAAGCAAGAGAATAGTATAATACTTATTGGGGAAAATAAGGAGAACAAAAATCATAAAAAGGATGGTTGGATTAATGAATTATGATGAAGCACTAAAGCAAATAGAATTTTTTGAATTACACCCCTCATATCTTCCTTTTGTAGGAAGTGATTATGAGGAATATAGGATTCTCCAAATTTCAGAAAGCCATTATTGCACTAATATTAAAGATCATGAAAAATACGGAATAAAATATTTCGATGAAAATTGGTTTCAGGGAAAATGTTCTGAATTAGATGAAATCCTCGATTCGATGACTCGGGGCGTATGCAAAAGCGTGATTAATAATTGCAGATACGCGAATTTTGATAATCCTCTTAGGGCTTTTTGTGAAACAGTGCTAAAAATGGAAAATCCAAAGATGAGCAAATACAATGAAAATCGAAAAAAATACAATTATTTTGCCTTTATGAATTTTTATCAGCTTCCGGCGTTTAAGGACAAAGCAAGCTTTGAGAATTCGTTTTGGAAATTAAGCAAACATGAAAAAATAGAATCATCAGAAGCCGAAAAAATATTAGAAAGATGGAGAAAAGAATCTTCCAAAATCATTGACGCCGTAATAGATATTTTAGAGCCCAAAATGATAGCAATGGTTTCTATTGATGCGTGGGAATCCTATGTCAAATACGGGAAATACAAGGACGACAAAAGACTTGTTAAAGCTGCACATCCGTGTATACCGTGGTACATAGAGTGAGAAAAACTGGGCAATATGACCGGAAAAGCCGCCTTTGTTAAAGGACTTGAAAGAATATACTGAAAATGTGATATACTGATAAATATATAAAGATATTCAAGGAGGAAAAATGGATATAATACTTTCTACAACAAGCAGTCTTGAGGGATATGAAGTAGAGGAATACATAGGGTTTGTGACTGGCGAGAGCGGGGAATGCAAGGACGCAGCACGTTTAATGGTTGATAACGCGAAATCGTTTGAATCGGAAGGCAATGCAATAGTTGATATAAAAGTATCCTGTTGGCATGATGCCAGAAAACAGCAAAACAGATACTTAGCAAGCGGAACATTTGTAAAAGTAGCACGAAGATAATAAATAAAAAATAACAGTGCACATCAAAATCAAATGATCAGCAAACAAAAGGCAGTCGAAAGACTGCCTTTTGTTTTGGGAAAGTATTAGTGAATGATAAAAAGTTTAAATAATCTATAAAAAATCCCAAACCGGTTTGTACCCGAAGGTTTTGCAAAGAACCACTGAGAGAAAAGCATTGATGTTAACAAAAAAGACACAAATGGGTGTTGACAAGATCTCCAAATGGAGCATAATATATAGTCAGCTGCAGGAAATATGCCTCAGAATAGGCTGAATAAATAGATGTAAAGGTAAATAATTGGCAAATTCGACAACTGATTAGAATTTTGTTGCAACAAAACAAAAAAGATAAAAAAATATCACTTAACAAAATGTTAATAAAATGCGAAAAAAAGGGGATTGACAAATCAACGAAATAGTGATATAATTTTATCATCAACTCGAGGGAGGCGGACAGTAATCCTGACTTCCTCAATACTTAATAATCACGAAGGAGAAAATGAAATGAAAGAATTGTTTTATGAAGGAAATGGAGAAGATTTTATGGAGAACTGCAGAGTTTATAAGATGAGCGATGAGTTCATAGGAATGACAGATGAGCAAATTGACGAAAGATACCGTCCAAGACCTATGAACCCGGTTAAGTCATTAGCTGATTCATATGCCTGGAGAATTCTTGCAGCCAGCACAACATTTGATACGCCTATGAGCGTTTCTGAACTTTGTAGACTTCTTGCTGAAAGAGATGTTGAGATTTTTCTTTCATATGAAGAGACAGAAAAACTTATTTATACACTTTGTGATGCCGGACAGGGAATATGCTATGATTCTAAGAGAGGCGCTTGGTATGACTGCGAGTATGACTACTTTAATCCAAACAGAAGGATACAAATCAGCAGAAAAACGGCATAAATTTTTTTGACTTTAAACACAAAAGATAATATATTATCGTTAGAGATTATGATTTATCAAGATGAGGAAACATATGTACAAAGACAGGGAATATTTGAATATTTATAAAGATGTGGCCAGCATAATTTTTCCGGACGAACCGGGAATAAGAAGAATTGAGAGTTCAAGAACAGCGCTCGTAATTGCAGCTTTGTATTTCAAGTCATTAGACAGATATCTGGTTCAGGCGGTAGAGCTGATTAAAGAGGCTGAACTGACAGAATTAGAGGAGTTTTCAAGTGGGCTGGAACGTATTTCAGGAAAGTACACAAAAGAAGAATTACGGAACGCAGTTCTCGAATTCAGAAACAGAGCAGACGGATCTCCTGAAGTGGCAGAGCTTGCAACAGAATGCCTGGACATTAACAATAATGATACCGTTGCTGATTTTTGCAGCGGAAACGGAGAATTTCTCAAAAAGGCATTTAAAAAAAATGCACACAGCTACAATGCTTTTGATGTCTCGGGTGATGCAGCTCTGATAGCAAGAGCCAAACTTACTATTTTGAGCGAAGAATATGCAACACAAGAGTACAGTCCGTCAATCAATGCAAGAAAAACGGATGTGTTTGATATTTCAAATGAGTGCTTTGATAAAATCTATTGTGACTTCCCTGCAGGAAGGAGACTAAACTATTTTCCTGCAGCATCAAAATTTTATGATACATACTGCAGACATAATAACATAAGGAAAAAGTCTTTTTCCTCAGACTGGGCATATAACGCTCTGGTAGTAAGCAAACTTAAAAAGGGCGGAAAGGCAGTGACAGTTCTGTCACATCCGTTATTGTATAATACAAAAGATGAAGAAGTGCGAAAACATTTTATTGAAAAAGGCCTAATTGAGAAAGTAATAATACTGCCAAATAGATCAAGAGCAAGAATTGCGGCAAAAGCGTTGCTTGTTCTTTCATACGGAAACGAAAAAATAAAGATTGTTGATGCCGAGGGTCTTGATTTTTCTACGTTAAAAGACATAAATAAAGAAAACAACATAAAGGAATATACAAAAGAACAACTGGCTAAACAAAACTATATTCTTGTGCCTGCAAAAGAAGAAAAACCAAATGCAGAGAAGGAGAATCAACCTTTTTCACAATACCTTAACGCATTTTACGAACAAGCAGGCAACCGAAACAATATATACCGATATTCCACACAAAGACCAGAGTTTTTCGGTTTTATGACAGTTCCGGGAAATGAGGAACCACAAGTATCCGAAAGCGATTATAAGAGACAAACTCCCAAAGTGAAGTTTGGCAAAATTGCGAAAATCGTAAGAGGTATTGCCGTCAGCAAAAAAGACTCTGTCGAAGATTCAAAAGAGATTAATTACTGCGGAAGACTGATAAACATAAAGGACATCAGGGACAACGAAATTGTAATTTCTAATGATACTTTATACCTCCCTGAAAGCAAATACGACGAAACACGAATGCTCAGACATAATGATCTTGTCTTTTCTATGATAGGAAGTCCGACAAGAGTGGCTGTTTTCGAAGAGTATGACGAAAGAGTATATATTGCCAGCAACTTGTATAAAGTCACAATATACGGGGAAGCAGATCCTTTGTATATAAAAGCTTTCTTTGAATCGAATATCGGACAGGAATTACTCAGCAGAGCATCCGCCGGAACTGCGGTTTCCATGCTTTCGAAGAAGGCATTTGATGAGATTGAAATTCCTCTTCCGACACTTGGAGAACAAAGAGAGTTCGCAAAAAAGTATATTTTACTAAAGAAAGAAATTAAAGAAAAACAGGAAGAGCTAAAAAAGCTTTTGGATACTGTTGCCAAAGATTAATACTTGGAGGATATATAATGCAGGAAACAATCATATTTGCACCCGGTGCCAACGGAACGGAATTGTTACGTACTATGGCAAAGTTCGGTAAAAATACATTAAACACACGAGTAATGAATGCTCTTGATTTGGCAAAGGATGCACTTATGCGTTCCGGAATTGTTATCGAAGAGGAGTTTCTGCCTCGTTCAGAAGAATCTTCCGTAATTGATTCTTTTTTATCTGACATTAAATACTTTGCGGCTGCGTCGTATTCCGATTCGGTTAATCTTGCTGATGCGTTATACTCACTTCGCTCATTTATTCTCGAAAATGAAGCAGAGTATATAAACGGGGAGTTCATAAGCAAAGCGGAATTCACGGATAAAAATACTGCGATTGCCGAAGCATACGGAATATATTGTGAGCACCTTAAAAACAAAAAACAAATTGATACTGTCGGCCTGATCAGAAAGGCTATTAATGAAGCAAAACCATACACAAATATCTCCTTTCTTTTATTTGAAGAATTTCCGATGAATCCGCTTGAAGAACAACTTGCAAAAACGTTGTTCGGTGAATTGCCGGAAGCTGTAAGCTTTTCAAAAATCCTGAATCATTTTGAATCTCCTCTCTTTACTTATACAGAAGCTTACGGTGGCGGTAATGAAGTGGAAGCGGTCATCGGACATATCTTCAAAAACAACATTCCGATTGATAAATGCACAGTTGCGGTTGCTGAGGCAGGCAAGTATGCACAGCTTTTCTATGACTTTTCTGCGGAGCACGATATTCCGACCACATTCGGTTGCGGTGTTCCGATTACTGCAGCCAATCCCGCCAAACTTCTTAAAAGTCTGTTTATTTGGAATAATGACGGATTCAACGGAATTGATGCTTTGCTTGATGTCTTATTCAATGAGTCGTTTAACCTGAATAAATTCAGGGAATTGTTTGACGGAAAGCTGAACAACAGAAGTGATATCAAAAAACTTGCTGAAATTGCCGGCAATCTCAAACTCGGATTTAACGATTTTGCCAATCAAAAACTCATCGGAGCATACAAGGGATCTTTAGATGCAGATGACAAAGAAAAACTTGAATTCGCAGAGAATCTGGACATTCTTTCGAGAGAGTTTCTGGCTCTCGGCTATGACGGAATTGTCGAAAACTATTCGATTATCCGTTCTGAACACCCGGGAAGAATAGACGCGGCAGCTCTTAAAAATATTACTGCTGCAATAAAGAACTATAAATTCTACTCCGGCATAAGCAAAGAAGAAAAGATTGAAAAAAGAATCGAAAAAATTATGGGTTCAAGTGTATGCACCGAAAACGGAAAAGAAGGTATGCTTCACATAACTTCAATCGGAGGTGCAATCAGTACAATCAGACCATATTTGTTTGTTGTAGGCCTTTCAGCGGATAATTTCCCGGGCAAGCCGACTGAAAACTATCTGATTCTTGACAGTGATTATGATTTACTGGACGAAGCCGACAAAGCTCCGACAAGCAAGAATAGAATAAATAAAAAGAAAGAAACGCTGAGAATGCTTCTTGAAGATGCAAAGACTCTCGGAGTTAAAGTGAATCTTTCTTATTCAAGTTATGAACCTGCAACGCTTAAGAACAGCAATCCGTCCTCCGTGTTATTTGATATTTACCGTGATGAAAACGGACAGGATATCAAGAATGAGGATTTTAAAAAGGCTTTTTCAAAGGTGTCATACTTTACTGAAGATATTCTTCCTGAGAGAGAAATCGGAAGAGCATACATATCAGGAAAGAACATTGTAAAGTCGAATGACAACGAAGAAGACCTGCCGGAAAGTCAAGGTGAGAAGGTTGATTATTCAAATCTTGAGTTTTCTCCGTCTGCGATAGAGGACTATTTCTCCTGCCCGCATCACTTCTATTTGACTCGTATACTCGGTATTAAGGAAACAGAAGAAAATGATCCTTTTGAGATTATTGCTCCGAAAGATTTAGGCAAGCTGGTTCATCGGCTTATGGAAACAGATGTTAAAAAGATTTCCGAAAAAGAGTTTCTGGAGAAAGCCGAATATGAGTTTGGATATTATCTCAAATCAAAACCTCCTGTAAGCACAAAAGGTGCCGAAAGGGAAAAGAATAACTTCCTCAGAATGATGAAGCACGCATATGAGATGGAAATTGAAAAGAACAATGAGATTGCCGGAACGGAAGTGGATTTGAGAGCAACTCATCCGACGGGAATAAAACTTTCAGGCAGAGCTGACAGAATTGAAAAAACAGTTGACGGCACATATATTATTGCTGACTTCAAAACAGGCAGAAGAGTTCGTCACGAGGAAAATGATATTGATTCCTGTATTCAGGTTGCCATTTATGCATTTATGGCAGAGGAAAACGGTATGCCCGTTTCGAAAGGAGAATACAGATATCTGAGAGATAAACAAATTATTAAACTCGATTATGATGAGGCAATGAAAATCAGGCTTTCGGATAAAATACAGGAATTCAAAAGTGGTCTCGACAATAATTTCTTTGAAGCTGAAGAATGCGATGCCTGCAGATACTGTAAACTAAAGAATGTTTGTGCAAAGAACAAGACAAGAGCCAACGAAGAGGAATAACGATATGACAAAAAATATATTTGAATTGGACCAGGAAGCAAGAGAAATTATTAAGACAAGAACCGACAAAAACATATTTGTGGAAGCAGGAGCCGGCTCAGGAAAGACGTCTTCTTTGGTTGACAGAATGGTTGCTATGGTTGAGACCGGCATTGATGTAAGCAAAATTTGTGCCATTACTTTCACAAAAGCCGCAGCTGCGGAATTCTACGACAGATTCCAGGATGCGCTTTCGAAGAAGGGCACACCAAGATGCCTTAATGCATTGGAGAACATTGACCTTTGTTTTATGGGCACAATAGACTCTTTTTGTAATATGGTACTCAGTGAGCATCCTTCAAAAGCAGGCATTCCTTCTGATGCGTTGGTGCTGGAAGATGCAGAAATGCAAAAGTACTACAGAAAGATATACTACAGGGCTCTTGGCGGCGCATACGGCGAGGAATTAAAAGAGTTAGGCGGCAGATTTAAGGAATTAGTTGACAATGCAGACAAAGTGTTTATGTCCGGAATCGGAACAATTCTCTGCCACAGAAATACTGAGATTGTTTGTCCTGTAAGCCCGGACAAAAGCGTTGAAGAAATATTTCAGGACGAGAAAAAAGCATATCTTGAGTTACTCGAAGTTGTAAGAAACAATGCCCATCTCATTAATGATACAAACGATGCTGCAAGAGAAGCCAAAGCAGCTCTTGATAACAGGAAACAACTCCTGATTCGTAACTGGGACGATGATACAACAAATGTTGTAACTGCTCTTAAAGAACTTGCAGGACTCAGACTTATCCATATTGATGAAGAACAGTTTGAAGGTTTATTCGGCGACTTGAAAGAAATGTTTGAAGAAACCGGAAAGAAACCTGTTTTTTGGACTCTCAAAAAAGATACTTTTAAGAAGACAGCCGAAGAAATCAACGACGGTTCAAGATATGCGGTTGCAATTGAATTTATGAGCAAAACCGCGGAAATAATTGCGGAAGAACTCAGAAAAAAAGGAGCTCTCACTTTCTTTGATTATCTTCTTTATTTAAGGGATACACTGAAAGAAGATGCCTCAAAGGACGGCAGACTTATTAAACACATTTTTGAAAGACATCAGTATTTCTTAATTGATGAATTTCAGGATACTGACCCAATTCAGGCAGAGATTTTCTTTTATCTTACTGCCATGCACCCAAAAGCAGACTGGAAGTTATGTGACCCGAGACCGGGATCCCTCTTTATTGTCGGGGATCCCAAGCAGTCCATTTACAGATTCAGAGGTGCGGATGTTAGTGCGTTTATCAATATCAAAAAGATGTTTCAGGCAGGTGTTGGTGAAGTTGTTGAGCTTACAAGAAACTTCCGTTCAACTTTTGAGATGCGCAGCTGGTTCAACAGGACGTTTGTGAACCTTTTGCCTGAGGATACAGAGAACCAAAGCAAGTTCAATGAGATTCCTCTTGAAGAGAAATCTGACGATGATGAACAGTCAGACTTTGGCGGTGTATACAAATATGATACTGACAAGAAATGCGAACCATTACGTGTTGCAAATATGATTAAGTCGCTGGTTGACAATCCGAAGTATACGATTTCCGACAAGCTTTCAAAGCACAGAACGATAAAATACAGTGACTTTATGGTCATTACATACAATAAAACGAAGATTGAAGACTTTATGAAGAGATTTGTTGAAGAATCAATTCCCTTTAAAGTGGAAGGCAAGGTTATATTCAACGAGTGTCCTGCCCTTGTTGCTGCATCTTCAATCCTCAGTGCCATTGCAAATCCCGGGGAGGCTGAAGCGGTATACGGAGCTTTGGTATCCGAGATATTTGATACAGACAGAGATGAACTCGGTAAACTAAAACTTTCCGGGTTAAGATTCTCTCTCTTCAGTGACAACAGTGATGTCGAGGGAAGTGAGGCAGTCTGTGCCGCAATAGAGGAACTTAAAAAGATTTTCCATAAAGCAAAAGGTATGACTGCAAGCGCAGCATTCTCAACTGTATTTAATGATATGAAGATATATGAGAAAACAGGTGCCCTTAATATGGAGTACGTTCACTTTGCACTGGAACTTTTGAGGGAAGCTGAAATTTCAGCTGAAGTTACATCTCTTTCTGAAGGTGCGAAGTATATTCAGGGCCTCATTAACGGAGAATCCGGGCTTGAAAGAAGCCTCAGCCTTGCAGAAAATGAAAACAAAGTTCATATAGCGAACCTTCACAAGGTTAAAGGCCTTGAAGCTCCGATCGTGATTCTTGCTGCTCCGCACATCAGGAAAAAGAATCCGTCGTTAAGAGTGGAAAGAAACGGAAAAGGATCGAAAACCTGGCTGTTCAGTATAAATGACGGATTTATGCCTGTTCTTTCCACTTCTGCTTTTGAGGAAGAAAAAGATGCCGAGGTTACGGACCTTGCAGCAGAAAAAAAGAGACTTCTTTACGTGGGCGCAACAAGAGCGAGATCTGCACTTATCGTTTCACGTGCATTGACTGACAATGGCAATCAATCAAGCAGTACTGCGTGGGGTGATCTTGAAATTTCAGAAATCGCGGAACTTCCGGAAGAGTTAACAAATCAGAAAAGCGGCGGCGAATCGACGGAAACAGTCAGTGCAGATGAGCTTTATGAGGCAACAGAAGACAAGAGCGTTCTTGATGACAAAAAATCACAGGAAGCAAGTTACGTTATTGTTAAACCGAGCGGTATAAAGGCCAAGGGAAAAACGTCTTCCGAAGATGAATATGAAGATGTAACAGATGCAGCTGTCACAAAGAACAAGGGACGTAAAAATGCTGCAATTATAGGTACAATGGTTCACAAACTTATGGAAGTACTTGTATCATCAAGAAATAATATTGAATTAGACAAGCTCGCAAAGGAAATTGCAAATGAGTACTTCTTATATGGACAGGAAGAGTTTGAAAAGATGCTTGTTAATGTCGGCAGTCAGGTCAGAAACGGGGGATTCAAGCAAGACGGAGATGTTCCGGAAGATATCTTAAGCGAACTTCTTTCTGCTGATGAAGTATATTGCGAGGTTCCGTTCTGCTACAAAAAAGATTCCGAACTGATCAACGGGGTAATGGATGTTATCTATAAAAAAGACGGAAAGTGGAACATTATTGACTACAAAACCAACCTTGAAGCAGATGACCTTAATGACAAATACTCAGGCCAGCTTAATGCCTACCAAGACGCATTCAGAGAGATGACCGGGGAAGAGGCCAGTGCAAAGGTGTGGCATATTTGCACGGATTTTGAATTATAATTCACTATTTGATATCATTATGAAGATATGAGAGGAGATTGATAGGATGTTTGAAGGAACTATAGTAAACCACCAGATTTTTGGTGAAGGTGTAATTGAAAGAATTACCGAGGACAGAATATGTATCGCATTCTCAGAAGCGAAGAAAGAACTTGCTTTTCCTATGTGTGTAGGGGACATAATTACTTCAGTAGATGAAGCTTTTATTCAATACGCGGTAGAAAAAAAGAAACAAAAAAAGGTAGCAAAACTTGAACATCGAAAAAAGTTTATTGAGGACCATTTCGAAAAGAGAGTAACAAGTGTAAGAAAGAATAATGGTGGTTTGAGCAGGAAAGATAGTGATTATATAACACCCTTGCTTGGAAAACGGTCTATGGATATTCATTTTAGTTCTGAAGAGGATTTTTTCGAGTCTCTTGGTTATTTGGCAAAACCAGGTGTTATCGGATTTTATCAGGCGGAAATACCAGATGATGAAAGAGTGCAAATTTTTGAAAAACGTTTTCCTGGACAACCATATAAGATTATAAAAAACAGTATTGGCTCAAATGGTATGAAGACAAAACAAGGATGCCAATTTAGAATTAACCTGTCTTCAATAGCAAATTGTCCTACTAAAGAATCAATTGCCTGGAGACTCTAATGGATTTGTAAGGTTAGGAATTC